>CAMEKR010000034.1 GCA_945921515.1 uncultured Clostridia bacterium | reverse complement strand
TGAATTCCCGTACCGTATCGGTACGGGAATAGCTGTTATTTAAGGAAGCCTTCGATTATTTTCTCTTCCGCCTCTTCTTTTGTAAGTCCGAGCGAGCAGAGCTTCAGTATCTGTTCGCCTGCAATCTTGCCTATTGCCGCCTCGTGAATAAGCTCGGCGTCGGCATTTGCCGCATTCAGCGCAGGCTGAGCGTCTACCCTGCCGTTATCCGCAAGTATGGCGTCGCACGCAGAATGTCCTGTACAGCGGCTGTTTCCTTCTACAACAGAATAGAAAGCCTGGTGGGAATTGCCTCTTGCTACCGAGCGTGATACAAGGTCTGCTCCGCTGTCATCGCCGTTCAGCTTTACATTGAACTTTGTCACAGCCTCTTCATCGTTATCTGTCATAATTCTCTCACGAACTATCATCTTAGCGCCCTTGTCAAGCACAGCCGATATAGTTCTTACCGAGCTGTCAACTCCTCTTAGCTGTACAGTATCCATCTCAAGATAAGAATCCTCGCCCAGAACGCAGTCGGTAACGGGATCTATCCTTTTGAGTCCCTTGCCTTTTCCCGTTCCTATATGCTTTTCCTTGTAAAGCACTCTTGCACCTTTTTCAAGGAAAAAGCGGTGTATGCCGTTATGCCTTGCCTGCTCTTCACCGTCGCTGTGTACGCCGCAGCCTGCCACAATTACAACATCTGCTCCCTCGCCTATATAGAAATCGTTATATACAAGGTCGTCAACATCGCTGTGCGTTACGCACGCAGGGATATATACCGTTTCTCCGACGGTAAAGGGCTTTACTTTTATATTGATTCCGGGTTTGTCGGTCTTTGACTCGATGGTGATATTCTCCGATGACTTTCTTCCGGCGCACTTGCTGTCCTCACGGATATTATATGCACCTTTGAAGCCGGTCACATCGTCATACTCCGATATTACTTTCAGCATATCGGCTGTAGTAGCGTTGAAATTGACATCCATAATATTGCTCATTTGCAGCTGTCTCCTTTTCTCTGCGGGCATCTGCAGGTAAATTCTCCGCCGAGCAGTTTCGGAAGCACTTCTTCTCTTCTTCCCGATGTGCGTATAACGCCGTCTGCTACAACTACTATCTCATCGGCTATCGACAGTATTCTCTCCTGGTGGGAAATAATCACAAGCGAGCCTGTTGTGCCGTTTCTTATCTCTTCAAAGGTTTCAACAAGCCTTGAAAAGCTCCAAAGATCGATACCTGCCTCGGGTTCGTCAAATACCGACAGCTTTGCGTTTCTTGCAAGAACCGTAGCTATCTCTATTCTTTTCGCTTCGCCGCCCGAAAGTGCGCCGTTCATCTCTCTGTTGATATATTCTTCTGCACAGAGTCCGACTTTGCCCAGAAGCGCGCACAGCTCAGAATGCCCGAGCTGTCCTCCTGCCGCAAGCTCAAGCAGGTCTTTTACGGTAAGACCTTTAAAACGGACAGGCTGCTGGAATGCGTAAGCTACTCCCAGCTTTGCACGCTCGGTTATATCCATATCGGTTATATCCGTTCCGTTAAAAATTATCTTTCCCGATGTAGGCTTTTCAACGCCTGCAATCAGCTTTGCGAGTGATGTTTTACCGCCGCCGTTGGGACCTGTAATTACGGTAAGACGGCTGTTCAGCTTACAGCTAATTCCTTTTATAATAGGTTCGCCGCTTGGCAGTTCCCATTTTATATCCTGAAATTCAAGCAAATTATTTGCTCCTTTCATCCATTTATCATATTATCCTACCATATTGCAGTAAATATGTCAAGCTTTTGCCCTATTGAAATTTTAATTTGTGTGTGGTACAATATACATACAGCTTTGAAGGGGTGATAAAGTGAAAGTAAATATTATCGAAAACAGCCTTTGCGACGCTGAATTTTCCGAAAACGCTCGTCCTGAGCATCTTGTAGCTTATATCGAATCTCTCCGTGAGTTCGGCGCATCATATATTGAGATGGTTACAGACGCTTTTTTACTGCTCCCTCCTGCAAGCGACCTTTCAAAGATAATTCTGCGTATGACCTCTCCGAGAGATCTGCTTTATATCAATTCGTTTGACTTTGCTTATGTGGTTTTGCCTGCAAATCTGTCGGAATATGCATCGGAAATAAAGCATCCTATTATCTCCGAGATTGCTCTGCACGGAAGCGATATGCTTCAGATAACGGCGATGTTTGAAAAGACATTCGATTTTTCAAATGTTTCTATGATACGCTTTGTTGATGATTTTAATTTGTCAGCGGCAGAAATGACGGAATTGATACGCAAGTACCGTTCAAGATACTGTCGCCCTATTGACATCTGCCCGACAAACAAGTTAACCAATGCGGTGAGCGAGGCTATCTCTGCTGTGATATCAAAAAGCGACAGCATAACCATGCGTTTCGGCAGCTATGATAAATTTGCCGAGCTTCAGGACTACACTATCTCGCTTGCCAATTTGTACGGTATAGCTCCGTCGCCTCAGATGATACTTGCACTTTGCAAGTGCGACTCGCTGTACAGAGTGCTTTACGGCAGAAACGCCGATAGTGCCCTTGCCACCCTCAGAAGCAGTCAGATAGCACCGCATTATATACGCAATGTTGACCGCAGTCTGCCGGAAATACCGAGCGAGCGCACTATAAGAACTTCATATATACGTCAGCCCGAATTAAGAAAGGATAAAGGAGATGCGCTGTATAATAAACTGCGCAGTATGCTGGTAGATGACATTACCGCCCGTGAGCTTGAGGAAGAGATAGACAAGTACTGTACAAAGCTCTGTAACATCGACAGTAACAAGAAAAACAGCTGATAACGGCATTTCGGCGCAAAAAAACAAAATATTTTCACGAAAACTGTTGACAAACGCTTTATATTATGATAGAATATTATCTGTTGCAACGGTGCAAATAAATCAGAACGTTTCAAAAAACTTTCAAAAAATTTAAAAAAAGTATTGACAAACGCTTTCTGATTTGTTATAATAGAATGCGTCGGTTGACAGAATAAGCTGGTGTAGCTCAGTTGGTAGAGCAGCTGATTTGTAATCAGCAGGTCGGGGGTTCGAGTCCGTCCACCAGCTCCATTTTTTAACTAAATATTTGGGAGTGTTCCCGAGTGGCCAAAGGGGGCAGACTGTAAATCTGTTGCGTTTCGCTTCGGTGGTCCGAATCCACCCGCTCCCACCAAAAAAAGACGATTGCTTCGGCAATCGTCTTTTTCAATGAAATTCGTTCCTAACGGAACGAGTGAAATATTGCTACGCAATGTGAAATACGCTTTGCGTATGAAATATGCCTGAGGCATATGAAGGAACGAATTTTATTTCGCATTCGGCGCAAGCCGAATATTTCATGATCCGTAAGGATTATTTCATATTTGCCGCAAGGCAAATATTTCATTAATGATACCCGTTTCAGATTAATTCAACATAGGAATTTGACGGTAGTGTTTTTTCAATGTAATTCGTTCCTAACGCACCGAGTGAAACATATAACTCAGATAATGAATAACGCAAGTTTGAATTTACAGCAAGGTAAAGGTACCCCGTCTGCATTCAAGCACTTTTTCTTTTCTGAGCTTGCTGATTTCCGCAGAAAGTCCGCTTCTATCCACTTCAAGATAGTCGGCAAGCTCCTGACGGTCATACGGAATGGTAAAAGTACGGCTTTTCGCCTCTTTAGCCTGTAATAGCAGGTATGCCATCAGCTTTTCTCTTGTGGTGCGTTTTGAAGTAATCTCAATTTTTTGATTCAAAACAAGATTTTTCTTTGCAACTATAGAAAGAAGATTTGAAATTGTCTGACAGTGAAAGTGACAGGCGTTTTTGCACGGATGAGCGATAAGCTGTGCGTCTATTAACAGTATCTCCGTATCATCTGCGGCAACTACATCAACCGGCAGCGATTTCAGTTCGGCACAGGCAAAGGCTTCGCCGAACAACTGCGGCGGTTCTATGTTTGTCACAATACTGCGATTGCCGTAATAATCCACTCTCACCGCCTGAACGCTTCCTTTAAGAACAATGCCGATATATTTTGCTTTATTTCCTTCGGCGAATATAGTTTCACCTTTCTTATAGCTGTATTCTTTTGCACTAAAACAACCGAGCATTTCGCAAAGCTCCTTGTCCTCAATCCGATTAAAAAGCGAACAATTGTGCAGAATACTAAAATAATTTTTCATTTTTCTCCTTTTGTTGAAAATTCAATATCTTTTACAGGCTGATTATAGTATAATCAAGTTGTAACATTGTTAAACAAACAGGAGGAAAAGAAAATGTTCAGAAAAATAATAAAAATCAATGAAGAAAAATGCAATGGATGCGGTGCTTGTGCGGCGGCCTGTCACGAGGACGCTATTCAAATGATTGACGGCAAGGCGAAGTTAACTCGTGAGGACTACTGTGACGGTCTCGGCGATTGTCTTCCTGCCTGCCCGACAAATGCGATTTCTTTTGAAGAGCGTGAAGCACCGGCTTACAACGAAGAGGCTGTAAAGGCTGCAAAGGCGCAAAATGCGGCAAAAACGCACGGCACTCTTCCTTGCGGATGTCCCGGAACACATTCAAAAGCAATTTCTCGTGAAGTTACACAAAAGCAGTACGATAATATTCAAAGTCAGCTTTCACAATGGCCTGTCCAAATAAAGCTTGTGCCGATCAATGCTCCGTATTTTAACGGCGCAAATCTTCTTATTGCCGCTGACTGCACGGCATTTGCCTACGGAAGCTTCCATAATGAGTTTATCCGTGATCACATCACGCTTATCGGCTGTCCGAAGCTGGATGAAGGCGATTATACCGAAAAGCTGACGCAGATTATTTCTAAAAACGATATCAAAAGTTTGACCGTTGTCCGCATGGAAGTGCCTTGCTGCAAAGGACTGGAAAATGCCGCTAAAAGTGCGCTGATGGCAAGCGGAAAATTCATCCCTTGGCAGGTAGTTACGATCTCAACCGACGGAATAATAATCAACTAACCTATAATACAGCAAAGTCCCGAAAAGATTGAAAATCTCTTTGGGGCTTCAGACTGTAGAAAAACCTCTTTGAAAAAAATAAATGGGGTTTGGGGCGAAGCCCCAAGCAAGGTCGCAGGGGCGGCAGCCCCCGATAACAAGCCCCTTCCCGAGGGGAAGGGGTTGGGGTTAGGGATAGAGAATTTGTTCTACTTATTAAAAAATAGACTTTTTCGACAAGCTGAAGCCCGAAAAGATTAAAAATCTCTTCGGGGCTTTTTCTTACAGTTACCGTTTATTCTTTATCAAGATAACACTCTTTTATCTTAGCTACAACCTGCTCGGCACACTTGTCATGTGTTTTTGCCGACGGATGCCAGTCTGCCGCAATACCGTCCTCTGCTTCGTTCTGCATCTCAAGTCTACAGTACTGAATTTTCTCATCGCCTGTCTGATTTGTGTATTCCTTAATAGCATTCCTTATGTTCGTTGCGATATCCACTCCCATTACGCCGTATGAACAAAAGATGAACGCATCGGGATTATGTGAGCGCACCTTCTTTAAGAACTCTATGTATCCTTCTTCAAATTCAGCCTTCTTCTCATTAGTCTTTGCGTATGAAGCGTCATTGGTGCCGAGATTTATTACAATCACATCGGGAGTATAGTTACTGAAATCCCACTCAAGAGAAGCTACCTCCACGCTGTCGGCAAATTTGTTATAAGAGAATCCCAGTTTGTCATAATACTGAGGAATGGTCTGTGCCTCAACTTTCTTTCCGTTGGCAGTATAGCCGGAGATAACTCCGTATCCGCTTATTGATACCATGCTGTAATCGGCGTTGAGCTGTTGTGCGGTCTTGTAGGCATATGCTTTTGTAACATCTTCTGTCGAGGTTTTGAAGTGATGCTCCTTGTCCTCGTCATCTACGCCGTAGCCGCAGGTAATAGAGTCGCCTATAAATTCTATCTTAAGATCCTTTGCCGCTGTAGGCTCTATCTTCTCGCCTTCGGCAAGCTTTATGGGCTTTATTCCGAAAGTGGACATTGCACATTCAGACAGTTTTATTATCTGAACCGTAACGCTTTTCGCCTCGTCGCTTTCAAATGCGGTATAGGTCTTTTCCTTGCTATCCAGCATATCGTCAACGACTCTCTCGCCATCTACATATACCGCTACCCTTGCATAATTATCTGCGTTACCTGCGGTAGCCGCATTGTCGCCAACTATAGTTATTTCAAGCTTCTTGCCTGTATAGACAAATTCTGCTCCTGCTCCCGAAAAAGCCGCCCAGAGCGTATCGTCATCGAGATAGGTTCTGCCGACAAGCTTTGCGGTATCTGCTGTCAGTACCGCTGTAGTACCTGTTTCGGCTTCTGAACTGAGCTGTTGCGAGCTCTCTTCTGTCTGTGAAATCTGTGATGATGTCATATTTCCCTCCGATGAATTATTTGTGGTAGTGCATCCCGATATCATGCAGGAAACAAGCGCAAATGCGCATAATGCCGATAATGGTTTTGCGTATTTCATTATATTTACCTCCGTAATTTCAGTCATCTTTCAAATGACATAAATATTGTAACACAAAAAGAGTGCAACCGCAAGGGGATATTATTAATTTCTCCGTAATTGCGAAATAATCGCATATGCTTTACTGCATACGGTTTTCTATGCAAAAATATAGTTATTGACAATTAGCTCCGGATTTAGTATAATGAGATTAATTTATTTCACCAATTCAACAAATTGTGTTACGGAAGGAAAAAATATGAAGAAAATTGCTATAGCTATCCTGCTTTTTGCAGTATGTATTTTCACGGTTGCCTGCAGCAGCGAACCGGCGGTAAGTTCCGATACATCATCGGCAGTAGAATCGTCAGCTCCCGCCGCACCCGAGCCCGAAGGCTTCAAGGTAGACGGAACAAAGCTTATTGACGGCTTTGGAAACGAATTTGTTATGAGAGGCGTTAATCACGCTTACTCATGGTTCAAAGACGACACCAAAAACGCCCTTGAAGGCATAAAGTATAACGGCTGTAATACTGTCCGTCTTGTTCTCTCCGACGGCGACCAGTGGGACAAGGTGACAAGAGCCGAACTCAAGAGCCTTATCAAAAACTGCAAGAACAATAAGCTCGTTGCAGTTTTAGAGATACACGACGGTGCAGGAATGAATGATGTCTCGTACCTTGAGCACGCAGTTGACTACTGGATAGAGATGAAGGACCTGCTCAACAAGAATAAGGCATATGTAATAGTAAACATCGCTAACGAGTGGTATGGTGGATATCAAGACCTTGAAGTATGGCGTGACGCATATCTGTCCGCTGTTAAAAAGCTTAGAGAAGCAGGACTTGAAAACACGCTCATTGTTGACAGCGCAGGCTGGGGACAGTGTGCCGACAGCGTTCTGAAATACGGAAACGAGATACTTGATGCCGATCCCGATAAGAACACGATGTTCGCAGTTCATATGTACGGTACGGCAGGCAAGAACGAAGCAATCATCAAGAACACTATCGATACAGCAATCAGCAAGAATCTGTGCCTGCTTATCGGCGAATTCGGCAATAAGCATACTGACGGAAATGTTGACGAAGAGACGATTATGCAGTACTCCACCGAGAAGAATATCGGTTATCTCGCATGGTCCTGGAAAGGAAACGGAGACGATGTTAATTATCTTGACATCACCCGTGACTGGGCAGGAACAGACCTCAATCCCGAATGGGGAAAACCGCTGTTTGACGGTGAATACGGAATAAAGAAAACTTCGATAGAATGCTCGGTATTTGCTTCGGATGAAACTTCAGATGAGAGTGACAGCATCGAGTAATATGTTTTGATAACGACGCACTGCCAATGCCGACGGCAGTGCGTTTTTTCGGATATGTTTATGCGCCTTGCCGACTTTCCTATTGACGATATAAGAGAATACAGAAAAAAGGAAGTTCACGCTAACGCATTCCGCCGTCCCGAGAAATACAGACTGCTGACCGATTTAGCAGTAAACGAGCCTTTCATAAGAAAGGAAAAGCGAAAATGAAAAGAACGATAGTTCTTTGCAATAGAGAAATAACTTACGAACTTAACAGAAAACGGGTGAAGAATCTTAATATACGCATAAGAACAGACGGCTCTGTCAGCGTATCCGCAAACAGCCGTGTTTCAGTTAAGGAAATAGAGCGTTTTATGCAGGAAAAAGCGGAATGCATTTTAAACGCCATAGACAAATACACCTTGCAGAAAGCAAAAGAGAAAATCACTTTTACAAGCGGTGAAAAGCTGACTCTGCTCGGTACAAGCTACACTTTGCATATAACTAAAGCCGACAAAAACTCCGTTACGGAAAACGGCGGTATAATTACCGTCGGCGTTACCGATACCGAGAATAAGGCACTTATACAAAAGGTGTATGGCAAATGGCTGAAGGAGCAATGCTTAGCGCTTATGACAAAGCTGTGCCGCAAAGCGTATGACGAATATTTTTACAGATATGTGGGCAGTTTTCCTATAATAAAGGTGAAAAATATGCGCTCAAGATGGGGAAGCTGTATACCGTCAAAGAATATACTTACATTCAGCGTGCGGCTTATGGAGCGAACACTTCCTGCCTGCCTATATGTTGTTGCACACGAGTTCACGCATTTTCTTCACGCAGACCACAGTGCAGATTTCTATAAAGAGCTGGAGAAATATATGCCCGACCATAAGCAGAAAAAAGCTCTGCTGAAAAATTAAGGAGGAAATATGAAGCTTTTATTTGTTAACGCCTGCGTTCGTCCGCAGTCAAGGACTCTCGCCCTGTGTAAAGAATACATAAGGCTCTTAAGCGAGCAATGTGATGTCGAAATAACCGAGATAGATCCGATAAAATCCGATATGAGAAGCTTCTCCTACGAAATGCTGGTTCAGCGTGACAAGGATATAGCTGACAATGACTTTTCCTCCGACAGATATTTTGCCGCAAAAGCGTTTGCCGAAGCAGACGCAATACTTATCGGTGCGCCCTACTGGGACTGCTCTTTTCCGTCATCGGTCAAGGTGTTTTTTGAACACATCTGCGTAAACTCACTTACCTTCCGCTATGAAAAGGGTGAATGTGTATCAATGTGCCGAGCAAGACAGCTATGCTATATTACTACAGCAGGCGGATATATCGGCGATAAGAATTCGGCCGAAAGCTATATCAGAGATATGTGCGTAATGTTCGGCATAGAAAAAGCATCTTTTTTCAGCGCCGAAGGGATCGATATCTACGGCAACGACACCGAAGCTATACTCGAAAAAACAAGACAGCAAATAGAAGACAGCTTTAAGAAAGGCGGCGTAAACTAAAAAAATAGGACTTATGGGCGGGCTGGGTCCTGCCTCAACCGTTGAATATTACATGGGGCTTGTAAACCTTGCATTATTACAAAAAAATAGCGCTTACCCGAAGATAAAGCGAAAATGACAGCTCTCGCCGAAAAATATATAGCTTCTGCAAACGCTGACGCTTTACTGCTTGGCTGTACCGAAATTCCGCTTATGATAAAGTACGGCGATGTGTCGGTACCGATAATAGATTCAACGAAAGCTCATATTAAAGCGATATACGGCCGTGCTATAAAAAGAGCCTGAGAGTAATGTCCCTCAGGCTCTGATTATTATAACAGCTTTAATAGCTCATCATATATCGGTGCATAATGCTCATCGGTTATGCCGAAATCCATTTTCTTGTATGACCATACGGCACGAGCTATATGCAGTTTTTCAAACGCTTCATTTATCATCTTGAACCAGTTCAGCGTTCCCTCGGTATCTGCAACATCAATTACGCCGTACTCGCCGCAGTAAATAGGCAGGTCGAGCTTCTCGGCAACATCGGTCGCAACCTTGAACATCTTTACAAAATAACCGCTGTCTACCGTTCCTTCGTCTATGCCCTCAAATTCGGAGTCAAAATCATTGCCGAAATACTTTTTGCTGTCTGCTCTCAGCTTTGCTACGGTCTGAGGGAAGGAGGTTCTGTAGTCGGGTGCAAGCCTGTCTACCCACGGCGCTCCCTGATGTGTGAACACAAGCGGATTGTAGCAATGGAAAGTAAGAACAATGTTCTCGTCCCATTCTATATCAAGCTTTGTTACGCCGAAAATGGAAGAGTTGAAAATGCCGCCGATAACTATCTTTGTAGTGGGGGCTATCTTTCTTATCACTTTCACGGTACGGTTTGCGATTTCGTTCCACTTGTCCGCAAATCTTGCCTCGGTTATCTCGTTGAGAAGCTCAAAAGCTATATGCTCGTCATTTCCATAACGCTCTGCCAGCTTCTGCCAAAGATATACGAACTGATTCTGCAGCTTCTCATCGTCAAAGAATCCGCAGTAGTCGGGATCGTCAAAGATATAACCGCAGGTCTTGTGCAGGTCAATAAGAATATTCAGACCGTACTTTTTGCACCAGTTTACGCAGTCTTCGATGTGCTTCATACCGCTTTCGATAAGCTCGCCGTCTTCTGTCTGGATGACATTATAATCTACAGGCATGCGCACATGATCGAGTCCCATATCGGCTATCTTTTTGATATCGTCTTCCGTAACAAAAGACATATAGTGCTGTTCGTTGTAATTCGGTCCGCACTGGGATATCCAGCCGCCGAGGTTTATTCCTCTGTAAAATCCGTCAAAGTTTCTCATAAGCCCTCCTGAGCAAAATTATAAATCACATAATATCAGCTTTAACGGCAGACGCATAACCGCCTGCCGCAAATTCAGAATTAAAGCACTTTTGATAAAAAGTCTTTCAGTCTGGGGTGCTTGGGATTTGAGAAGAACTCATCGGGAGGAGCCTGCTCTACTATAAGTCCCTCAGACATAAACATTACACGGGAGGCAACCTCACGGGCAAATCCCATCTCATGCGTTACCACTATCATAGTCATACCGTCGTCGGCAAGCTGTTTCATAAGGTCGAGTACCTCGCCTACCATCTCCGGATCGAGTGCGGAAGTAGGCTCGTCGAAAAGCATCACATCCGGCTTCATAGCAAGCGCACGAACTATCGCTATACGTTGTTTTTGTCCGCCCGATAACTGCTGAGGATAAGCGTCCGCCTTATCGGCAAGTCCTACACGATTGAGCAGTCGCATCGCTTCCGCATCGGCTTCTGCCTTAGTCATAATGCCGAGCTTCACGGGTGCAAGTGTAATATTGTTTTTTATAGTAAGATGAGGGAACAGATTGAAGTGCTGAAATACCATTCCCATCTTTCTTCTTATCAGATTGACATTTGCCTTAGGAGCGGTAATGCAGTCGCCCTCTATGATTATTTCTCCGCTTGTCGGCGTTTCCATAAGGTTAAGGCATCTTAAAAAGGTACTCTTGCCCGAACCGGAAGGTCCGATTATTACCACCTTTTCGCCTTTATAAATATGCTCATTGATGCCGTTGAGTATGTGAAGGTCACCGAACGACTTGTGGAGGTCCTTAACGTCTATCACTCTTGCCAAGCCTCCTTTCAAGCAGCTTCTGGAGCTTTGTCAGTATGAAAACAAGTATCAGATAGAATACCGCCGCAATAAGCAAAGGCGTGATGAGGTCGTATGTCTTTGAACCTATATACTGCGCCGCCTTTGTGATATCGGTAACGGCTATATAGCCTGCTATGGACGTCTCTTTAACAAGCACGATAAACTCGTTGCCCAGCGCAGGAAGTATGTTCTTTATAGCCTGAGGCAAAACAATAAGCCACATTGTCTGACCTGCGCCGAGACCCAGTGATCTGCCTGCCTCTGTCTGTCCTTTGTCTATGGATTCTATTCCGGCACGGACTATCTCCGCTACATATGCGCCCGAATTTATGCCAAAGCACATTACAGCGGCTACAATTGCGTTAGCTCCTCTGTAGTTGAAAAGCACAGCGTTTATAAGCAGCAGCTGTACAAGTACGGGAGTACCTCTTATAACGAATACATAAAAGTCGCATATCTTTGCTATCCAGCCAAGTCCACGCTTTTTGCTGCACAGCTGTTTAATAACCGCAACAAAAGCACCGATAAGAAAACCGAGCATTACCGCAAATAAAGATATAAGAAGAGTATTTCCTATACCGCTGAGATAGAACTCATAACGGTTTTCTCTGATAAGCGCCTTGTCTATAGCGTCCCAGATACCAGTAAAAAAGTCCAATTCGTTCCCTCCGTCTAACAAAAGACGGACGGTAAACGGGAAACTCACGACAGCTTTCAATCAGCTTCATCAAAGTCCCGATTACCGCCCTTTATTATTCAATTATTCAGCCTTGCTCTCAGCGCTGTCATCTGCACCGGTTGTGTGATTGATAGTAAACTCGTTTATCTTGCCGTCGTCAATCAGCTTCTGAAGAACCTTGTTTACCTTTTCTTCAAGCTCTGTGTTGCCCTTCTTGAATGCAAGAGCATACTTATCTGTAAATACTTCCTTCTCAACGATTGTAAGTGTATCGTTAGCCTTTACCATTTCCTTTGCAGGAAGCTCGTCCATGATTATGCAGTCAACCTTGTTGCTCTTTAAGTCTTCTGCCGCCTGTACATACTTTGTATAGCGTGAAGGCTCCATCTTAAGATCGTCTGTAACATAGAAGTCTGCAACTGTTGACATCTGAACGGCAATCTTCTTGCCTGTGAGATCGTCAGGTCCTTTGATGGTCTCGTTGCCCTTCTGTACAACGATAACCTGCTTTGATGTAGCGTATTCGATAGAGAAGTCCATTACTTCCTGACGCTCGGGAGTAACCGAGATACCTGCAGCCGCAAAGTCAACCTTGCCCTGCTGTACTGCAAGAAGCGCACCGTCAAAGTCCATAGTCTGAACCTCAAGCTCCATGCCGAGCTCTTTAGCTATCTCGTTTGCGATATCAACATCGATACCTACAACATCATTTCCGCTGGTGTATTCATAAGGAGCAAAACCGGGTTCTGTAGCCATTATCAGCTTGCCGCCGGTTGAATTGCTGCAGCCTGCCATTGCTGCTACACAGGTTGCTGCTGCAAGTATGCCTGCAATTAATCTTTTGATTTTCATTTTTCATACCTCTCTTTTATTTTAATGATTTTGCGCCATCTGCGCTATCGCTAATATTATAGAGTATTTTCGCTGAATAAGCAATAGTTTTTCGCTCTTTTTGTGCAATTTTTCATTAAAAATCTTGCGAAAGGCTTATTATCCGACCAAAAACAGTCTTTTTTATATGAAAATTAAAGATTATACAGACTGTTAGTATCAATAGATATCGGGCAACTCATCAAGAGTAAGTACATATTCGCTTTGATATGCCTTTTTCAGTATCGACTTTTCGGTGTAGGCTTCGCTGTAGCTACTTCCGTTTACGGTAAACTCTTCGCCCCATGTACAAAACCAGCTCCACATACAGTTTACGCCTACTGCCTGGTCGATATCAAAAATACATCCGTTTTCTGTAAGTGCGGTTATCTTATTCTTGCTTCCGTAGGCAACTGCCTGTCTGAATTTGCTCGTCTGAGGATTGTACACTCGTTTTCCGGGATAAATATCCTCGCCGACTATGTCAACATATTCGTCACCGGGATACCAGTCGGCACTCTGCCCGTTATATACCCATATCAGATTGTTACATTTATACACATCGGTCAGCTGTTCGTAAAGATATCTCCACAGCTTCTTATATGCGTCGGCGCCCTTTGCGCCCCACCAGAACCAGCCGCCGGAAGCTTCGTGCAGAGGTCTCCACAGCACAGGAACTCCTGCATTTTCAAGTCTTTTAAGCTGTGCGGCTATCTCTTTTATATCGGCATCAAGGAGCTTTTTGCCCTTTTCGTCCTGTCCGTTCATAACCTTTGCTATATCAAAGTCCGTATTTCGAGTATAGAATCCTCCCCACCAGCGAGGACTATTATTATTTTCGGGGTCGTTTCCGTCCTTGAGGTATTCCGTAGGCGAGTTCCAATGCCAGCAGAATGTCACGATTCCGCCCTTATTGCTGAATTCTATCGCCTTTTCTACCGCTGTTGAGCTGTCGCCGAGCGCAGTCCTTGACGGTGTATATCTCATCATATCAAGACCTATCAATGCGGGATATTTGCCTGTAACCGCCTTTATTGCCTTGAACTCCGTGCCGTTAATACCGCCGTCGCACTGCTGTCCTGCAATGACATAATTGCCGTAGCTGTCCTTTAAGAACTGGTAGAGCTTCTTTGTTTCAGCAGTAGCTTTTGCATTTACAAGCGAAGAGGTAACATTATATGTACTGTCAGATATTGTTTCGGCTGACTTTACAGTTATACGGTCAAGCTCTATCCATCCCCATGACTCTGTTATTTTAAGGGTATGAGTGCCTTTGGAAATGCTGACCGAGCTTACGGTATAATCCTGCATACTTCCGTTCTTACTGCTGAAAGAGCCTATAGTTGCTCCGTCTATGAGAAGATTGTTCTCTTTGTCAGAGCCTATTCCGCTTGAGCGTATAACTATATCATAAACCGCCGTTTGCGGTACGCTTATCTCAATCTTCCAGTAGGATGAACTGTTTTCAAACTTGCCGACGGTCTTGTTGCCCGAAGCACTGTCGTTGCTGATAACAGACATATCCGACGAGAATGAGCCGTTTTCGGCTTCATAACTTTGAGAATAGGACTGAGGTTTATCCGATGTTGGCTGTTTCGTTGTTGTAGTCTGCTTTGTTGTGGTCTGCTTGCTTGAAGATGATGAAGCAGGTTTATCCGATGACGAAGCAGGCTTGTCCGATGACGAAGCAGGTTTATCCGATGACGAAGCAGGTTTATCCGATGACGAAGCGGGCTTGTCCGTTAACGAAGCAGGCTTATTCGTTGACGAAGCAGGCTTGTCCGTTGACGAAGCAGGCTTGTTTGAAGAAGCTTCGGTCTTGCTTTCCGTAGTTTCTGTCGGCTTTGGCTCAGATGTACCGTCTGCCATAGCTGTGCTGTCAGCATCTGTCTGAGTTTGCTGTGAACTGTCGTCCGATGTGCTGCCGCTTGTGTCGGTTGTATCGGAAACAGGTTCGGAAGAAGTGTACTCTTTGGAGGTGTTGTCGGGTAAACTATCGTTGCTTGCCGAACAACCGCTGCTTAATATTACCGCCGCACAAAGCAGTAAAGCTATAATTCGTTTTTTCATTTTCCATCCCTTGCTTACGGCGTAGAGCCGTATTCCATTGTTATTTTACTAACATTATATCGTATTGTCGTGCAAAAGTCACGACCAAAATTTTCTAATTTATAATTCCGTTATAATGCATAACAGCGCCTATTCCTATTTATTGATAATTCACAAAACGCCACAAAGCTACTTGAAAAAATAACTTAAATAGTGCATAATAGTATGTAAAGGTTTACACAAAAAATTGCCTAATTTCAAACCGAAAAGAAAGGAAACGGAATGAAGTACAGAAAATTAACAGCAATAATACTTGCGGCAGTAACTGCAATATGTGCCGCAGGCTGTAACAGCTCGGATACTTCCGGTGCTTCGGGTGAATCATCGGGTACAGACAGCACCTCATCGGACAATACATCCATCTCGGAAAACAACAATACAACACCGCAGTCCGATTTTGAATTCGGTCAGGTGGCTATGGGCGGAGGCGGCTTTGTAAGCGGCGTATTTGCTACTAAAGAAGAAGGTCTTTATTACGCCCGTACAGATGTCGGCGGAGCCTACCGCTACAACAAGGATACTGAAAAGTGGGAGGCGCTCTCCTACGATATAAGCGAAGACGACAGAGGTCTTCTCGGAATAGACGGTCTTGCTTTTGCCGAAAACGAGCCGAACAAGCTGTTCTTGCTTGCCGGTACGGAGTATTTCAGCAACGGGCTCACCTGTCTTTTGTACTCCGATGATTACGGCAAGACCTGGAACCGCACCGATCTATCGGAGCTTATAAAAGCTCACGGCAACGGTATGGGCAGAGGAAACGGCGAGAGAATAGCTGTAGACCCCAAGAACAGTGATATAATCTACATCGGCGGCAGAACAGGCGGTATGATAAAGTCTACCGACGGCGGCAAGACTTTTACTGCTCTTGATATGGGCACTAAGACTACCACCTCAAACGGCAACGGTATCTGCAGCATACTTATAGACCCCGAGTCGGGTGACGAAAACGGCTGTACTACCATATATGCGGCAATATCACGCATACAGGAAGATAACTTATACAAGTCTACCGACGGCGGCGCAACATGGTCGCCTGTAGCCGACGCTCCCAAGGGACTTATGCCTCAGCGTATGAAATACAACAACGCAGGCAGTATAGCTATTACCTATGCCAGCGCAGAAGGTCCCTGGAATAATAACAGGACAAGCGGCGGCATAAAGCTTTTGAAAATATCCGATGATTCACTCACAGACATATCTCCTGCAAAGAAGGGCTTCGGCGATGTGGTCATCGATCCCGAAAACCCCGACAGGATGGTTGCCTGCACAGAAAACATCTATGTTCCTCAGCCTAACGGTGCATACGGAGACGAATTCTATGTAACAACCGACGGCGGCAAAAGCTGGA
This sequence comes from uncultured Clostridia bacterium, assembly GCA_945921515.1. Lineage (GTDB taxonomy): Bacteria > Bacillota > Clostridia > Oscillospirales > Ruminococcaceae > Ruminiclostridium_E. The sequence continues at coordinate 1,108 of CAMEKR010000034.1, read as the reverse complement.
AATATCTCAACGAAAAGATGACAATGTCAGACGGCGGCGTAAAGTGGCTTTCAACTACATCAATGCACTGGTGCAGTTCTATGTGCATCGACCCCAACAACACGAACAAGGTCATGGTCGTATCGGGCAACGGCATATTTGCCTGCGATAATATCTGGGACGAATCTCCAGAGTTCTACTTCAATGCAAAAGGCGTTGAAGAAACCGTACCTTATGATATGATAAGCATACCGGGCGGCAAGCTTGTAAGCGTTATCGGTGACTATGACGGCTTTGCCCAGGACAGCCCCGATGAATACGGTGAAGTTCACAACAGCATTGCAGGCTCGATGACCGGTCTTGCGGTAGCCGCAAACGCTCCCGATGTATGGGTAAAATGCGGTGGCGATGAGGAAAAACCGGGATTCTGGTATACCCTTGACGCAGGTAAAACATGGGTAAATGTTAAAAACTCTCCGCTTGAAAGCAAAAAAATCGCTTACGGCGGATATGTAGCGGTATCGGCTGACGGAAAGACTTTCTACTGGGCGCCCTCAAACGATATGAGCATATATTACACTACCGATCTCGGCGTGACCTGGAACAAGAGCGAAGGCGGCGTCGGTACACAAAAAATGATTGCCGACCCTGTCAACCCCGATGTTATATATGCCGCAAGCTCCGGAGCATTCTATTACAGCACGGACGGCGGTAAGACATTCACTCAGAATATGACTGTTTCGGTATTTACATCGGTAAGACCTGTTGTAGTACCCGGCAAGGAGGGAACGGTATATCTTCCTTCGCTCGGTCTTCAGGTATCCACCGATTACGGCAAGACCTTCACCCGTATGGAATCGGTTGCTGCCTGCAATGCCGTAAGCTTCGGCAAAGGCAAGACCGAAAGCGATCCGTATACTATCTTCATCTGGGGCAAGCCCAACAAGGAGGACGCTCTCGGACTTTACTGGTCGCAGGATGACGGAAAAACCTGGAGCAGAGTCAATGATGACCTGCATCAGTTCGGAGGTCCCGGCAACGGCTACTTTGTCACAGGCGATATGAACACCTACGGAAGAGTTTATATGAGTACCGTAGGTCTGGGCGTTGTATACGCAGAGCTTAAGCA
>CAMEKR010000033.1 GCA_945921515.1 uncultured Clostridia bacterium | reverse complement strand
CATATTGGGAGTTGTTTTTCTTTTTTTATTGTCACCTATCAATTGTATCACAACAGTAAGTATCTTCTCTTTTGTAAAAAATGCTTTATGATTACAGCAATCTCAGCTTTAAGAAAACCACTGCCGTTATTGACAAACAAGTTTTTTTCGATTATAATAAGTACAGCAAGATTTATAATTATTATGCCAAAATCATCAACAGGAGTGTGAAAAATGGATAAAAAAGCGATGTACAAACTGAGCTACGGTTTATTTGTGCTGACGACAAACTATTACGGAAGAGATAACGGTTGTATAATAAATACGGCAATACAGGCGGCATCTTCTCCCAATCAGCTCAGCATATGTGTAAACAAAGCCAATCTGACACATGATATGATAAATCTCAGCGGTGAATTTACCGTATCGATAATCAGCACTCAGGCTGATTTTGAGCTTTTCAAGCGTTTTGGCTTCTGCTCGGGAAGCAATACCGACAAATTCAAGGATTTCAGCGCATATAAACGAGCCGATAACGGCATATGCTATATTACCGAGGGCACAAACGCCTATATCTCCGTAAAGGTAACAAAAACGGAGGATCTCGGCTCACACACAATGTTTATAGGCGAAATTACCGATATGGAGGTACTGAGTGACGCTCCGTCGGTAACCTATGATTATTATCTGAATAACATTAAACCAAAACCTGAGGCTGTTGGAAAAACAACGGGCGGTCAGACAATCTGGCGTTGTACCATCTGCGGATATGAATATGTCGGCGAAGAATTGCCGGAAGACTTTATCTGCCCGTTATGTAAGCACCCGGCTTCAGATTTTGAAAAAGTTATACAAAATTAGGAGAATTTTATTATGGCAACTAACAAGTATGCAGGAACACAGACCGAAAAGAATCTCAGAGAGGCTTTTTCCGGAGAATCACAGGCAAGAAACAAGTACACCTATTTTGCTTCTGTAGCTAAGAAAGAGGGCTATGAGCAGATTGCGGCTATATTCTTAAAAACCGCCGACAACGAAAAGGAACACGCAAAGATGTGGTTCAAGGAGCTTGCAGGACTCGGCGATACAAAGGCTAATCTTGAATCTGCGGCTGACGGCGAGAACTACGAATGGACAGATATGTACGAGGGCTTTGCAAAGACCGCTGAGGCTGAAGGCTTCCCCGAGCTTGCGGCAAAGTTCAGAGCTGTCGGCGAAATAGAAAAGCACCACGAGGAAAGATACCGCGCACTGCTTAAGAATGTTGAAACCGCTCAGGTATTTGAAAAGAGCGAGGTCAAGGTATGGGAGTGCCGCAACTGCGGTCATATCGTAGTAGGCACAAAGGCTCCCGATGTATGCCCCGTATGCAACCATCCGCAGAGCTATTTTGAAGTTCATGCAGAGAACTATTGATTGGTAATACTATCGGATTTTATGCCGGCAAGCATATAAGGTATATAACAAAGAAAAAGACTTCCTTTATTAGCGTGTTTCCCATAAAGCAATTTTCGCCCCGCCGAGCAAATCATCTGTTGCAAAGATGAAGTTATAGCGAGGCGGAATTGCCAAAAGGGGCACCCTTTACGGGAAGTCTTTTCCGTTTTATAACACCCAAATACAATTCACGAAAGGAAATGATAATATGATTTTAGAAACGCCACGGCTTTTGCTTCGTCCTTGGGAAGAATCCGACGCAGAAGAGCTTTACAGGCTTGCCAAAGATGAAGATATCGGTCCTGCAGCAGGATGGCCACCTCATAAAAGCGTTGACGAAAGCCTTAATATAATCCGTAATGTGCTTTGCGGTAAAGAATGTTATGCTATCTGCTTAAAGCCGTCATGCAAACCTGTCGGAAACATTGAGCTTAAGCTTAACGGCAAAACGGATATGACCGACAGAGATGATGAGTGCGAGATGGGATTCTGGTTAGGTAAAGAATACTGGGGCAACGCAATTATGCCCGAAGCCGCAGGAGAGGTATTGCGTCACGGATTTGAGGAGCTGAACATGAGCACGGTATGGTGCGGATATTATGACGGCAACCAAAAGTCAAAACGAGCGCAGGAAAAGATAGGTTTTATCTATCACCACACTTGTGATGATGTTCCTGTTCCGCTGATGAACGAGGTTAGGATAGGTCACACTAATTATATGACAAAACAGCGCTGGCAGGAGATAAAAGCAAAATCTTCCGAATGAGCGAGCTTAGTATACTGATATCTACTTGCCGCTTCTCTGCTCTGCTTAAAACCAAATGCAAATACATAGAAATAACGGACTGACGCATTTTTGCGTCAGTCCGTTCAGCTTGTCGAAAAAGTATTTTTCGACAAGCTGATAGACTTTGAGAAACACACGCAGACGAGGAAAAAGCCTCCGTCGGCGTACAAAGGTACGGTAGGAGGCTTTTGACAAAGTAAGCAAAAATGCTTTTGTAGAGCCGATTCAGGCTCTACAAAACTATTATACCAAAAATCTAAAAGATTTGAGCCAAAATCAAAATAAAACCTGCATTTTTGCGGTGCGTGGGTTTATCGACAGTCTGAACGGACTGACGCATTTTTGCGTCAGTCCGTTGTTGTTTCAGCCGATTATATACCGTTATTCGCCGTGATTATTCCTCAGCTCCCAGAAGGCAACGGCTGCCGCCGCCCCCACATTCAGCGAGTCAACTCCGTGATACATAGGGATCTTCACGGTATAATCACAGTTTTCTATAGTTGTACGGGAAAGCCCGTATCCCTCCGAGCCGAGTATTATCGCAAGCTTCTCTTCCGACTTAAGCGCAGTATCATCCACACTGACGGAATTGTCGTCAAGTGCCATTGCCGCTGTTTTAAAGCCGAGAGAATTAAGATAAGCAGGACCTTTTGTCTGCCACCAATGCTCATCTTCTCCGATATATCCCCACGGTATCAAAAATACCGTACCCATGCTCACTCTTATTGCTCTTCTGCAAAGAGGATCACAGCAAGACGGAGTAATAAGCACTGCGTCTATGCCGAGCGCTGCCGCAGAGCGAATAATTGCCCCTGCATTGCTGACATCCGCAATATTCTCAAGGACAGCTATCCTTTTTGCACCGCCACAAAGCTCTTCAACGCTTTTAGGCGCAGGTCTTTGCATAGCGCACAGCATTCCTCTTGTCAGCTCATAACCCGTAAGCTGAGACATCAGCTTTTTATCTGCGGCATATACGGTGACATCGCCGCATCTTTCTATAATTTTGCTTGCTCTCTCGTTTATATATCGTCTGTCGGTGAACAGGGATATAGGCTTACAGCCCGAGTCGAGTGCCACCTCAATGACCGTCTGGCTTTCCGCTATAAATATTCCGTGCTCATACTCATATTCTTTTCTGAGTCGTGCATCGGTAAGATGCGTATATATAGAAAGCTCGGGGATATTTATATCATCAACATCAATTATTACCGCCATAATGCCTCCGTTGTCACGGCAAATTTCAGGTTGCAAATATCTGCAAAAAATGATAGAATTATAGTATACTCTATTGCCGATAACAGCATTATTATATCTCACATCGGCAAAATTGTCAAACCATCGATAAAGGAGCGTATATGAAGACAGGACTTGTGCTTGAAGGCGGCGCTATGCGGGGAATGTACACGGCAGGCGTACTTGATGTACTTATGGAGAATGATATACATTTTGACGGTATTATTGGAGCATCGGCAGGTGCTGTATTCGGTGTGAATTATCTCTCAAAGCAAAACGGAAGAGTTATACGATATAACTGCCGCTTCAACCGTGACAGAAACTACATGGGAATAAAGTGCCTGCTGAGGACGGGCGACTTTTTCAATACGGAATATGCCTACTATCGTGTGCCGAAAGAACTTGATATCTTTGACGACGAAACCTATATGTCATCGGGAGTACCTTTTTACGCTGTTGTTACAGATGTAAAAACAGGTCAGCCGGTTTATATGAAGGTAGAAAGCGTACTGAGGGATATGGAGATACTGCGTGCGTCTGCTTCTATGCCGTTTGCCTCAAAGCCGGTAAAAATCGGTCACAGGGCATATCTTGACGGCGGCGTTTCGGACAGCATACCGTTTGAGAAGTTTTCCGAGATGGGATATACTAAGCAGGTAGTGATTCTCACCCGTGATATGACTTACCGCAAAAAGCCGATGAACAAACTGTTGATAAAATCTTTTTACGGCAAATATCCCGAATTCTGCGACAGTCTGCAAAACAGACACGCAGTATATAACGATAGCGTTGAGAAGCTCGTTAAGCTTGAAGAAAAAGGCGAGGCGTTCGTTATCCGCCCGTCAGAGCCTATAACCATAAGCCGCACCGAAAGAGATCCCGAAAAGCTAAGGCAGGTATATGAACTCGGCAGAAAAGACGCAGAAAACCGTCTTAACGAGCTGAAGCAATTTATGTTCCAAGAAGGCAACTCCACGACAGTATATTTAGTGCGACACGCACAGCCGAACTATGACAATCACAACGACGAGGAGCGTGAGCTTACCGAAAAAGGTATGAAAGACAGACAACTTGTGACTAAGTATCTATCGGACAAAAATATAGACGTTGTGCTGTCAAGCCCATACAAACGAGCCATAGACACGGTAAAGGATTTTGCGGATAAAAATTTGCTTGATATAAAAATTATACCCGATCTGCGTGAGCGCAAGATAGACAGCTGTTGGATAGAGGATTTCAAAAGCTTTGCGATGCGTCAATGGGAGGATTTTGACTTCAAGCTAAGCGACGGAGAAAGCCTTAACGAAGTGCAGAAAAGGACTATTGGCGCTCTGAACGAAATAATCCATACTTACACAGGAAAGAACATTGTCATAGGCGGTCACGGAACGGCAATAAGCACGATGATAAACTACTATGACCGTTCTTTCGGCTATGAAGGCTTTGAAAGTATCCGCTGTCTGTTGCCGTTTATAGCTAAGCTAACCTTTATCGAAGACAAGTGTACAGGCATTGAAATAATAGATTTGTTCAAAGAAAAGTAAGACGGCATACTCTTTGATAACCCTTCTGTTTTGCGGAGGTAACAATGAACAGTAAATTCAATCGCTTCGAACTGATAAAATCGGCTATCGACAGCCTTGACCGCTCTTATGCGCCGTATTCTCACTTTAATGTTGCGGCGGCGGTGCTTGCAAGCTCCGGCAAAATATACACCGGTGTGAATGTTGAAAACGCCTCTTATCCTGCAGGGATATGCGCCGAAAGAAACGCTATTTTTCACGCAGTTGCCTGCGGCGAGAAAGGAATAACAGCAATTGCCATTATAGGCGGTCTTAACGGACAGATAACCGACTACTGTCCGCCCTGCGGAGTGTGCCGTCAGGTTATGAGGGAATTTTGCGATCCTGAGCATATGACGGTTATTATCGCAAAATCTACCGATGAATATAAGGAAATGACGCTTGCAGAGCTTTTACCTGAGAGCTTCGGGCCGGATAGCATTGTCTGAATACAGATATAAAAAATAAAGAAAAGCTAAATATATTTTGCAAAATCTGGAGGCGCTATGACGCAGGAAAGAAAAAATGTTTTTTGTTATACATTTTGACTATTTATACAAATAAAGGGAGAGATAAATATGAACAACAAATTTGATGCATCTAAAGGCTCAGAACTTATATCGTCTGCTTTCAAGAAAACAGCTGAAATCAGTAAGAAGGCGGTTGACAGTGCAAAAAAGGGAGTAAAAGACATTTCCGAAAAATCTAAAATAGATAAATATGAGCGTAAAATGAAAAAGTATAATCCGCTTTTCCCTGAGCAGTATGCACAAGAAAACTTTCATATTCCTAACCTGATTATGATAGTTGATGACGCTGTTAGACGGGATGTTGATGTCTGCGAAGGTGCAATCGGTTGGCTCAGCAAAGAAGGCGGCGTTGAAATACTGTGCTTATATGATGAAGCGGTCGAGACAAGCGGAATACAATTCATACCAACACCACATTGTGATTCCATATATTATGTTGACAGTTTTGACCGTAATCGTTTTATCAATATCGACAGGATTTTCGGTCTTGCTCACGAGGAAAGGCTGGCAGAACTCAAACACATTGCCTATTCACTCGGTGCAACAAAGTGCACTATTGAAATCAGCGAATCAAATACCGAAATGACTTCAAATTCAAAATCGATATCAGGCAAACAAACGCTTCTAAAAAAAGCATCCTTTGATGCAGCACAATCTTCCTCGCACAGCAGCCGTTCACAAAGGAGCGGTAAGATAGTAGCTACATTCACCGGCAGTACAAATCCTGTGGTACCACAGCTCAAATGGTTTGCAAACGATGACAATATCAAACGGCTGATAGAAATGCGATGTGATGATAAGAACGGCAATGCAATAAAATCAGAAACCGTAGAAATAGAAGGCTCTAACTCTGCAACAATGTCGCAGAAGACTGCTTGTGCCATAGATATTGCAGTAAGTAAATTAGGCGGAAGTTGCTCTTGTAATATGGAGTCCAAAGCAATAAACGAAAATATGAGCAAACTCACATTCAGCGTAGAATTTCCGTAATGCTACATATGCTAAATACTACTCAATACGAGGAGGCGCTATGACGCAGGAAAGAAAATGTCCCGTTGCCAAAAAATGCAGCGGATGTCAGCTGTCAAATATGACATACGACCAACAGCTTGAATGGAAGCAAAAGGATGTTGAAAAGCTGCTCGGACAATACGGTACGGTATCTACCATAATCAGAGCCGATGATCCGTATAACTACCGCAACAAAGTTCAGGCGGTATTCCGCAGTGACCGAAGCGGAAAAATAATATCCGGAGTGTATCAGTCTTCCCGAAACGGCATTGTCGGCATTGACAGCTGTATGCTTGACGATGAGAGAGCCGACAGGATAATTACAGGCATAAAGGAGCTAATGCGCTCGTTTAAGCTAAAGCCGTATGACGAGGGTACCGAGCGTGGATTTTTGCGGCATGTTCTTATAAGAATCGGTAAAATAAGCGGAGAAGTGCTTGTCACACTTGTCGGCGGCACTCCGATATTTCCGAAAAAGCAAAGCTTTGTAAATGCACTTGTAAAGCGATTCCCCGAAATAACGACCGTCACATTTACCGTAAACCGAACACCCGAAATGCTTATGCTCGGAGATAATGAGGAGATCCTATTCGGCGAAGGCTATATAACCGACGAGCTGTGCCAAAAGAAATTCAGGATATCATCGAAGTCGTTCTATCAGATCAATCACGCCCAGACAGAAAAGCTGTACCGTTATGCAATCAAAGCGGCTCAGCTTGAAAAAAGCGATATTCTGCTTGACGCTTACAGCGGTATAGGCACTATAGGAATAATAGCGTCGGATTATGTAAAGCAGGTACAAGGCATAGAATACAATGCGGCGGCTGTCCGTGACGCTGTACGCAACTGTCAGATGAACGGTCTGACACGGAACATTGCCTTCAATAAAGGAGACGCAGGTGAATTTCTCCAAAAGAAAGCAAAGCTCGGCACGCAATACGACGCAGTAATAATGGACCCTGCCAGAGCCGGAGCAGACGGAAAATTCTTGAACGCCCTTGTTAAGGTTGCTCCGAAAAGAATAGTCTATATTTCCTGCAACCCTGCCTCTCAGGCAAGAGACCTCAAGACGCTTGTAAAAAGATATAAGGTTGAGAGTATTCAGCCGTTTGATATGTTTCCGCATACGAGGCATGTTGAGTGCGTGGTTTCGATGTCAAGAGAAAAGGCTTGATTTTACTGGATTTGTAAATGATAACAAAAGTGTCTATTCAACCCTAGAATTAATTTTTAGTAATAGGGAACATATCAAGATAGTTTCGATAATTATTAAAGGTTGTGTTGACAGGATAGATAGCAGATAATGTGAATTGATAAGATTGATGAAAAGGAGAATCTTGTAATGGAATTAAAAATCGTGGAATGGAATATTAATCAGCGTATGAATTATTCAGGTAAAAATATGCCAAATTGGATTGCTGATGTGATAGCTAAAGAGGATGCGGATATAATTGCGTTAACAGAGGTATATAAAGGTAATAATTGGAATGAAGTTAAGACAGCAGCATTTAATTCAAATTATGTTGTTTTTGAAACATCTAATAATACGGCAGGACAGAATGATATTGCTATTGCAATCAATATTAATAAGTTAAATGTGATATATGCCAAAACATATTATCCGGGTACTCTGGGAATTCCAGACTGCCTTGAAGTTAAATGTAAAAGCAAGGATACTGATAAAGAATTTATATTTATTTGTATAAGAATACATGCTTCAGTAGAGAACAAAACAAAGCGTCAAGAGTTAAACCACGTTATGTCGGTTGTAGAGAATGAAGACACAGTTATTGTTTGTGGGGATTTTAATAACTATAGAAGAGGTTGTGTCGATAACATCTGGTGCTTAAATGAAGTTTCTAAAATTTGTAAAGAGAAGAATTTTGTTGTTAAAACACCGGATGGTTCAAGCATTTATCAAGAAAGCCCCGTAAATATCGATTATGAATTTCCGGAGGATCACTTTTTGCTAAAAGGTATTAATGAAAATGATTTTACTTTATTTCCATATGATCGCGATTTTGTGGAAAATTACCGAATAATATACAAGTGGAACAAAGATTTTCAAGTATGTTTAGGAAAAGATAAAAGTGGAAAGAATATATATGATTCTGTTCCAACTCCATTTCCAGATCATGCAATTTTGAAATGTAAAGTTATAATTTGACTCTATGTTTTATTTGAAGGAAAACAATGGCAGATATGTTCCCACAAACATCTCAAACACTAAAAATACTGTAGATATGTTTCAGTGTTCGTAAAAATGGCAAAGATATTCAGCCTATCCGCTAGAGGCACGTTGAGTGCGTGGTTTCGATGTCAAATATAGCAAAATCAATTAATTCATAAAAGGAGGGTAAACCAAAATGAGTAGCAAATTTCCCAGAGTATACGCAGAAAGCACATTGAAAAGGCGATACACCGCACTGGCTCTGCCGGAAGAAACAGTTGATTTACTGCATGATTATTTTGAAGCAATGGCGAATTTTTATATGCGGCTGTCGCTCAAAGACGCATTTTACATTTTTAACCTTCATAATAAAGGGCTGATTACTAAAGAACAGTTTATCGATTTTTCGGATATTGTCCGTCACGAGCAGCATTATTATTATGTTCTGGGCGATGATGAGCTATATACACAAGTACCGAAAAGCAAACCCCATGAACGCTTCATAGTACACGAAAGCCTTATAGTTATCGATTATGAAATATACTATAATATGGAAAGAATGCAAAGCGGCAAACCGCTCTACATTCCGTCAATGGAGAAATTATTAAAACACATAAACGAAACCTACTATGAAGAAACTCCTCAGACAAAAGCATTGGCACAGTTTTTTACAAAAAAGCTCCACAAATCAAGTGTAGCCGCCGATATGCTTGTTACCGAATGTCATATGATAGTAATCAACTCGGAAAAACCTTTTATTAGGATTTTCGATGAATTTGATCGAATGGGACTGGAATTAAAAGAAAGCTGGTTGGATGAGATAAGCGGGCTTGTGCAAGCATTATGCAACAACACTCGACTTCCGTGCAACAGAGGTTTTACCCCGATTGAATTATCGAATAGGTTAGGCGGCCGTAGAGAATTTGACTTGCAAATAGGATTTCCGTTCAACAAATAGAACAGTAAATGCTCCTGTCACTGAAAACTCAGTGATGGAGCATTTTTTATTCTTCACCATTTGTTTAGTACCTATCCTTTCATCCTCCTCTTACTCTCCCTATACTCTTTCGGAGTCATACCGCATTCTTTTTTAAACCGCACGGTCATATCGCTCGGACTGGGGAAACCGCACTCCTCTGAAATATCCGATATACTGTGATCGGTACCTGTTAGCATATATCCTGCCTTTGAAATTCGACAGCTGATAAGAAACTCTTTGGGCGACATATCTGTCTACTCTTTAAAGATATGCGACAGATAACAGTTACTAATATAAAAACGCTCGGCGACCTTGGACATTTTAAGCTGGGATGAGCAATTCTGTTGTATGTAGGAACGGCTTTTCCCGATTTAAGCGACACAAAATCCCGAAACGGTTTCGCTTCGGGATTTTTAAGTGTTTATTTATTTTTCGGCTTTCACTTACGCTTGCGTGATACTGCCACTAATGTGCCCGCAGCAATTATTGCGATTGCCGCCATAGAAATCAGACCGCCTGCATTTACGCCTGTAGAGGGGTTCTGATTTTCACCTAAGTCGGATGTGGAGTCGGAATTAACATCTGTCGTCACATCTGATTCATTTGATGAATTATCATCGGTGGTTGTGTCCGACGGGTTGCTCGAAGTGCCATCATCTGAAACTGCGCCTGTCATCGGTATAACCTTGGTTTCTGTTTCTCCGCAGATAGAGCAGGTGCGGATCTTTTCGCCGTCATTATCGGCTGTAGCTTCGGCTGTAATTTCCCATTCGCCGAAATTGTGTCCCGTAGCGGGTATTACTTCGCTTAATGTATCGGCGCCCTGTAAGTATTCAATGTATCCGTCCTCTGTGCAGGTTGCCTCAACCGTCTTTGTAATAATCATAATTCTGCCTTCGCCATAAGGATTTGCATAAATGCTGTCAGCCGAGACTTTACAGTCAAGGTTCTGTTTTATGTAATTAATAAGAACCTGATTATCTATCATAATTTCATCAAGCAACAGTTTGCTGTCCTTGAACATACTGTAGCCGTCGCCTGCCGATTTAAGCATATAGTTATGAGAAGCAAGCTTGTAGGTTTTACTTAAGTCAAGAGGCTCGCCGCCTACCATTACATTGCGTACTCTGTATTCTCCGTCAACTTCGACAAACATACCGTTTTCATCGACTACTACAGATGAAGGGATTTCAGCGTTAATTTCGTAGGTAAGTCCGGCTACCTGTAAAAATCCGCCGAACTCGCCTTCTCCGACCGCCTTTGAGCCAAATTCAAGTGCGTCAAGAACCTGCTGACCGGTAACCTCAACCACGCAAAGCGTATTTCCGAAGGGGTGTACGCTTATAACATCTCCGTATGTGAAATCTCCTTTTTCGATATTCACTCTTATGCCGCCGCCGTTTACAAACGCTATATCAGCGCCCGACATAGCAAGATAAGCGTCCGCACAAAAGTCTCCAAGGTTTGTTTCCTGGCTTCTTATCAGTCTGTCGCCGGTCTTGGGGTCGCTGATTGTAAGAATCACATCGGAGGAACCGACAACCGTGTTGGTAAGCTCCTCAAACTCGGCTTTTATATTGTTTACAAATTCAAGTGTATCGGGATCCTCTTCGGTAAGTCCGGAAATGAGTGTGGTAGTAATTCCTTCCTCGCTGATGCTCATTTCTCCGAGATACTCAAATTTTGTTCCGGTAGATGTGATGAGTACTTCATTTCCGTTTTTGTCAGTATAGCTGTCACTTTCAATAACCGAATGAGAGTGACCGTCTATATATGCGTCAAATCCCTCGGTATTCGCTATTATCTCACTTGATGTCCACGGCTTGCTTGAGATGTCAATGCCGGTGTGCGCCAAAGCGATGATATAATCGGCACCTTGTTCCTTTACCTCGTCTATGGTCTGCTGAACCTTTTTATAAAGCTCGTTGCCGTTTTCTCCGTTACAGAATCCGTATATATAGTTTCCGTTTTCATCCATAAAGTATGTCGGAGTTGATTTGGTATAGGTTTCGGGTGTTGCAATTCCTATAAAACCGTATTTCTTTCCGTCTATTTCTAAAATCTTATAAGGGTCTAATACCGATTCACCGGTTCTTAAATCGATGAAGTTGCAGCAAATATAGTCATATTCCGAATTTTCCGCAAGAGCCAAGAAGTTGTCCATACCAAAGTCAAACTCGTGGTTTCCCGGTACTGCAATATCATAGCCTGCCTGCTCCATAATGCTTGCTATATATTCGCCGTTTGACAGAGTGCCGATTACGCCGCCCTGGATAGCATCGCCTGCGTCAACCATCAGAACATTATAGCCCTCTGCTTCAAGCTGTTTTTTGTACTGTGCGGCTGCGGCATAACCGATTACGCCTTCAGCACTTTCAAAGGCGTTGTGAACATCGTTAGTGTAAAGTATTTTAAGTCCGTCGTCTTCTCCGTCAAGCTCATATACCGCAAGAGTACCGCTGACCTCGCAGGAAGCAATCAGCATAGGATTTGAAGTGCTTGTACCCTTGACGAAGCAGATACCCTCTGGGGAAACATCGCCCTTGATATCATCGTCAAATTCACGGCTGTTAATATAATTGACAAACTTAGTATCGGCAGGATCTGTGATGTCATATATCATAACACCGCTGATACGCTCGATCGATATGAACGCATATGTCTTGCCCTGTACGGTACCTATTGCAATATTTTCCGGCTCCGGACCTTTCTTTACGCTTCTGCCGTCTATCTCAACATCATCATTTGAGCAGTTGAAGTAATCGGGTAAGTAATCTGCTGTAATACTCTCAAAATCACTTCCGCTGTCATAGACAACATTAAGACCGTTTTCTCCAACTTCATATATTGTGAAGCTTCTGCCGCCGAACATTACGGTTTTGCCTTCAGGAAGTCCTGCGCAAAGCTCAGCGTCAAGCACGCGGATATTTTTCTTGGTTATCGCCTTGGTTTTTACTTCGTTGCAGTAATCGCCCCATTCTCTTGCGTCGCCCTCGTTAGCTGTGATAACATAGGTCTTTCCGCCGTTTTCGTAAACAGAGATGCCATCGGGCATTCTTGCACCGACAAGGTTTTCATAGGTTTTGGGATTGTAGCCGTCATCCTCAACAATATCAACAGGAATTGTGCCGAAATCCTGAAAACCTGCACTGAAAATGTCGGTGAAGGTCTTTGCGGTAATATCAAATACTGCAATAGCATTGGCTTCCTGAAGTGCTACATAAGCAAATGTACCGTCGGAATTAACCGATATATACTCAGGTTCAAGGTCAGTTACCGGAGCTATATTCTCTCCATTATTAACACCGACAATGATGTTCTTGCCTATAAGCTCTTCTGCCGTAAAACCATCAAAGCCAACCGATACCGACTTTTTGTCGTTCAGATTGATAACAGTAACCGTGCCTGCAGGATCGGTAGCGTCAACATAACCCTCTCTCGGCTCGCCCTCATCGGCGGTAAGTATTGTATAGCTGTCCGCAAACACTACCATATCAGGCTGAACGCCTGTCGAGTATAAAACAGGATTGGTAAGATTACCGTTGTCTTCGCAGTCAAATACCGCAACCGCACCGTTTTTATCATAATCAGCGTGCTGCACGGATGCGGCGAGCTTTTTTCCGTCGGGAGATATTGCAACGCTGGTTGTATCTCCGTAAACAAAGCCGTCAATTCCAGTTGAGCCGGTCAGAAGCGATTTTACATCATATTCTGCACCGGAAAGCTCTATTACCTTATCCGAGTCGCCAATGTCCGATGTTTTAACGGCAACAATATTTCCTTTCACGCCGCTTACAGCGTAAGCGTAACCGTTTTTCTCATTGTACTCTACAATTTCAAGACAGCCGCCATCTGCGTCCATTACTCCCGAATTGTATCTTGCTTTAAGCTGAACATCAAGCGTGCTTTTGCCGTTGTTAAAACCGTTGATCTTACAGTCCGAAGCATCTGCGCCCTGTGCAGATGCACTGCCAAGAGCCGAGGCTTGTACTGCTGACATTGTTATTGCCGCAGCAACAACACAGCTGATTATCCTTTTAAACTTGTTCATAGCCGTTTTCCTTTCTTTTCGGTTGAATATTCCGTATTATTCACGAATTTTTCACACATCTAATTATATCAAAAGAATAGAAAATTTACAACGCAAATATTGAAAAGTTACTTTCAATTCTTTGTAAATCCCTATATAACAAAAATTTACTCATCGAACTCGGTAAGCTCGGTGTCCTGCCGGGAAATAAAGTCGTTCAGTTCATTGATACGCTTGAGCTGTTCGTCACAAACGGCGGTGTCGGTGAAATTCTTATTCATTTCAAGGAGTCGAATATTTCATCGGTAGTATCGTTATAGTACTCCTAAAATACTGCGAGAGTCATCCTTTCATCCTCCTCTTACTCTCCCTATACTCTTTCGGAGTCATACCGCATTCTTTTTTAAACCGCACGGTCATATCGCTCGGGCTTGGGAAACCGCACTCCTCTGAAATATCCGATATACAGTGATCGGTACCTGTTAGCATATATCCTGCCTTTGAAATTCGGCAGCTGATAAGAAACTCTTTGGGCGACATATCTGTCTGCTCTTTAAAGATATGCGACAGATAACAGTTGCTTATATAAAAACGCTCGGCGACCTTGGACATTTTAAGCTGAGATGAGCAATTCTGTTGTATGTAGGAACGGATATTCATCACAAGGCTCTGTGCCTCGTTAACGCCTAAGCTTTCAAGTTCCGGATTGTTCACGACTATACGCACAAGCAGTCCGATTACAAGAGAATATATCATATCGTCCGACAGGGCTGAATTTGATTGATACTCGTTTTTTATCTTCTCGAAAATTTCATGTATATCTTCACCGCAATCTGCCGTCACAGGACGATATACGCCGATTCCCGAAATTAAATTCTGCAATCGTACAGAAGAATAAGCGGAAGAAAACTTCCATGTATTCACAAACATTACATATCGGCTGTATCTCTCATCGGAAGCAACCGATCTGTGAGGCACTCCGGAAGGAATCAGACAAAGCTGATTTTTACTCAAAGTGAGCTTTTCCTTGCCGTATGATATCTCAATACTTCCGTCGGTAACATAAATAATCTCACAGTCAATATGCCGCTGTAATGGAAAACTGCCTGCTCCACGGTAAAAATCAAAGCTTTCGATAAAACTCATACACCCGTTACTCCTCAAAATATTTATATTAAATCTACTACAAAACAGCGTGTTTGTCAATACATACAGCAAAAATTATATATTTTACGGCAAAAAAAGCACTGTTTAACTAATTCTCACGATGATATACTATAAGAAAAAATTTGTTTCGAGGGGAGCTTCGGGTATGGGATAACGACATAAAAATTGCCGAAAGGAGAGTATTAAAATTTTGACGCATAGTGAAATTATATTGAAGAGTTCTCCTATAGGCTCTGCTTTGAGTTCTTAGGAATAAAAGCAAATTAAGCGTAATAGAAAGGGTTTATTATGAAATTCAGAAAAATTGCTTCTATAGCGGTTATGATATCAATGATAGCCTGTCAGATGACATTTTTAAACACAACGGCAGGAGCGGAGGAAAAAAGCGTGGATCTTATTATTGACGGAAATAATGCGATAACAGCCGAAAACAAGCTGTACAGGGGTCTCGGAATGGTGAGCGGTAACAACTCTTCCAGACTGCTTCTTGATTACAAGGACGAAAACCCCGAAAAATACAACGAAATACTTAACTATATTTTTGGTGCAGACGGCATAGGAATAACTCATTTAAAGCTTGAGATGGGCTCGGATATTAACTCGTCATCGGGCACAGAGCCGTCAGTAATGCGTACAGAAGACGAAATAGCCGATGTTACACGAGGTGCAGGTTTTCAGCTTGCCGCCGACGCTAAAAAGATAAACCCCGATCTGACGCTTGATATGCTGTGGTGGAGCGAACCGCTGTGGATATCAAACGCAGAAGATGTATATGCGGCTCGTTATAAGTGGTACAAAAGCATTCTTGATGCCGCATACGAAACCTACAATCTTACCTTTGACTATGTAAGTGCAAATCAGAATGAACGCAGAATCGACGCAGGCTGGATAAAATATCTTTCCTCACATCTCAAAAGTGAAACAGACTGCCCTTATGATTATTCCAAAATTAAGATCGTAGCCGCAGACGAAGTAGGCACGTGGCTCATCGGCGCAGTAATGCTGAAAGATGAGGAACTGTTGAATGCGGTTGATGTAATCGGCGGCCACTACAGCGACTGGACAAATGACAAAATCAAGGAGCTTGCCGCAGACTACGGAAAAGAGATATGGTTCAGCGAGGGCAGCTCACCTATGAGCTACAGCAACGGTACATATAAGTATGACGGCAGCAAAAGCGGTCTTTCCGATATTAACGGAGTGCTTGATATAGCAAACCGCATCATCACAATGTTCCCCGGCGGAGATATGACGCTGTACGAATTTCAGCCTGTAGTCAGTGCATATTATGACGGTGTGACCTACTGCCAGAAACAGCTTATCACGGCAGAAAAGCCGTGGAGCGGTTATTATACGCTCGATAGCGGATTTTATATGTCGCTCCACTTCTCTCAGTTCTTTAAAAAGGGCTGGTGCTTTATTGACGGAGCGTGTGCAGGCGACGGCAAGGCAGGCGGAGACGGTCACGCAATAGTAGACGCAGTATACAGCTATATGACAGCCGCCGACAGAGATAGCGGCGACTACAGCACGGTAATCACCAACACGACCGACAGTAACATAACCTATAATATCACGGTGAAAAACCTTGCTAAAGCAGGTCAGAATGTCTGCATATTTGAAACGAGAGGACCCGACGGCAACAAATACGATGAAAACTATTTCAAGAAGATCGGCACTATCACTCCGCAGAAAAACGGAGATGATTACACATACTCTTTAACGGTAAAGCCGTATTCAATGGTAACATTGTCAACACTTGAAGTTGAAGAAAAAACATATACTTCTCCGTCAGATGACAGCGTGCTTGCACTTCCCTACTCGGACGACTATGAGTACAGCGATTATCCCGCCGATTATCTCTCGACAAGAGGTAACGCACCGAGATATACGACCGATGAAGGCGGCGCTTTTGAAGTGCAGAATATAGACGGCAACAATGTTCTTATGCAGATAATAACTCCGGACACAAAAGCAAATGAATGGGGCGGTACGCCGGATCCTGTCACAAACTTCGGAGATGACCGCTGGTTTAACTACAGCGTAAGCGTAAGCGTCAGATTCGATACAAGCGACAAACCCGATAAAAACTATACCGGTGCAGGTCTCAGGTACAACCTTGCAGACTCCGGCAAGTCGGGATACTGGGTACAGCTTTACGAGAACGGAACATGGAAGCTGAATCACAACTCAAAGTCTGTCGCAGAAGGTACGCTTGACAGCTTTGACGGCACAGCGTGGACAGAGCTTAAGATATCCGCAGAGGAAAACAAGATAACCGCCTGCATAAACAGCAATCAAGTCTGCGAATACGACTGCACAAGCGAAGACAGCAAGAGCGGAGAGATAAATACGGATGCTATGCACGCTTCGGGACGAGCCGCATTATTCAGCTCTTACAATCAGAACTGCTTTGACAATACAAAGATAGAAGCGGTAGGAGATACCCCCTATATTAAACGCTTTGACGATACCGATGATAATCTGACATACAATGGAGCGGTAACGCACACAACAATGGGCAGCTTCAAAAACTACAACCGCACTATAACAGAGCTTGAGGCAGGTGCAGAGGCGAATATTGAATTTACCGGCAACGGCTTTGCAATAATTGGCACAGTAGGCGACGGCTGTAAGATAAAAGTAGAAATTGACGGAAGCGTAGCAGAAGAAGAATATACCGTACCCAAAGCTTCAAACCGTGAATGTTCATACTACAAATACGGTCTTTCGGATGGAAGCCATACGGTAAAAATTACGGTGCTTGAAGGTAAATATGCTATTGACGCAGTAGAAGCAAGTACGGCTGATATAAGCGACACAAACGATATTCCCGAGCAGACTTCTTCACAAGAAAGCACAACACCCGAAAGTGATTCCCCTGAGAGCGTTCCCGACGAGAGCATTACAACCGAGAGCAGTATTACTGAAAGCGGCTCAACAGGCAGCGGTAACAACGGAATTGTTCTTCCGATTATTATCGGTGCAGGAGCTGTAATTGCCGCAGCAGGAGCTATAGGAGCAGTAGTAGCTGTTAAAAACAAAAAGAAAAACAAGTAAATCGGCATAACAAAATGATCGCTCCGCATATATTTGCGGAGCGGTCATTTTTTTGTTATTCGATACAAAGTTAATATAATCAGTTACAGAAAAA
>CAMEKR010000032.1 GCA_945921515.1 uncultured Clostridia bacterium | reverse complement strand
ATTCCGAAGCGGAAGCGAAAACTACCGACAGCGGCAGCAATCAGCCCGAAAACAATGATAATAAAGACGAATAACTCATATTTAATTATTCGTAACAGACTGTCGATAAACCTCTTTGTAAAGATAAAATAGGGTGTTTGATGTTGTTTGCTTGGTCGCAGGGTGCGTCTCTATCAGCCTTACGGCTGATTTTCAAAAGCTCTGCTTTTGAGCCCCCGAAAATTAGCCCCTTTCCCTTGGGGAAAGGGGGCTGGGGGTTAGGGGATATTGATTTTTTGCTATAAAATTAATTTGAAAATAACTTTTTCGACAAACTGAGGCGAATAACCCATATTTAATTATTCGTCATAAACACGGGGAGTAATAACGGCATGAATGGCTTTTTGAAATGGTTTTTTGTTTTCATATCCGAGATACTGAAAGGCTTTGAATCGATATTCAGAGGACTTTGGGACGGATTGATACAGATATTCAACATAGGTGAATACATAAAAATATTCGGCGATTACTCCGTTGATTTCGGAGTACTTGACTGGATACTTGCCATACTGTCCGTAGTTATCGTTGCGGCGATTTTTCTGCTTGCAATATTCCTTATTATACTGCTGATAAGAAAATACATCCGCTTCAGACATTCGATAGTAAGCGATGAGGATATTATCGAGGAGCTCGGAACTCTGCAAAGACAGGTACTGCGCCTCACAAAAGAAAAAGACGAAATTATGGCTATGAAGGTAGCGCAGATAGGCGTTGTTCCCGGAGAAGCCGCCGCTATGCCCGGTTCATTTGCATATCAGCAGACCGGCGGCGGTATTGCCGCATTGCCCGAGCAGGCAGGCGGTGAAGGTGAGCTTGTGGCTTCAAACGACGGTATCGTACATACTAATGAAATCAGATTCTCCAAGCTTATTGAGGTCGACAACTTCTACAAGAATTATGTTGCTCCCGAATACAACAACGAGATCACGCTGGCGGGAATATGCGAGGCGTACAGAAACTTCGCCTGCTCCCGTATGCACCTTTTCTACGATATAAAGACGATAAGGCTCTTTATAGCGGGTATGGCTTCAACAAAGCTTATTATCCTGCAGGGTATCTCGGGTACAGGTAAAACCTCACTGCCGTACTCTTTCGGTAAATTCCTGCAGAGAGATACCACTATAGCGTCGGTTCAGCCGTCATGGCGTGACCGTACCGAGCTTTTCGGCTATTTCAACGAATTTACAAAGAACTTCAACGAAACCGAAGTGCTGAAGAGAATCTACTCATCGTCATACAACGATGATGTAAACTTCATACTCCTTGACGAAATGAATATAGCACGAGTTGAGTATTATTTTGCGGAAATGCTGTCAATACTCGAAATGCCCAATGCGGACGAATGGAAGCTGGACCTTGTGCCTAACGTATGGAGCACCGACCCCGAAAATCTTGACAAGGGTATGCTTAAGATACCGCAGAATATATGGTACATCGGTACGGCAAACAACGATGACTCTACATTTGCAATTTCCGATAAGGTATACGACCGTGCTCAGCCGATAAACCTTGACGCAAAGGGAATAGCCTTTGACGCTCCCGACACGCCTCCGATGAACTTAAGCTTCAGCCATCTGAATGCGCTGTTTAGCGAAGCGTTCAAAATGTACCCGATAAGCCAGGATACGCTTAAGAAGATACAACAGCTTGACCTTTGGGTAATAGAGAAGCTGAGAGTCGCTTTCGGTAACCGTATCTTAAAGCAGATGAACCTGTTTGTTCCCGTATATGTTGCCTGCGGAGGCGAAGAGCTTGACGGTGTGGACTATGTTCTTGCAACAAAGATTTTCAGAAAGTTTGAATCTCTCAACCTTGCAATGCTGAGAGATGAATTAAAGGACCTTTGCGTATATCTGCAAAGATCATTCGGCAGAAACTCCATGAAGGAGTCTATTGCATATCTCGAACGGCTTCAGAAGCTGTTCTAACGGCATCGCATAAAGCGGAATTGCCGAATAATGCACTTTTGGTGCAGCGACGGGTGGGAAGAAAGTGAGCGAATACTACAGCGAATGGTATAACAATTTCAAAGATTTGCTGGAACAGCTCGGCGAAGACGAGCTGTATGACAGCTTTCGCTCTATGCTTTCTCACAGCCGAAGCAGTATAGCGCTCAATCATAAGCTGATGACAAAGGCTATCGAGCAAAGCTGGGTTGAGGCTATCGAAACGGGACTTGTATATATCGACAATGTTATAAGAAATCCCCGCAAAACCATTGTCAATGTAGAAGAAGTCGTGCCGATAGCTCTGTCCAAAAAAATCACGGTAGACTCGGTAAAGCACCTTGCACAGCATACCGACCTTATACAAAGCATCGATCCGACTACGGGAAAGATAACTCCCTCAAAGGTGCTTAACGTTCATAAGGAAGAAAGTCTGCTCACCTATGAAAATAAGTTTGTAAACACGCTTATCGACCGCCTTTACATATTTGTAAACAGCAGATACTCTAAGCTTAAGGAAGCCTCAGCAAACGAAGAGGTTTTCGCTATGGAGTACAACACCGCAATGGATTCGGGCGGTGGCAGCCGAATGAAGATGAGCCTTAAGATAGAAACGGTAGATTCTCTTGAAACGACCAACGAGAACGGCTCAACAATGTGGGAAAGAGTCGAGAAGATCCGTGAGATAGTAGAAAGCTACAAGGCGTCGCAGTTCTGTCAGCAGATGGGTGCGAACTATATCCGCCCGCCCGTTATGCGTACAAATGCGATAATGAAAAATGTAGACTTTAAGGCTTGCCTTGTGCTGTGGCAGTTTATCGAGAGTTACGATAAGGTAGGCTATGAGATAGATGTGTCCGATACGGCACAAAAGCCCGATCAGACATATATCGAAAACCTATACAGCCTTATCTCGATGAACTTTCTGCTGTTCAGGACTTTCACGCAGGAAAACGATAAGCCTGCTGAGGTGCTGAAAACCAAGCAGAGCAGAGCCGCTTCTCCGAGAATTGTGCGTAAGCTCGAAAGAACCGATACCGAAGGCTATAACCTGTCCTTTGGTATAGAAGAAAAACCGCAGGATACAGTAGAGCAGGATACGGAAAAACTGCCCTCCGACAGCGATGAGATACTGTCCCAGATAGATAAGATAATTGAAATAGAGACCTGCCACTTCAAGCTTGAAGAGGAAAAACGGCTTGAAGCCGAAGAGCGTGAGCGAAGAAGACAGGAAGAGATACAGCGCCGCATAGAAGAGCAAAGACGGCTTGAGGAAGAACGCCTTCGTGCCGAAGAAGAGGCAGAGCGCCTTGAAAAAGAAAGGCTCGAAAAAGAGCGTCTTGAAAAGGAACGCCTTGAACAAGAGCGCCTTGCAAAAGAAGAAGCCGAGCGCCTTGAAAAAGAGCGCATAGAAAGAGAAAAAGCCGAGCAGGAGGAAAGAGAAAGACAAGAAGCCGAAAAGGCGGAGCTTGGCAGAATGATAGGCGACGAGATGGAAAAGCTCGAAGCCGAAAAAGCCGCCAAGAAGGCAGAAGAAGAAAAGAAGCAGCGTGAGCGTGAGCAAAGAGAAGCCGAGCGTGCCGCAAAGCTCAAAGAAATGCGTACAGAGCTTGAAAGAAAGAGCTTTGAAGAGATATATGCCGAGTATTCAAAAACGCCTTACCATGTTATCAGGCGTGAGATATGCCGTATTATTTCTCTTATCAGAAAGGACGGCAAGGTAATAAGAGAGGGCGACTCCGACAATCCCATGCTCATTGAGCGAATCGCAAAAGAGGCTGAAGCGAAGAGGCAGGCTCAGCGTGATATGGAAGAAGCAAAGCAGATGCAGATACTTTACTCAAAGTATTGTCCTACACGCCGTCAGAGAATCAAAAACTTCTTCAAGCGCAAATTCGGCAAAAAACGCAAAAAGGTATATGTTATGCCTGCACAGATGCCGCCTAAGCGAACCGGTAGAGAGCAGAGAGCTTATGACAAGAAGATGCGTGCGATTTTCAGAAAGTACCATGTAAGCATCTTCACGAAGCTGATAAGAAAGATAAAGAAAGACGATTAAGAAAGGCAACCGCCAATGGCTGAGAACAAAAGCAGGGTTTTGAAAGCGGTAAAAAGAATCGTGCCGATAACAGCAGCTGCGGTGCTTGCCGCAATAATTGCGCTTACGGTATATATAATGATTTGCTCTGCAAACGGTAAAGTAGCCGATGTTTTCGGAATAAGCGTGCTTAGAGTTGTCAGCGGCAGTATGGAGCCGTCTATAAGCGAGGGCGATTATATCATCGTCAGAAAAACCGACTCGGGAGAGCTGAAAGCGGGCGACATAATCTGCTTTTATTCAAAGGACAGCAAAATATACGGTATGCCCAATACTCACAGGATAGTCAGCATTTTGCCCGACGGCAGCTTTATCACTAAGGGTGACGCAAACAAGACCGAAGACGATACGGCTGTAGCCGCCGATATGATAATCGGCAGGTATGAGGGTAAGTCGAGATTTTTAAGATTGATAAGTTCGTTTTCATCCGTAAATAAGCTGATATTGCTTGTGATAATCATTATTATGAGCGTTGCGGCAATATACGAGGTGCGAACTGTCGCAAAGGTAGCTTCACTCTCAAAAAAAGAGAAAGAGCGCAAAAAAGAGGAAGAAAAGCAGAGGCTTATCCGTGAGGCAATAGATAAAGAAAAAGAGAAGCTGAAAGAGCAGGGCTATGTCCCCGAAATAAAGGATAAAAGCGATGACAGCTCAGACGGATAAAGGAGGCGGTTACAGGTATGAATCAGGAAAAAATAATGAAAGCAAAGATGGTTACTGCTATTTTCATTGCGCTTGCCGCAGTTATTGCAGTTTTCGTCTTTGCAGGGCTGTACTTCGACCAACGCAGTATGAACCGTCTTGAATATATCGACCAATATGAGAATAACATTCTCCTTGCGGCACAGGAAATAGACAAGTATAACGAAAAGCAGACCGACTACGACCTGCACTACAATATGGTGCTGTCCGATCTCGGTGCGGCAAGATCGATAGTATTTCTGATAGACGACTATACCGAAAAGCAGAAGATAATAAACGAGCTTCATTATTGCTTTGTAAAATATCCGAATCAAATGCGTGAAAAACTTGATGACAGCTCAAAGGCACTTCACGATATTGCCGACCATCTTGATAAAGGTTATGACGAGGCAAAGGAAATCGTTGATTCGATAAATAAACTGGGCGACTGATATTAATACAGGAGAATGGATTATGTTTGAGAAAAGAAAGTACCTCAAAGAGATCAAAAAATGCCGTGCTACGATACAAGAGATAGAAAGGAAGCGTTCCCGTTCGCAGTCTGCGCTCGTTCAGGCGATCCTTCTTCAGGAAGAGCCGAAAGAAGCGGATGTTGAATGGTTCAACAAGTACACGGGCGAAATTTCCGCTGTGCGTAACCATATGACCGAAACGCAGAAAAAGCTCGACGCATTTATGGCTACAAAGCAGGCAAAGAAAAAGAAGAAAGCACAGTAATGAGTCTTCGGGAAAGGGGAGTCGGCTGTGGATAATTACGAACATATAAAAATCCATACGCCTAAAATCATCATCTATACCGTCTGTGCGGCAGTTATACTTATTGCGCTGCTGATATCGTTTATTTCATTCGGCTGGTTCACAAACAGCAAAACAACAGGCAACGGTATAAACGGTATGAATGCGACCGGCTGTAAGTTTGAGCTTGCAACGGCAGGAGACGGCGGTAAGTACGATAATTATATAATCGCTTCCGACGGTCAAGCGCCCGAGGGCGAGATAAACGGTCTTCCGACAGATAAAAATGTCACGGTGACGGGAAGCGGCGGCACAGAAATAAAGTGGCTGATGAACAGCGAAAGCAACTTCGGCAATAATGCAGGTGAATCCGCCGACGGCATACAGCCCGGAAGCTTCGGAAAGCTTACATTCTATGTTGTTGCAAAGCAGAATATCGACCTTAATCTGACGATATCCCTCGATACCGTTTTGTATACGAAAGAGGCACAGCCGATAGATGAAAACAACGATAACTCGGCATTTATAATTCCTGCAAACAGCAGTGAAGCAAAGCTTACAAAAGGACATATCCTGTTTTTTAAGAATAAAACAAACGGCGTATATTCAGATATGATAACCGACAAATTTACCTTTGAAAAGCTCGGCGCAAAAAAAGATACGGCATATCGGGTGGATATCTACTGGATATGGCCCGAAGTAATCGACCAGCTTATCTTGCCCGAGAGCGACAGCTTATTCAGCGGCAAGGATTACGGAAAAATCATCAGCGACGCCGACACACAGACGCTGATAACCGAAATGAGCGCAAACAGCGAGTGCTATTTTGCGGATAATTCTATAGCGGATCTTGGGCTGATGCTTGACAATATATCAAAAGGCTCGGCAGACGGCTCCTTTGACAGCGATTATTATAATAAGCTTAATCTGAAATGGAACGAGAGCGATCAGTTTATCGGGACAAATGTGGGATATATCGAACTAAAGCTTACTGCCGATGATTCTTCTTTAGGTAATGCTTAAAAATCGGAGTGGTTCTATGAACAAAAAATCGGATATAAAACCCGGTATAAAGCGTACTGTAAATGCAGTCGTACTGCTTGCGCTTATATTAACGGCGGCGGTAACTGCGTTTGCATGGTTTACAAACGAGCGTAAGCTCGATACCATAACAAAAATCAACTCGCCCGTTGCGCTGACAATCGGCGCAGGAGCAAAAGAGGATTCTTCAAATATAGATATGGGCGGAATAGATATTTCCGACGCATCGGGCAAGAAGAGCTTCGTATTCTGCGTGTATTCGGATGAATCCGTAGGTAAATATAAGATTCAGCTGGCGCATACCACGAATATTGCTTTTACTTATACTATCTATGCGGCAAACGAAGGCGAAACTGCTCTTCCCGACAGCGTAGTTTATGTTGACCGGTCAGATGTTTCGCATTATTACACAAAATCGGGAGCGCTTTCCGGCGGTTATCTCAATATGGATGAAAATACCGGGATAGCAAACGGCACTTATCACGAAAAGACCTACGGCGCTTACGGTTCTCAGTTTGTTCAGAAAAATGCCGAGCCGCTTTATTGGCAAAGCTCGCCTGCCATCACTCCTGCAGCCGCAGGAAATATGTTCACGGATTATTATATCCTTGAAGTAAGCTGGGACAGCGACAAGGTCACAAACAACAAAGAAACGGATATGGTATATCTTACGGCAGGAATGGTATGACGGCATAAGATACAAAATTTTGCTTTGACAGCGGTGATTTAATATGAAAAAACTCTACAATTTCATAACAAAGCATTTGCTGACATTTGTGTTTGCTGTCACGGCGGCTATGCTCGCAGGCGTTGTGTGTTATGCGGCATACACTAACCTTAGCAGCGTAAAGCGTGTGGTATCCACTCACGGCGGCAAGGGAACTGCGTTTTCTTCAAATTATCTGATCCTTGTAACCGGGGAAACGGAAAATTACGAACTCAAGAATATCTCCTTTTCCGAAAATGCCGAGAATGCTTCTTTTGAGATAAATGTGTGTAACTATGTTCTTAACAACCCGTCTGAAGTAAACGATCTGAATATCGGATATAATCTGACGCTTGATCTTGTAAACACCGATGGAAGCGCAAACACGGGAAGCCATGAGGGACTTACCGTACAGGATAAGAACGGCAGCTACAGCTTTACAAACGGAGTCTGCACTATAAGCGGCAAGACGCTTATCGGAAAGACAAAGAGCGTAGATACCTACCGCATAACCGTTCCGAAAGAATTTATAAACAAGATAAATATAAGAGCTGTTGCAGAGCCTGCCGATGAAGCGTCAAGCAGTGCGGTAAACGGCTACAAGCTCGCAAGATATTTTACTTTTTCGCAGTACAACGCTTCCGCTACTACCTGGACAGGCGGTTTTGCCGAAACCACAGCGGAAGGTTATGACGGCTTCAACTATGTTGTCAAGGGGCTTGGCAAGGGTATGGTAACGCTTCGCTGGGACAGCGCAGTGCTTGAGATAAGCAACGTGTTTATAGAGCTCAACGGCTTGCAAGGCTCGCTTACAAAGGATAACGAAACAGGAAAATATACCCTGACATTCGATGTCGATTCGGATGTCAGAAAAAGGCACGATATACAGTTCTATAAAACCTCAGAGCCCGACTACGAGCAGCTACCGCAGGTCGAGTTCTCCTTTACGGCTAACAATCAGACGGCATAGAATGACTTTCTATCGGCACTAAAGGTTATAAGGCTTCAACAACTTCGGAGTGAAGATAAGTTATGAATAATAATTTTTTACATCGTAAAAATTTAATAAAAATCTTCACAGCAACAGCTATGCTTTTGCTGAGCATTTTTATGCTCGCCGTTACTAACGGAGCAATGAACATCATCAACAAGTCGGAAGCCTATGCCGCAGACGAAAGCGTTGCAGAATATCCTATAAGTGCGGATAACTCCTGCATAATAAACAGCTCGGATGATTTTGTAGCTTATTCAAAGGCGTATAAGGCATATCCCGACAGATATCAGAATGTGGACATTTCCATTGCGATAACAACAGGTAACAATCTGAGCGATCTTGACGGATTTGTAAGCATCGGAACTGCCGAGTATCCTTTTGCGGCAACTCTCAAGGCAGGCGGAAACAACCTCAGCATAGCTCTTGATACTGCGCTTTTCGACTATGTATTGGACAGCGCAAAGATACAGAATCTCGGCGGTGCGGATATACCGATAACAATAAGCGTATCAAACTCTACCTACAGCTCGCTGTTTGCTGAAAATGTTATCCACGATGCAGAAAACAGCCCTTCAAGCTGGACTGTAAACATTGACGCATACAAGGACAACAACGACATAAAGCAGGCTAACACTTTTGCGGGCGTAATCGGCGTTATCGGCGAAGGGGCGCAGGTTGACCTGCAAATAAACAACAATGCGGTTACCGACACAGGCAAGTTCTCGGATATCATAAGCGCAGATTCTGTCGGCGCTGTCTGCCGTATAATGAAAAGCGGTTCAAAGCTTACCGTCGGCATAACAGGCACAAACACGGGATATAACATAACCTCTGAGGGCGCAAATGCAGGAGGAATAGTCGGCAAGGCGGAAAGTGCATCGATCACGATAAAAAGCGCACCCGGCACTACCGGTGAGATCACCTCCGTACAAGGCTATGCGGGCGGAATTGTCGGATACGCAACGGATACCGAGCTGATAATTGAAGCCCCGTCGGAGAGCTTGGTATCAGCAACGCTGAGCGGCGCTCTCGGCACGGGCGGAATCTTCGGCTATTACAAGAATACGAGCAACGGGCGCAATTTTGATTTAGCGGCATTTAATATAAACTGCACCTTAAACGGTGAAAGCTCCGGCGGTGTGTTCGGCGTGCTCGAAAACGGCGGAAGTATAACAGTTTCGGTGAGCGGCACCAATACCGTTACCGTAAAAAGAACTTCAGAACAAAGCAGTATCTACGGCGGAATTATCGGCACATATCTGTCCGATGATAAAAGCAATGCGCTTAATATATCGGGCGTTACGGTAAACTGCGCTAAGGATACAGGCTCGGCGGAATACTACGGCGGTATTATAGGTAAAGTTGACGATGATTCTTATATATCTATTGACGGTGTAGGCGTAACGGCTACCAAGTGCAATACTAATGTAACCGCCTTCGGCGGCGTTGTCGGATATGCAGGCAATGCATACATCGAGGCGAAGAATATCACCGTAAATACAAACGGCTCGTTTATCGGCGGCGGTATAGCAGGCGTTATGGACAGCGGCGCGCTGTGTCTGGGCGGAACATCCGACCTTTCTGCTACAACTGCGGGCGGCGGCGGTCAGATAGTCGGCACAAGAGGAAACCAGGCGCTTATATTTGCCGAAAACGGCTGGAAGCTCATCAGAGGCAGTGCGGCGACTTATGACGATATAGGAACATGGGGCGAGGTACTGCGTTTTAGCAATTCTTTACCGCAAAGCGAAGTGCTGACAATAGACGGCACATCGCATACCGTAACCGTAAAGCCGGCTGTAACGGCGGTCGGCAGTCTTTCCGATTTTGCAAGGCTTGCGCTTAACATCCAGCTCAATGACGGCGCAGGCGCAGGTATGCTTAATTTTGAAGATAAAACCAACAAAAGCTCTGTGCTTTTAGGTACGGATATAACTTTAAGCTCGGATATCAATCTTTCGGGTACGGGCATAACGGGGCTTACAAGAGACGACGGCAAGAGCGTATCGGGTACTTTCGATATCACTACCTATACGGGAACCTTTGACGGCGGTAATAATACGCTTACCGTTGCAACGGGCGAGCCCTACGGATACAGAGGAAATATATATACTCCCATAACTGCCGATGATACCTCTGACGGAAACGGCACGATATACCGCCATGCCTACACCGGTCTTTTTGCTAAAACGGGAGCAGGCGTATTAATAAAGAATCTCACCTTTACAGGCAGAATGTACACCTGCATGGTAGGCGAAACTACCTATGTCGGCGGTATCTGCGCACAGCATATAAGTGGTGCTGTCACCTTCAGCAATTTAAACTTCAGCCAGACAATGAGGGCTGACGGCAAGAACGCCGGCGGAAAATACACGGATACAGGCGGTCTTATCGCTGTCGTAGCCGAAGCCAGCAACGCCGTTATTACAATAGAAAACTGCACAATAAGCCCGACCGTTACTTCCAATGTGCAAGTTGCAAGTTCAAATGTACAGAACATAGGCGGTGCAATAGGCGGTATATATAAAACAGACAATCTTACCGTAAATTGTAATAATGTAACGATAGGTTCCGATATTACGCTTAATATGCAGAACGAAGCTAAATTGGGCGGTTTCATCTCATATATTTTCGAGAGAAGAAACGGCAGTAGTACAACGCCTCGTACCATTACATTTAAAAATGTTACAATAGACGGCGCAAGAATAAATTGCTCATCGCTAAACCGTTGCGGAGGCCTTTTAGGCGATATCTGGAAGGATACTAAAGTAATAATAGGCGAAAAACAGGGCGATAACGGCATTAACGGCATTACTATAACCGACAGCTCCGTAACGCAGAATAACAACGCTCCTACGGGCGGACTTATATATGCGGCTTCAGGCTATTGGCAGGTAAACAAAATAGCAATAGAGAGTCTTGCGCTGAGCGGCAAAGACGCAAGCGCTTTAGGTATGCTTGTTAATAACGGAGTTATTGACGGTAAGGCACTGTATCTTGAACTTACTGCGGCAGATTCTTACACAATAAATAAGGAAAATACTACTATAGATATCGGAAGCAGCACCGTTTTTGACGAGATCATAGCAACTTGTACGGGAGGCTACAGCGCTTCGGCTGAGGACAGCAATCGTGCGGTTGTTTCGATACATACAAGCGGCGATAAACTGATAATGAACGGCACGGAGTGCAACACCTATCAGAATCAGACCTCTTTGGCTAAAGTAAACAAGAACACGAGATATTATTATAATCTTGATGTGATAAGAGAAAAGGCTGACAGCGGCAGCTTTGTTTCCGATGCGGAAAAGCTTCTGCTGTGGAGCGTAAATAACTATGCTTACAGCAATATAAAATCCCTGTTTAAAAATCCATTTACCGATAATGTAATAGTATCGGGCGAATATGATATGACAGGCTATTCCTACTATCCCATAGACGCTCCCGACGGCACTGTGGTATCGGCAAACAGCAGATTTATATTTAAAAATAACGAGATCGAGCTTGGCGAAAGCGGTACTGGCAATACCGATAATATGGTAAGGTCTACAAGCAATGCGGCAAGTAAATCACAGCATTATCTTATGCATTTCGGACTGTTCAGAAATGTAAAAGGCTCACTCAGCGTAAACGGCGTTAAATTTGCCGGAAGCACAGGCACAACGGGCACGGACGGCGGCGTTCTTATCTGCGGAGTGATAGGCGGTACAAATGCACAGAGTCAGGCAAATGTTAATATTGACGGAGTTATTCTCGATGGATTAACCGTAAGCGGTTTTTCATCCTCGACCGCTTATGCGCCTTTGCTTGTAAACAAAGTAGAAAGCTTTACACAGTTTGTACTGAGCAACGTTTCAACAACGGCAGAATATACTAAGGACGGTGTGACCGCACAGACAGCAACAAGCCTTATCGGAAACGCCGGTAAAACAAACGGCTCATCTTCCAACATCACGCTTGTTTTCAGCAAGCTTACCCTTGACGGAAGAAAGACGGCGCTTGCTGACAACGATGTCAATACCGCCCTTAATGAAGCGTATAATACCAAAAATTCGATATTCAGCAAGGCAACGCTTCTTGACGGCTTCTATTTCATCTCGGGCAACGGCTGCTTGGGCGCATATAACTTTGCTGTCGGCGAGGACTGGAACGAAGACGGCACGCCAAAGCACAATGTTACCTACGGTGCTGAGATATCCGACTCTGCGGAGTATGACGGCCTTCAGGAATGGTATCTGCAAAGCGATATATATACCGATCCCACAACAAATAACAACACTTCTGCTGAGTACAGCTTCAGCGGATTCCTGCCTTATGTATACGACGCATACACGACAGAATCGGATAATATCTGCCACGAAATAAAGGTAAACCAGCTTGTCAAGGTCGATTTAGCCGATGGCTGCGGCACATATAACGATCCCTACATTATCACATCGGGAAAACAGCTTGAGTTTGTGGATAAAATGCTTGCAGGCGCTGCTCTTGATTCAAGCTATGACGGAATGGTGATAAACTATCTCTCAGCCGAAAACTACAAGTCCTGGTGCACGGATAAAACCTCTCATAAAGCATATCTGTGGGATTCTGCGTCGTCAAGCTTTGTTGCCGAAGACGCAAGTACGGTTTCTCTTTCGGATATGCAGACGGCGCTGTCTACGGCGTATTATCAGTTGAGCGGCAATATTACTTTATCTTCAAGCGAGTTTCAGGGCTTGGGAACTGTATTTGCATTTAAAGGTGTAATATACGGCAACAACCACAGAATCGAGAACAAGACTTTAAAACCGCTTATATATCAGAGTACGGGTGCTGTTGTAAAAGACCTTACCGTTCATGTATCTGCGGACTTTACAAACGTTTTCAATAAGAACAACGCAAACAGCAAGTATTCTACCGACGGAAGCGGATACGCAGAGTTCTACGGCGGTCTTATCGGCATAGTAAACGGCGGCGATAATGTCATAGACAATGTAAGCGTCACCTTTGACAACAGCAATACGATAAGCATTAAGGGCGGCTCTAATCAGGGAAACAAGGCAATAGGCGGATATATCGGCGTAGTCAGATACGGCGGCGTAGTTTTCAGAAACGTTGACAGCAGCAGTAAATATGCAGGTATCACGGATAATCCCGATTTTACCGTTACGGCTGACGATGGCTATAAAAATGAGATAATTGCGCTTTACTGCAACCCGATAATTGGTAGAGTGATAGACGGCTATGCCGTGACCGAGACCGATCACTATGAGCCCAGAGAAGAAAATGTGACCTTAAAGAACGGCAAAAAGAATTATTCTATAGCGGATATCGATAAGAACTCTGCTCGGATAATCGGCTTTAGCGACCTTAAAGGAATGGTAGACAACAGAGGCTGGGATGTATATATAAGCACGATAACCATCCCCGATTCGCAGTCGCTCTTCCTGCTTTCCTGCATCGTGGCAAGCGGCGGTGGAAAGCTGGATATGACCAACAATGCATTTTACCCCGATTACAAGCCTACCGGCTACGGAAACAACCAGATGGTACGCCACGGCGATTACAGCGATATCGGAACAGACGAAGCGTCTTCTGCCGATTTTGACAGCAAGGTCAGCGCATTTGACAAATACTCCCGTGATGTTGCCTATACTAACGGCAAATTCGATATAAACAAGGACAGCAGTGCAAGCGAGGTAAAAGAAACAGTACCGTATCTTATCTACAGGTACACAACAGCGTCTGTTAACAATACATATAAAAACGCTGTCTGCAATTATCCTGCAAGAACGCTTACAAGTAACGGTTCTATCTTCAACATAGAGCTTACTTCCGAAAGCAAGATGTATGACCTTCCCGACGGCTTCAGAGGTATCGGCTCGCTGAACAGCAACGATGACAGCTTCCAGATGTTCATATACAGCATTAAGGGTAACGGAAGTACCGTTAACCTTAATATGAATTTCTGCAAGTACAATTATGACAATTATTACAACTATAACGGCTGGCACGACTATAAGATCGGCTTAGGTCTGTTCAACACTCTTATCCAGAACAGACATAATCTGCTTAAAAAGGGTACTAATATAAGCAAGCTTGACACAAGCTATTCTGATTATACTATCTCCGACCTTACAATAAGCGGAAATGTCAACATCGAGGTGTTTGGATCGGAGAAGGGCGGAATAAAGTATGACAACAAGTTAGGCTGTGCAGGCGGACTTGCAGGTACGGCATATTCCGTTTCGCCAAAGGTAAATAATGTCAAGCTTGAGAATCTGACAATAGACGCCTGTCATGTATCGGGCGGACTTATCGGCTCGGTTTACTGTACAAATGACACTAAAGCGTTATTTGAAAACTGCAGTGCAGATAATCTTACCGTAGGCGGAGGCTGGTTTGCAGGCGGACTTTGCGGTTATACAAGAAACTGTCAGATCGATATTATAGGAGAAGCATCGGGCGATAATAATACGGTATTCGGTATAAACCGTATATATACTCTTGCGGCTGACAGCAACAACAAATACAAGATGGGCCCCGGCGGACTTATCGGTAATTTTGAAAGCACAAGAAGCCTCACCGTACAGAATATGGATATTAAGGGCGGCAGCCTTGAAAATGTCAACAATACTTCCGCAGGCGGCGTTATCGCATATACCGAAGGCGCTTCAACGATAAGCCTCGAAAATGTAAATGTAAAGAATCTCGACATAGTAAATACCGGTGCGGATACTTCGGCTATCTACAGCGGCGGTATGTTAGGCTATGTAAGCAATGCAAGCACAGTAGCATCCTTCGTGGATGTCAGCGTAATAAGCGATACGGCAAGCGAGATTAACGGCAGTTTGAGCGCAGGCGGTATTGCAGGATATATTAAGGGAACAGTAACTGCAGACGGCTGTTATGTAAAGAATTACACAGTAAGCTCTACCGGCTCAAATAACGGCTGCGGCGGCTTGTTCGGCAAAACGGAAGCTAAGATGATACTCAAAAACAGCAAGGTTTCCGATTGCGTATTAAAGCAGGGTGCAGCAACTCAGTCAATCGGTGCGCTTGCAGGACTTTTGCAGAGCAACTATATAAACGGTTACAATATCGTGATAAACAATACGAAGATAACCGATATAAGCGGCAATGCTCTGACAAACACAACGGTTGCGGGAGATATCATCGGTAAGGTAAACTCGGGCTGTGAGGTAAACCTTGTAGGCGTTAGCCTGCCGAAGACGGCGGACGGCGAATATATAGGCAAATACTTCGGAACAAACAGCGGAAGCGATTATTTAATATTCTGCGATTACACGGGTGCAAGTGCAGATGAAAATTCCGCAAACAAAGAAGTGCCTGCAATAAATACCGATAACGATGTAAGCAATATCGGAGTATTCCCCTACGCAACGATAAATCCCAAAAAACAGCTTGATACCGCCGCAGATTCTCCTCTGTTCATTACAGGCGACGGTGCAGACAAGGTCATCATCGACAGAATACTGGCTGAAACAAACACAGCCAACGGATATAATAGGGTGGCAAGTGAGTACACCGATGTATTCAAGGCATACGAGGGCAAATTCTCGACCTTTAATACGAAAACGGGCGCAAATATTGCCAACGATTTCCCGATTCTTGTAATAAACGAATCCAACTACAGCAACGTTACCAATATGCTCAACAGCTACATACGCATTCTTACAAACAACACCGATATCAGTAACTACGCTGAAACCGGCACTACCCATAATGTTGAGATATCTACCTACAGACTTGACGAAGCGGGAACGGCATTTGTAAAGCTTACCGATCCTGCATTACAGACGCTGTGCGTAAAGAACGATTACTTCAGAATGACCGATAACGATTATGACAGTAAATATAACCAGTTCACCCTTATCGACATTCAGTATTATGCGCCGAGTGAAACGGGCAAGGTAGCTTATCATCTGTATATACCTGTTTATGTTGAGAAGATGCTGAACTTTAACTTCACGGCGGCGGCTCTTTCGGGAACGGTATACAATACAGGCTTGTACACAGACGGCAACCCCGTACTTGAAAGCTACGGAACGCCTGTTACGGCTCACATCACCTATTCATATCTCAGAACCGTAACCGAATGGCAGGAGGCAATAAACAGCGGCGAGAATATGCTTAAAGGATACGGAAAGGCAGTTGTGCTTTCGGGCGACAACGATCTTCCGGGCGGCACAAAGCTTGTGCTTCTTGACAGAAACAACAAAGATAAGGTATATTACAGCACAATAGCCGAT
The DNA here is from genome assembly GCA_945921515.1 of uncultured Clostridia bacterium. GTDB lineage: Bacteria > Bacillota > Clostridia > Oscillospirales > Ruminococcaceae > Ruminiclostridium_E. The sequence goes on along the minus strand of CAMEKR010000032.1, from coordinate 1,562 downwards.
GCGTTTACTTTATCGGATGAAAAGCTCGATTTCGGCAAATTCCACACATCAAGCAGTAACACCGATTATTTCAGCCCCGTTTCATTCTTTGAGCTGCTGAGCAAATCGGCGGATATCACCGCAACGCAGTCCGACAGCGGAAATCTGGTAAAGTGCGGAGCCGATGACACGGGCAGCGCAACAATAAAGATAGGCGGGGACTATTACAGGAAAAAGACCGATACCGACACAGATACGGCAAGCTTCTACACCGTTAGCGTTACGGCAAAGGACGGTATGATAGATGGTGTGACAGGCAACCTAATCGTAAAAGAAGATTATTATATCAGCTTCTTTACAAGCGCCGACAGCAGCGCCGCAATGAGAAATATAACCATAGGCTGCAGCCGCAGACTCGGCGACAGCGGTATGACTCCGTCTCACAGAAATAACGTCAATGCCACCGAGGGCATAGTACATATGATACTGGGAAATCTTTATGACCAGACTTTTACCTTTGAAACTACGGGAAATGAAGTCATAAACGAGAGCAACAAGAGCATAACCGCAGTTCTTAAAACGGTAGTAGCATTAAAAGCCGAGAATGCCGAAGAAGTTAAAGCTTATCTCAATCACGACTCGATTAACCTGTATCACAGCTTTATAATAGAAGCAACGAGAAATGATGAAAACGGAATGGAGAAGGGCATTAAGGGTACTCCGCAGGTTTCGGGAACATATAAAGTCGGCAATGACGGATATTCAAAGCTGTTCTCGAACACCGATCCCGATATAAGACTGCCCGGCACGGTTTTCGGCGAAGCGATAAACATAAAGCATCAGCTGATACTAAATAACAGCGTGACTATCACCTGCGACGACCTTGTGATAACTTATGCGGATGAGGAAAGCATCATTGCACAGTTCCCCGAAAGAAAAACGCAGGAGGACGACTACGGAGTAAATCTCTCGGCAACTTCAAATCTTGCGTATGTATGGGAGAATATCGACAGCAGTAACATTTCTTCGCCGATAAGCGACAGCAAGATTTATTACAGAGATAATATCGTCGCCGCTTCACTTAACTATAATGTTGTTTCGGATTCGCCCGATGAGCTGATAAAGCTCGGTATAAACGGAAATGAAGCCAACGATGAGATAAAGGCTGTCGGCTATTACAACACGCTGAATATACCCGAAGCGGATGTCAATAAGGCTGACAGGGTAAAATTCACACTTTCCCTATATCAGAAGTCTACGGCAAACGAAACGACATATAATTCCGTAAATCTGACCGAGTACCTTAAAGATGTGAAGCTTTTTGACAAGAACGGCACAGCGAAGGCTTACACGGTAAACGGAAATTCATTGGAATTTGTTCTTGGTAAGGACGAGCTGAATTATGAAGCGGGTACTTATGAAGTGCTGACCGCATACTCCGTTAAAACAGGCATAGAGTTTGAAAACGAAAGCAAGATATACGCAAACTACAGAGTAAGGCTTTCCGCCGAGCTTATAGACGGCGAAGGAACTTCTGTTTCAAATTCGCAGTGCAGTGATTATATCGTTTATACGAATGCTAA
>CAMEKR010000031.1 GCA_945921515.1 uncultured Clostridia bacterium | reverse complement strand
ATTATTGCCTGTTCCGCTGACATCTCCGGTGCTGTAGCAGTTTTCGATTGTGCCGCTGTTTCTGCCGCAGACGCCGCCGACATCATTGCCGCCGCTGATACTGCTGTCTATCACGCCGACATTCATTATAGTGCCTGACGAATAGCCGAACAGACCCTGATCATTTTCATCGGATTTATTTATAACTATACCCGATACGGTGTGGCCGTCGCCGCTGAACTTGCCGGTGAAGGGGGCTGAAGAAGTACCGATAGCAGTCCACTCATTAGGCCTGTCGTCAAGGCTCTCGTTCAGCACGATGTCTGTCGTGAGCCGGTAGTAAGCCGAGGCGTAGCTTGTGTCGCCCGCGTTTACCTTGCTTGCCATAAAAGCAAGCTCTTCCGCGGTCTTTATCTGATAGGGATTGTCTTCCGTGCCTGCGCCGGTTACAATCCCGTCAGCAGGCAGACCGCTCCATGCCGCCCCGCCTGCCGTGGTAGACAGTACAGACGGCAACAGCACAAACAGAGCCGTCGCAAGTAACAGTATCGCAATGCCGGCTGAAATCAGCCGTGCTTTTGTCTTTGTCATATTTTCTTCCTCCATTAAAAATATAGCAGTTTTAATATACCGATGAACACACTATTCGGCATTAACGCCGAGTGTTTTTAAAGCGGTAAAAATAACTAATATTAGTTCTTTTATATCACTTTTTATCGCTTTTGTCAATAGAAACGGTACGAAAAGACATCAAAGTGGAACGAAATGACACATTTTTTAAAAACCTTTATTCCAATGTGCAATAGGCTTATTTATCGTTCTGTGCTTTGAGCTTATCCCTATATGCTTTCGCCTGCTGTTCAAGCTTGTTATCGCCGAACTCATAGTATATCCGGTCTTTGATAGCGTCAGGCAGATACTGCTGTTCAACATAATGATTGGGATAATCGTGCGGATAAAGATAATGCTGACCTTTCACCTCAGCACCCTCACCGTCATAATGCTTGTTCTGCAAATGACGGGGGATATCACTCGTTTTACCGTCTTCAACATCCTTCATAGCTGAGTTTATCGCAAGATATACGCTGTTTGACTTTGGTGATGTTGCAAGAAGTATTACAGCCTCGCCAAGCGGTATCCTTGCTTCAGGCAATCCAAGCTGTAATGCACTGTCAACACACGCTTTCACTATCGGTACAGCCATAGGGTAAGCAAGTCCGACATCCTCGCTTGCAATAACGAGCAGTCTGCGGCAAAGCGAAGTTATATCACCTGCGCAAAGCAGTCTTGCGGCATAGTGAAGCGCCGCATTTTCATCAGAACCCCTTATCGACTTCTGCAATCCCGAGAGAATATCATAATGCTTGTCTCCGTCACGGTCATAGTTCATACTGCTCTTCTGGGTAAGCAGCTTGGCAGTTTTCATCGTGACAAGGTTGTTTTCACTTGACAGGCAGCACAGTTCTACGGTGTTTGTTGCCTTTCTTACATCTCCCCCGCAGCCATATGCTATATGTTCGGCAACACCGTCTTCAACAGTGAATGCTGTGTTCATTTCTTCGCCCATAAGCGTAAACGCCCTGTGCACAGCAGGCAGTATATCTTCAGCCGTTATCTGTTTGAACTCAAATACGGTACATCTTGATAATATTGCGCTGTAAACATAGAAATAAGGATTTTCTGTTGTTGATGCAATAAGCGTAATATCGCCGTTTTCTATATACTCAAGAAGCGTCTGCTGTTGCTTTTTATTAAGATACTGTATCTCGTCAAGAAACAGCAAGATTCCTCCTGCGGCAGCCAAAGTGCCGATATTTCCCACAATATCCTTTATATCCGATGTAGACGCCTGCGTTCCGTTCAGCCTGAATAGGCTCATACTTGTCTTTTTTGCTATTATGTTTGCCACAGTAGTCTTGCCGACACCCGACGGACCGTAGAAAATCATATTAGGTATCTTTCCTCTGCTGATGATATTGTACAGCGGTTTTCCTTTAGCTAAAATGTGTCTTTGACCAACAACCTCGTCAAGCTCAGAGGGGCGTATTCTGTCTGCTAACGGCATATAATTCTCCTATACTATGAGATTGCCCCCGCCGATAACAAGCGGAGGCAGTTTTATTTAGTCGTTCATGTGTTTTTCAAGCAAAGCACTTATCTTCTGGTGAGGGTCGATAACCTTACTGATAGACATATCGTGATTGAGTGCCATAATGAGATATGACAGATACTTCGATACATCAACATCACAGAACCATTCTCTGCTGAGCAGTTCAGGTGTTCTGTATGACAGGTTCGTACCAAATACATAGTCGATCTTGCCCTCTGCGTAAGCCTTATCAAACGAATCAAGACCGTTTGTAAAAATAGGATAAGTTGCGTATGCAATAATTCTCTTAGCGTTGCGCTTTTTCAGTTCTATTGCAATATCGAGCATTGATTCACCCGATGAGATGATATCATCTGCAATGAAAACATCCTTACCTTCAACAGAGTTTCCGAGATATTCGTGTGCAACTATAGGATTGCGTCCGTTGACTACCTGTGAATAGTCACGCCTCTTGTAGAACATACCGAGATCAACTCCGAGAACAGAAGAATAGTACATATTCCTGTTGAGTGCGCCTTCATCGGGGCTTACAACCGTGAAATGATCCTTGTCCATCTTGAAATCCTTGACATATTTGAACAAAGCCTTAAGAACCTGATAGGTAGGTATTATGTTATCAAAGCCCATCAGAGGAACTGCGTTGCAAACTCTCGGATCGTGAGCGTCAAAAGTAATGATATTCTGAACACCCATATTCTGAAGCTCCTGAAGTGCTACCGCACAGTCAAGTGACTCTCTGTAGTTTCTTCTGTGCTGTCTGCCGCCGTAAAGGATAGGCATTATAACATTGATACGATGAGCTTTACCGCCTATAGCCTGTATTATTCGCTTGAGGTTCTGGAAGTGGTCATCGGGAGACATACGGTTCATCTTGCCAAAGAGCGGATATTCAAGGCTGTAGTTGCCAAAATCGGCGATTATGAATACATCATAGCCTCTTACCGTATTCTTAATAAGTCCCTTGCCGTCGCCCGAAGAGAATCTGGGGCACTCATTTTCTATTAGAAAATTGTCATAATCATAGCCGGCTTCCTGTGACCATGCCACAAGGTAATCGTTGACCTTCTTACCCAGTTCTTCCGAGCCGGGAATTGCGATAAGTCCCAGAGGAGCTACTCTTTCCGAGTGGTTAAAAATTATGTCTCTTGCTGATGCTGTCATTTATATATTCCTTTCTGTCATCACATTTTATACAGCACAAAAACGAGGGATAATATCTCTCGTTTTCATGTGAATATTATTCGTACAGCGGATATTTACGGCAAATGCCGGTAACCGTCTCTCTTACCTTATCTGCGCTGTTTTCAAAATCTGTAGCAGTAAGATAGATACACTGAGCTATTTCCTTCATATCCTCTTCCTTAAGGCCTCTTGTAGTAACAGCAGGTGTACCTATACGAACACCGCTTGTTACAAACGGGCTCTGAGGATCATTGGGTATAGCGTTCTTGTTAACGGTAATATATACCTCATCAAGCTTCTTCTCAAGCTCTTTTCCTGTAATGTTGAAAGGCTGGAGATCAACAAGCATAAGGTGGTTATCTGTACCGCCCGATACTAAGTTAAAGCCCTTTTCAAGTAAAGAATCTGCAAGAACAGAGGCATTCTTAACTATCTGCTTTGCATATTCGGTAAACTCAGGCTTTAATGCTTCACCGAAGCAAACAGCCTTTGCCGCAATTACATGCATAAGCGGACCACCCTGTATGCCGGGGAATATAGCCTTGTTTATCTTCTTTGCAAGCTCTTCATCATTTGTAAGGATAAGTCCGCCTCTGGGACCTCTCAGCGTCTTATGAGTTGTAGTTGTAACAACATCGGCATAAGGTACGGGGGACATATGCTGACCGCCTGCAACAAGGCCTGCAATATGAGCCATATCTACCATAAGGTATGCTCCTACATCTTTAGCTATAGCAGAAAGCTTTTCAAAGTCGATAGCTCTGGGGTATGCGCTTGCACCGGCTACAATCAGCTTAGGCTTATGCTCTTTTGCAAGAGCAAGTATATTGTCGTAATTCAGTCTGCCGGTCTCTTCATCAAGTCCGTAAGGAACGAAGTTGAAATATTTACCCGAAATATTTACGGGAGAACCGTGAGTCAGATGTCCTCCATGTGCAAGACTCATACCGAGTACGGTATCACCGGGCTGAAGCAGTGCAAAATAAACTGCCGTATTTGCCTGAGCGCCCGAATGAGCCTGAACATTAGCATACTTTGCGCCGAACAGCTTGCAGGCACGCTCGATAGCTATGTTTTCTACGATATCAACAGCCTCGCAGCCACCATAGTAACGCTTAGCAGGATAGCCTTCTGCATATTTGTTCGTAAGAACGCTGCCCATAGCCGCCATAACGGCTGGAGATACTATGTTCTCGCTCGCAATAAGTTCAAGGTTTCTCTTCTGACGGGCAAGTTCCTTGTCCATCGCCTCAGCAACATCGGGATCTTCACCTTTGAGGAATCCGATCGTGTCAACTAAATTACTGTACATTTCATTTATCCTTTCGGTTATTTTAAGCGTTTGTGCCAAGCACACCGCTTTTTTTACTTCTGCTTTGAAGTGAATCCTTCCCAGTCCTTAAGGAATCTTTCTATACCGTTGTCGGTAAGCGGATGCTTAAGCATCTGGAGAAGAACATTCATAGGAACGGTTGCAATGTCACATCCGAGTCTTGCAGCCTGTGTAACATGCATAGGATTGCGTATAGAAGCGGCAATTATCTCTGTTTCGATAGCCTGAGCGTTGAAAATATCAACGATCTCTTCAATAAGACTCATACCTTCCATGCCTATATCATCAAGTCTGCCAAGGAACGGGCTTACAAAAGTAGCGCCTGCTCTTGCGGCAAGTAAAGCCTGTGCGGCAGAGAATACAAGAGTAACATTTGTCTTTATTCCCTTAGCAGTAAGCTGTTTGCACGCCTTAAGACCTTCTTCGCACATAGGCAGTTTGATAACGATATTCTTGTGAATAGCTGCAAGAGGAAGTGCCTCTTCAACCATCTTGTCTGCTTCAAGCGAAATAACTTCTGCGGAAACAGGTCCGTCAACTATCTCTGTGATTTCTTTAACTACCTGCTTGAAATCTCTGCCCTCTTTAGCAATAAGAGAGGGATTGGTAGTAACTCCGCAGATAATTCCCATGTCGTTGGCGCGTCTGATATCGTCAACATTGGCAGTGTCAATAAATAACTTCATATTTACTCCTTTTCGGGCTGTCCCGAATAATATATTCAGCGGTAAACGGCAAACACACAACGCCGTCTTCCCGTTGTAAGCATTATACAGAAAGCTGTGCCAGTTCCTCGAAATTAGCCTTCATTGCAGGATAGAGCTTCTTATAAAGAGCGTATACCTTCTCGTATTTAGCGCTGTTTTCGGCAATAGGCTCCTGAATCTTTTCAGGCTTTATAACAGCCTTGCAGGCTTCGGGAACGGAGCTGTATATTCCTGCTCCTACAGCCGCAAGAAGTGCAACGCCGAGTGCGGGACCTTCCTTATTTGCTGTAGTCTTTACATTGCATCCGTAAAGATCGGCAAGCATCTGACGCCACAGCGGCGATGTTCCGCCTCCGCCGCAAGCCATCATATCGTTGATATCAATATTCATCTCACGCATTACCTCAACGCAGTCACGAAGGGAGTATGATACACCTTCCATAACGGCTCTGAGCATATCTCTCTTCTTGTGCATCGTCGAAAGACCTACAAATGCACCTCGAACATTGGGATCGAGATGCGGCGTTCTTTCACCGTTGAGATAAGGCATATAAAGAAGTCTGTTTGCGCCTATCGGCACGCTGTCTGCTTCTTTATCCATAATATAATAAGGATCTACGCCCATCGAAGCGGCGGTTTCCATTTCGCTCCACGCAAAGTTATCTCTGAACCATTTTAGCGATAGTCCTGCTGATTGTGTAACGCCCATAACGTGCCAGCAACCAGGAACTGCACAGCAGAATGTATGTACTCTGCCCTTGGGGTCGATAGATATATCGGAAGTATGTGCAAACACAACGCCGCTTGAACCGATAGTAGTGAAAGCCTTACCGTCCTCTACTACGCCTGTTCCGACAGCGGCAGCCGCATTATCTCCTGCACCGCCTACAACGGGAGTACCCTCCTTAAGACCTGTTGCCTGAGCTACTGCCTTTGTTATCGTACCTGTTATCTCGGGACTCTCATATACCTTTGCAAGAAGCGACTTATCAATACCGAGCTTTGTAAGCACCTCGTCAGACCAGCATCTGCCGGGGATATCAAGAAGCTGCATACCCGACGCGTCAGATACTTCTGTAGCAAACTCTCCTGTCAGCATAAATCTTATATAATCCTTGGGGAGCAGTATATGACGACATTTTTCATAGTTATCGGGCTCGTTGTTTTTTACCCACATTATCTTTGCGGCGGTAAAGCCGGTTATGGCGGGATTTGCCGTTATTTCAATAAGTCTGTCGTGTCCTACCTTTTCGGTTATCTCAACAACTTCTTTTGCTGTACGCTGATCGCACCAGATAATGCTGTTTCTGATAACTTTGTTATCCTTGTCCAGCATAACAAGTCCGTGCATCTGTCCCGAAAGTCCTATACCCTTTATCTCCTGTGCAGGAACACCGCTTTTGTTTACAACATCACGGATACCGTTCACGCAAGCATTCCACCAATCTGCAGGATCCTGCTCTGCATAGCCGTTGCAGGGGGTATAAAGAGGATAATCATAAAGCGCCGAAGCAACAGGAGTACCGTCCTCGCTGAAAAGAACAGTCTTTGTACCGGATGTACCTATATCAACGCCTAATATGTACGCCATATCTTTTCTCCTTAAAATCCAAAAAACTTCATAGAATTTCGCCGTGCAAAAACTTACACGCTCCTTACATAATTATAATCTATCACAGCGGCTTTTGTCAATAGAAAAACCGAAATATCAAATAAATAAGAGAACCGTCTTTGTAAATTCCTCTGACGAAGACAAACCGAACAAATGCCGATTTGTTACAATCAGGTATCAATTCGGTTACAATTCTGTAACTATTATTGACTTGCAAGTTGATATAATGTATACTGAATCAAGAGTAATGATACGAATACCTTTATACTAATATAACTTCAAGGAGGATAACATGAAAGCAAAACAAATTATATCAGGCATAGCGGCTGTGTCAACACTTATAACTTCACTTACAATCGGCGGCTGTCAGTCGGCTCAGTCTCAGCAATCCGGTGATTTGATGGAAAATATCAAAGCCGCAAAACACGATACAATAAAAACCGATGATAAATTCAAGCAGGCATATTCCGATTTTTCCGTAGAACTGTTCAAAAAAAGCTTTTACGATAATCAGAACACGCTTATCTCGCCTCTGTCGGTAACATTGGCTCTTGCTATGACTGCAAACGGCGCAAACGGCCAAACAAAGAGCGAGATGGAAACACTTCTCGGCAAAGATATACCGCTTGAACAGCTGAACAGCTATCTGTGCGGTTTGACCGACGAGCTGACCTCTGACGACGGATTTACACTTTGCACAGCTAATTCTATATGGTTCAGAGATGACGAAGACCGACTGAAAATAGAAAATGATTTTTTACAAACCAACGCCGATTATTACAAAGCGGCAGCATTCAAACGACCGTTTGACAGCTCGACTTGTGATGAAATAAACAAGTGGGTGAGTGATAACACCGACGGAATGGTAGACAAAATACTTGACGAGATCCCTTATGAAGCGGTAATGTACCTAATAAATGCGATTTCTTTTGACGCTGAGTGGGAGAGCGAATACTATAATCACCAAGTGCACAACGGAAAATTCACTGACGCTAACGGCAACCAGACAGATGTCAGAATGATGTATTCCGACGAGTGCGTATATCTTAAAGGAAACAACTGCACGGGATTTATGAAAAACTACAAAGGCTCAGAATACAGCTTTGCCGCACTCCTCCCCGACAAAGATATGAACATAAGCGACTTTATGTCATCTCTTAGCGGTGCCGAACTGAACAGAATATTAAGCAACGCCGAAAATTGCTCGGTAGAAACCAAAATGCCTAAGTTTGAATATGAATATTCCGCTGTGCTTAACGACACGCTCTCTGCGCTCGGTATGCCTACAGCATTTGATGAGAGCAAAGCCGATTTTTCGGGCATAGGAAAATCTTCAAACGGAAACATCTTCATTGGCAGAGTTATCCACAAGACAAAAATAACGGTCAATGAAAAAGGCACAAAAGCGGGTGCGGCAACAGTTATCGAGATGCTCGACAGCGCCGCAGCACTTATCGATAAAAGCGTTACGCTCGATCGCCCGTTTGTTTATATGATAATTGACAACAGCACATCTTTACCGTTGTTCATAGGAGCATACACAGGTATATGAGCAATTAAACTGATAGCATTTTATACAGCAAAGCTATAATATTTTCTTGACTTTTCGGCAATATATGCTATAATATTTTTAGATAATTGCAGATAATATCGGATATTATCGGAAAGGTCGGATGAAAAAATGGCAAAGCGCAGAATAGGCATATTGACAAGCGGCGGCGACTGCCCGGGTCTTAATGCAACCATAAGAGGTGCGGCGAAAGCGTGCTACTCGATGTTCGGAGAGGATAAAGTTGAGATAGTCGGTATAGCAAACGGATTTCACGGTCTTATACACAACAACTGCCGTATTATGAAGCCCGAAGATTTCTCGGGAATCCTTACCCAGGGTGGCACGATACTCGGCACTAAGCGTACCCCTTATAAAATGATGCAGGTAATTGAATCCGACAACATTGATAAGGTTGCCGAGATGAAAGCCACCTACAAACAGCAGAAGCTTGATTGCATACTGACTCTTGGCGGAAACGGCACGCATAAGACGGCAAATCTTCTTTCCGAAGAAGGGCTCAACATAATCGGTCTGCCCAAGACTATCGACAATGATATCTGGGGAACAGATGTTACCTTTGGCTTCCACACGGCAGTAGATATAGCTACAGAGGTAGTTGACCGTATTCATACTACCGCAACATCTCACAGACGCATTATGGTTATCGAGATAATGGGCAACAAAGCAGGCTGGCTGACGCTCTATTCCGGTATTGCAGGAGGCGCTGATATAGTTCTTATACCCGAGATACCTTACAGCATCGACAAGGTAATTGAAGCGTGTGAAAAGCGTGCTCAGGCAGGCAAAACCTTCTCTATAATCGCCGTAGCCGAAGGAGCTATGGATAAAGAAGAAGCCGCTATGAAGAAAAAAGAGCGCGCAAAAAAGCGTGCAGAAGCAGGCGAAACTACCGTTACAAACCGCATAGCTAAACAGATAGAAGCGGCAACAGGTTTTGAATCAAGAACAGTAGTACCCGGTCATATATTAAGAGGCGGAAGTCCTTCGGCATATGACAGAGTTCTCGCAACCAAGTTCGGTGCAAGAGCCGCAATGCTTATAAACGAAGGCAAATACGGATATACCGTTGCAAAAATCGGCAGTAAGATCACCGAAAACAAGCTATCCGATGTTACTATGAAGACAAAATTCGTTCCCGAAAACGACGAGCTTATTATCACAGGAAAGAGCATCGGCGTATCGTTTGGTGACTGATATCAAAGTAATATACAAGCCCCGAAAGCGTATTGCTTTCGGGGCTAAATTTATTGGTGCTATTCGGTTAGCAGCATTTTTGAGAGGCCGCCGAATACATCGTGAGAAAGCTCGGCGGACATATCGGGATTATCGTTCTTTATTTTTTCACATCGCTCGATATATCCTGCTATATCAACGCTTTCCTGATGTTTTTTCTCATCTCCGGATACTATTCTGTCAACAGCCTTTGCCGACTCGATGTAAAAATCATTCTCAATCATCACACCAGACAGGTCGCTGTTTCTGTCTGTTCCAACAGTAAGATATGATTTCTCATAATCAAGAACATAACAGCCGGTCAGCTTTTCCAGCAGTTCTTCCGCCTTGCAGATAAGAGCACTTTTCGCATCTGTATCAGCCATATTTGCAAGTGGTCTTATTCTGCCTGTCATATCAAGGCGGTTAACGCCGAAAGAGGTTTTCCTGAGGATTATTCTGCCGCCGTACCGATTAGAAAGATAATCTGCTAATTTTTTTATTGCATTCTCAATAAACTCATCGGAAATGTCATCGGTGAAAGGTCTTAATAATTCATCCTCGCTCATAAACGCTCTGAACACCATCGTGTCCTCAAAGCCGTTTATCTTTGCGGCATAAGTATCCTTATGGCGATAAAGAGGAGTAATAATGTCAGAAAGATCGACCATAACAAAATCTGCGTCGGGCAGTTCTTTAAGATAGGACCTTGTAAGCTCCTTGAAAATTTTTGTCGAACTGTCGGTATAGCTTAGATCAACATCAACAGCCTTCTCAAATGCAGTCAGTGCAGAGTATCCTGAAATGCCTCCTGCAAACAAAGCCTTTTGGGAATGCCTAAGTATTTCGGACGAGTCTGCTCTGCCCCAGGTTGCTATGCTTATCGGTCTGTTTTTTTCATAGAAGCTCTGCAAAAGCAGAACAACTGCATCTTTTTGCACATTGCCGTTAAGAAGCCTTGCACACTTAAGATAGAATTTAAGATTGCTTCTGCCAAGTCTGCACCCGGGAATAACTCCCGTCTTATCAAAATAAGCTGCCAGCATATCGGCAAGATCATCTTGCGCACTTAAGTTAAGCCGCATAACTTCATCTATATCCTCGCAGGACACATCACCCTTGCGGATAGCATAAATACCGTTAAATACTTTTCTTAGAGTTTCGTTTGCGCCAAAATCAAATCTTGCGTTTATTTCTGCAAATGACTGAAAATTACTTTCTTTAAGGCTAAGAATATCTCTGAACTGTGCAAATATGAAATCTCCGCTCAGTCTGCTTATAAAATAATCTGTAGCGTTGTTTTTCGCAAAGAAGAAATTGTCGCATCCGCTTTGTTTTATTGTGTCAAAATACATAGCCGCACTTCTGAGCCAAATTTCGTTGTCATATCCGGATGTATTGACATAACTTCCACGGGATTTTTCACATACGCTCTTTGCTATAAGCGAAATATTACTTCCGAACAACTTGTCACGGCAAACCGCAAAACAGCGTCCTCGCTTATTGATAACTCCGGGATAATACTTTGAAATGTCTATTACCACTGGAGCAGTGCGCATTATGAAATAGTTCTCCATCTCCTGAAGCAGTTTGAAATCGCAGAAGCGGTCGCGAGCACGGATAAATCTGCCGTTAACAAGATAAAGACCGGGATCTCCCACTCGGATAAGCATAATATTTCTTGGATTATATGCGGAGGTTACAGAAGCTATAAAGCTGTCAAGCAACGGCTTCCACACGCTTTCATCTTTTATACTCAGCTTCTTGAGTCTGTCTTTATATTCTTTATAGAAGCGTGACTCAACAAATGCTTTTCCGCCGGAATACAACACGCCGTCCATCTCATAAACGGGTGTAGAAGCGGCGTAGTAAAGGTCAAGAATCAGATTCTCGGACTTATTATCCGCAAGATATTCGTCAAAGCCCTTTGTCAGATTATAATACAGCGGAACTACGCCGTCACGGTAATACTTCTCATCCGTGTCAATATGATTTCCGCAGACTGCAAGCTGGGAAATGAACAGATGTGACCTATCTGTCACTACGGTTTCGTCACCGTTAAATAAATCTGCTGTAAGGACAGAACCCATAAGTGCAAACGAATGCTCTCTGCCCTTGTTTTCATATCTTGCAAGACCGATTTTTGAGCCAAGCACTGCGGCAATCTTCTTTTTATAAGACTCGAAAGCTGCAGTACCGAAATATCTGATATTTTCATCGGTAAGCAATACTGCTCTTCTGTCTGCGCCGTTCTGTTTTATAGCATAAGGTATATATCCTACAAAATCAGTCAGCACTTTTGAACTTTGGGTATCTCTCTTCAGCCTTACGCAAAGAATTGAACCTATATCTTCAAATTTTGTTGCGGCATCATCGGGCACAAGCGAGCCTATAGAGTAAGCTACCGGAACTTTTCTGCCATCCTCACACTCAATAACATCGTACTCTGCAATAGCATTAAGTCCACAGCCTACTATCATATCAACACCGCTTCGTGCTGCTTCTTCAGCCTTAATACGCCATCTTCTCTTTACTACGGGAGTATGGCGTTCATTCCACGAGCAAAACATGAACACATACTCTGCTCCTCTGTCACGAAGACGCTTAACATCGGCGCTTATATCCTTATTTATCGTTGAGGAAATAAATCCGACTTTTATATTGTTGATATCGACAATTGAAAATTCTGTTCCTTTTAATATGCACTTATCGTTAGATATTACGGTAAGCGGATACTTTTCGAGCGACTTTGGAACACCGTGAACAACACTCGGATTGACCGCCACAGCGTCAATGCCGCAGGAGCAGATTGCATCGGCGATGATTGAAGGGCAATTCCTTGAGTTTTCGTCTTCGAAAGCATAAGGTCTCTTGTCATTTACATCGTTATCAAGTACAGCGACCGAATAATCCGATGAAGCAAATATTCCGCCAAGCGAAGCGAATGCATCATTAAATGAAGAAGAACCTTTTACTGCCGCCCTCTGCATCTCTTTTGACGCCGTTATATCTCCGCCTATCATTACGGTACATTTATGATTATTATTCTGAAGCTGACCGTTGCCTGCACAGAATCTTGCATTTTCATAACTTCCGGGTACTTTTCTTATTTCCGAATGATCGGGTACCGCCGTTCTCTCGGTCTTAGCTTTGGGTATGACTGCAGTAACAGGGGCTGACGCCTTGCTCAGCTTTTCCTCGTGCTGAACCATAACAAAACTGCGTACGCAAAATGCTACATTGCCGCTTTTGTTGAAATTGTCAAGATTGCAGGCACAGTCCTTGCAATAACGAACAAAGGTATATTTGCCGCTTCCGTTATCATCGGCGTATATTTTAAATCCATCACAAGCGGCATTATATCTCCATGAAAGTCTGCATACGCCGTCTTTTCCGACCGAAGCGGTAAGTTTTTTCGGAGTCTCCATAGGACAAGCTATTACCACTTCCGACTCACCGAAAAAATTGTCCGGACCATCTGCTATTCTGAACGCTTTGACCTTATAACTGAGCGCAACACCGTTTTTTCTCTTTTTCAGTACAGCTCTCGGTTCTTTGACATTAATTTCACCGATAAAGTGATTTTTACCGACGGGAGAAGTAAAGACGCGGTAACCATCGGCATATTCTACATCGCTCCAGTTAAGTTCAACTACACCTTCGCCTGTTTTAACCTCAACCGGAAAAGTATCTTGCTGTTCTCTAAGCTGCTTAAAATTCATATGCTTTTCCTCTCACACCGATTATATATTGCTCAGTATCCAGTTTACAAAAGACGCCCTCTCGCTGTCAGCGGTTACCTCTACTGTCTTTGTGACAGGTTTATCGGTTATCTGTTTGTAATACTCGTTCAGCTTGTCAAAATGTTTGTAGAAATTATAATAACCGCCTATATAATGCTGAACATCATCTATTCTTATTCTGTAGCTGTCATGTCTTACACAGAAGGTATAGACAACCGACGAAGGCACCTTCATATACATTGCTATCTCAGGATAAAGGTAGCCGCCGAGCATATAATGAGCTCTTCTGTATATGGTACGGATGAAAGCTTCAAAATTAAACTTCTGCATATAGGATACATATATCTTCTTTTCTTTTATTCTCTCATAAAGCTCAAATGCCGCCATAAGCAGTTCAAGGAAGGTGTGGAAGGTAGTATCCTGATTAAACATCTTATTGAGATTGTCATTTGCGTTTTTGAGTCCGAAGTTCAGGTATTTCTCCTGAGGATCATACATGGTGACCTCATTTACCGAATATGCAATCCAGTGGTCACAAAAGCGTGTGTAATCATTTTCTATAAAATAATCGAGTGCTTTTTCTGCCGCTTCAAGATATCGCCTGTCATGTGTTATGCTGTATGCTCTTGCAAGAGCAAATGTCGCCTCGCCGTCATAATATACTATTCTGTCCCGTTCTTTGCGTTCAAAGCCCGGGAAACCGAGAACATGATAATAGCTTCCGTCTTCTTCCTGCATTGAAAGTATCGAATTAGCGAGTTTTGAAATCAATTCATTATACTTATCGGTTTCAAATATTGCCGCATAAGTAGAAAGCGTGATTACGGCAACTGCATTTCCTCCGAGCTTGATCTCGTCGGCTTTGCGCTCAACAAGATGAGCGTGCTCGCTGTCCGAGTATTCTATATTCTGCAAAAGAAAACCTATGGTGCTCTCTATCTTAGGAAGAAGCTTTTTATCCTTTGTAGTATCATACTGCATAATCAGGCTCCATATAGTACCTGTATGTCTGAGGATATTATAAGTCACGAAATGGAAATCATTAACAGGGTTGATACCATAGTCAAATTTTCCGTCTTCTTTTACACAGGCAGAAAGAAACCACGAGGATGTCTCTATAACCTTTCTAATATCTTCCTTAGTAAGTTCAGACAAAATTCGTCTTCCGTAGTTTTCTTCATCCGTGTACAGCTTGTAAAGCTTTTTATCTTCATCGCAGATATATCCGACCGTTGTAAATCTGATAACAGTGTCAGGTATAGCCGCCAATTCTATTCCGTTATCCATTAAGTAACTCTTGATTGCATTCTCATTAAGAGTACCGTTTTTGTAGTTTATAAGTCCACAGCAGTTTAGCTGTGCTTCAAGCAATGCGGTTTCAAAACCGGCGTCAAAGCTGACTCCGCTTTTGAAGAAAAATTCTCTGCCTGCTCTGATATCATCGCACAGTTCTTCACAGCTGACTATAGAGCAGCTGTTTATAAAGTCGGCTTTCACCCAAAGCGGTGCAGTATTATTCTTATCAATATAAGTCTCGGCTTTTTTAGCGGCGATTTCAAATGCATCTGAAGCGTTTGGTGCAGAACCGACAAATACCTTTGCTGAAAAGCTTCCGTCTGTTACAGAAATGAAAGCCACATCATTTCTGAAAAGCGAGCCACGCTTATAATTACCCAGTTCGCCATCAAGATAAGGATCTTTGAAAATAAAACCTTTGAGCAGATTTTTCTTAAATCTGAACTGCTTCTTGTTTTCGTTTTTCTGAGAATTGCCCGACATGACTATCACCTCTGAATATTATTATAATCTCATATAAATTATATCACAGCAAGCAAAAAATGTCAATTGTTTATTGACTGCAGCGCTCTCAAAGAGTATAATAAAACATAAACCAATTTAAAGGGATGATTAATAAATGGATTCTTACAGAAATTTTATAAAAAATAATGAAAATCAGATGCTTAGCCTGCTGTCTGAGCTGATTTCTATACCAAGTGTTATGGGTGAAGCAACAGATACATTTCCGTTCGGTGAAAAACCGGCACAAACGTTATCAGTAATTCTGAGTACCGCTTCGCAGATGGGCTTTACCGTAACTAACAGGGATAACTATTACGGAACAGTTGACTATCTTCCCGATGCCTCATCCGAGCCATCGCTCGCCGTCTTATGCCATCTCGATGTTGTACCCGAAGGTAAAGGCTGGACATATCCGTCTTTTTCTCTTACCGAAAAAGACGGTATGCTTTACGGAAGAGGCGTAACCGATGATAAAGGGCCTGCGGTTTCGGTGCTTTTTGCACTTTATGCAATAAAAAAACTTGGAGTAAAGCTTTCCAAAGGAGTGCGGCTGATATTCGGAACTAACGAGGAGAACGGTTCTGCAGATATAAAACACTATCTCAGAAACGAAAAAATGCCGTCAATGGTATTCACCCCCGACGCATCTTATCCTGTAATCAACTGTGAAAAAGGTATGGCGAGAATGAACTTCTCGGCAAAAATAAGCAATTGCGATATAATAAGCATTCACGGCGGACAAGTAATAAATGCCGTGCCGAGTGACGCCGAAGCGATAATAAACAGCAAGTACTATGATTCAGCAAAAGCTTTCATTGAAGGCAGCAACAACGGCTGTGTTTATTCCATAAGTGAGCGGGGAGATACTGTTAGCATTATAACTAAAGGCGAATCTGCCCACGCATCAACTCCCGAGAACGGAATAAATGCAATAACAGGACTCTTACAACTGCTCTGCTCTCTTGATATCAGTGACAATACTACAGCAAAACTGCTGTCGGATATTGTCAGACTGTATCCACATGGTGAGACAAATGGCAATTCTCTCGGAGTTGCCTGCGAGGATGAATCGGGCGCACTTACCTGTGTTCTGAGCCTTATAGATGCAAAACACGGAAAGCTCACCTTTTCAACAGACACAAGATTTCCACGCAGCATGAGTTGCGATGAACTAAAGAATAAGATTAACGAATCTATCAGCAAAACCGATATTACACTGTCTGATTTTTCGGGAACTGAACCGCACTATACCTCACCGGACAGTTTCCTTGCGAAAACACTTCTAAGCGTATATGAAGAAGAGACAGGAATAAAAGGAGAATGCTTAAGCATCGGCGGCGGAACATATGTTCACGGTATAAGCGGCGGTGTTGCATTCGGTGTTGAGCATCCCGGTAAGGATTATCGCATACACGGAGCAGATGAATTTGTACCGTCAAGCGAGTTTTACGATAATACCGTTATGTTTGCAAAAGCAATCGAAAAAATCTGCAGGTAATTTTTCGCCCGCCCTCTTCATAAGCTGTACAAACTTATGAAAAAGGCGGGTTGATAATATGCTCGGTCGATTTTTCCGACAAAATGAGAAAAAAGAAAACTTCAACGAAGTAGCTCAGCTGAGAACAAGGCTTGATTATCTTCTGAACAAGCTTGAAAAGACAAGACAACTTTTTGACATAGAGACAGATCCGAACAAAATCGAGGCGATAATATATGAAGAAAAAGCTATACTGATACGGCTTGACCATCTTTTCAAAAACGCCGAAGAACGCAATATTGCAATTAATTATATTGACAGAAGATGACTCTTCCATTCTGATACAAGCCTGTCAAGCGAATATGCGGCATTGGCGGGACTGGTTGACGGCAGCTTTATAGCATCAATACCGACCGAGTCACGGCATAAACGATTATACATATTATAAGAGGTCGCACCGTTGGCAAAAATCCGGTTTATGTGAGTTTTCATAACGAGTGCCGCAATATCATTCGGAACTGCATTGCGTATAGACGAATCGGAAGAACCGTTTATTTCGCACGAACCGATAACATCCCATAACGCTATGTGGTTATCAAGCAACAGCTTTTTCTTAGAAGGTATATCGGACGGTACGGGACAGCCGTATATCGTAGCAATCACTTTCCAGAAACGGTTTTGCGGATGACCGTAAAAGAACTGCACTTCTCTTGATTTTACAGAAGGGAACGAGCCTAATATGAGAACTTCGCTGCTTTTATCAAACACAGGCGGAATATTGTGATATGCCATAATTATACTCCTTGATTTTTTTCTAAAGCATACCACATATATTCGTATTTTGCAAATGTAAATAAAACGATGGATGAGACCTGTCGAGAAAAACGCAGATTAACAATGATAAACTGCGAATAAAGGCATTATATACTGCTGAAAATAAAAATGAAATATCAAACGAGAAACAGAGAGAAACAGAGAAATTTGCAGAGTTATTGAGAGAAATAGAGATATATTTAGATTTTATATAAAAAACAGTTTGACAAATCTGCCCTGTATGGTTATAATATAGAGCGTTGTGAAAAAATAACGAGGTACAAACCTCAGATAAGTGAAAGGAAAGGTCAATAGAATGTCAACATTTATGCCTAAAGCTGAAACCGTTGAACGCAAGTG
This sequence comes from uncultured Clostridia bacterium, assembly GCA_945921515.1. Lineage (GTDB taxonomy): Bacteria > Bacillota > Clostridia > Oscillospirales > Ruminococcaceae > Ruminiclostridium_E. The sequence continues at coordinate 1,534 of CAMEKR010000031.1, read as the reverse complement.
GTATATTCTTGATGCAGCAGGCAAGCCTCTCGGCCGTGTTGCTGCAAAGGCTGCTCACATTCTCCGCGGTAAGCATAAGCCCACATACGCACCTCACTGCGACTGTGGCGATCATGTAATCGTAATTAACTGTGCAAAAGCTGTATTAACAGGTAAGAAGCTTGAGAACAAGTACTACAGATGGCACACCGGATACATCGGAGGTCTTAAGGAAGTACAGTACAGCAAGCTCATGAGCGACAAGCCCGAAAAGGCTATGCAGCTCGCTATCGAGGGAATGCTCCCTAACAACACAATCGGCAGAAAAGCTGCTACAAGAATGCGTCTTTATGCAGGCGCTGAGCACAAGAATGCTGCTCAGAAGCCCGAAGAATACAAATATTAAGGAGGGATAACAATGTACGAATCAAAGCCTTATTACTACGGAACAGGTAGAAGAAAGCACTCAGTTGCCAGAGTACGCGTTTATCCCGGCAGCGGTGTTATCACGATCAACGGTCGTGACATCGACGATTATTTCGGTCTTGAAACATTAAAGCTCATCGTTCGTCAGCCTCTCGCTCTGACAGGTACAACTGAAAAGTTTGATATCATCTGCACAGTTGCAGGCGGCGGTGTTACAGGTCAGGCAGGCGCTATCCGTCACGGCCTTTCAAGAGCTTTACTTCAGTACAGCGACGAGCTTCGTCCCGTACTCAAGAAGGCAGGCTTCTTAACTCGTGACCCCAGAATGAAGGAAAGAAAGAAGTACGGCTTAAAGGCTGCACGTCGTGCTCCTCAGTTCTCAAAGAGATAATTTTTGCCCTTACAAATGGCGTATATGCGTCATTTGGGGTGTATAATTCATCTATTTGGACAACATTTGTCATTCGACCTCCCTGTTCATACGGGGAGGTTTTATTTTTTCCTGTATCAAATTCTTTAGAATATGCTCTTTAAATTCAAAGAAACAAACTTATTCAATTGACAATTTGGAGGTAATATATGAACATAAGAAAAATGATCAAATCAGATATACCACCCTGCGCTGAGATAATGTGCAGTGTGTACAACAATGAACTCCGGCAATGCCGTTGGACTATCGGGACAGCTGAAGAATATCTCAATGATTTTTTCGATATGAAGAAATTTATCGGCTTTGTGCTCCTTGAAAACGAGCAAATAACAGGCGGAATATTTGCACACGAAAAAGTCTGGTGGAACAACAGCGAAGTATTTATAGAAGAAATGTTCATCCATCCGGATTTTCAGCGAAAAGGTTATGGTTCATTGCTTCTTGACGAAATAGAAAAGTATGTAAAAGAAAACAAACTTGCCGGTGTTACCCTATCAACAAATAAATATGCACCTGCACCGTTATTTTACCGTAAAAACGGATTTACAGACTGTGAACATGTTATATTCATGGCAAAAGAAATCTGACTATGAGCATAAAAAATGCCGCTGTTTTTACACAGCGGCAGCATTTATTATCAATCACCCGTAGAATCCCTCAGCACGAGGCTGTGAGGAAGCGTATAAAGGCTGTGATCCG
>CAMEKR010000030.1 GCA_945921515.1 uncultured Clostridia bacterium | reverse complement strand
CGGATAAGCTCCTTTTCGTCTACTCTTAAATATACGCAGATTCCGTTTTCTTTAAGATGAGCCATACCCTTTTCGGAGAATACCGCAGAGCCGCCTGTGGCAATAACCGCCTTGCTCTCGTTTATCGACAGCAGAGCCTGCTCTTCTGCCTGCTTGAAGCCGTCAAGGCCTCGCTCGTCTATTATCCTTTGCAGTTTATTTCCCTGCTGTTTTTGTATGACAAGGTCTGCGTCTACAAAGTCATATCCGAGCGACTTTGCAAGAAGGACTCCTACCGTGCTTTTTCCTGCGCCCGGCATACCTATAAGAATTATGTTCTTCATTTGTCTTCTCTTTCCTTTTGTTCTTTGTTATTCTTCGGTCTTCTCGTAATAATACCAGTTGTCGCCGAGATTATCGGTGAATTTATCGTCAATTTCTTTTGAAGTATATATCAGCTGTTTTGTATTGCTTGCGTTAAAGCCGAAATATACCGCACCGTCATGCTTGCTTACCGAGTAACAGTAAGAATGGCACAGTACCGAAAGCTCTTCGGTCAGCTTGCTGTACAGCTCTTCGCCGTTTTCGTCGGGAGTAATTACCGACTTTTCAAAAAGTCCCTTATGCGTGGCGGTAATTGTGTACTCATCAATATCCGCACCTGCGCTTATTATGCTGTTCATTATTTCGGAATACTTGGTTTTTACCTGTAGTATCTCACGCTTTTCGCACTCGGTTATCCCTGCCCGAAGGCACAAATCTCTGAGAAAAAACGAGCCTATAAGAAGAAGTACCGCCGCAAGTACAATAACCGCCGTTATCACCTTACGCTTTACGCTTTTCTTTTTTTCAGCCATTTTCTTCACCTGCCTTCTCTCTATCAACCGACTGCATTGCCTCAAGCACGTCCGACAGCAAGCCAAGAGGTCCGCCGAGCTTATCAACGCCGTTTATGCGGAAATTGGGCTTGTCGGTCGCAAGCACCAGCATCATAGCCTTGCCGTATTTTCCGCCTACCGCCGAGACACGCTCCATAGTCTTTTTCTCGGTATTTTCGGGATAGAACAACATTGAATCTCCGCTCTGGATTATCTCTGTAAGATGGAGCTTCTGCGCCTTTCTTCTCAGCTTTGCGACTTCTATCAGTCCCTCCACGGCTCTCGGAATATCGCCGTAGCGGTCAATAAGCTCGTCGGTCACATCATAAGCGTCGTCTTCGTTTTCTATCATTGCTATTTTTCTGTAGCAGTCTACTCTCTGTGCCTGATTTGATATATACTTTTCGGGAATAAATGCGTCTATCCTTATGTCAATAAGGCACTCGGGCGTTATTTCGGGAGTCTTGCCCTGCTGCTCAAGGATAGCCTCATTGAGCAGCTTTATATACATATCATAACCTACAGACGCAAGGTGTCCCGACTGGCTTTGTCCCAGCACCGAGCCTGCTCCCCTTATCTCAAGGTCTTTCATAGCTATTCTGAAGCCCGAACCGAACCGTGTGAACTCTCTTATTGCGTCAAGGCGCTTTGTTGCGACTTCGCTAAGCACCTTGCCCCGCTTGAATGTGAAGTAAGCATAGGCTCTGCGGTTGGTGCGTCCGACTCTGCCTCTTAACTGGTGCAGCTGAGCAAGTCCCATGCAGTCTGCATTCTCAATAATCAGCGTGTTGCAGTTAGGCACATCCACGCCTGTTTCTATAATAGTGGTACATACAAGCACGTTTATCTCGCCCTCTATCAGCCTGCGCCATACATCAAGAAGCTCTTCTTCGCTCATTCTTCCGTGAGCTATGCCGATATTCGCTTCAGGCACCATAGCGTGAATGTCAGCCGCACAGGAATATATGCTCTCGATACGATTGTGTACATAATACACCTGCCCGTTTCTTCTAAGCTCCTTGTTTATCGCCTGAGCTATAACACCCTTGTCGTGCTCAACGACATAAGTGGTTATCGGATGGCGGTCGCCGGGCGGCGTTTCTATAACGCTCATATCCCTTATTCCCGACATCGCCATATTTAGCGTTCTCGGAATGGGCGTAGCCGAAAGCGTCAGCACATCGACATTTGTAAACGCCTCTTTCAGCTTCTCCTTGTCATTTACTCCGAAGCGCTGTTCTTCGTCTATTATTACAAGTCCGAGATCTTTAAACTTTACATCATCCTGAACAAGCCTGTGAGTGCCGACAACAAGATCGAGCTCGCCCTCCTCCAGCTTTTTCAGTATCACCTTCTGCTCTTTTGCAGTACGGAAGCGTGAGAGAAGCTCTATCCTTATATCAAAGCCCTCCATACGCTTGATTATCGTCTGATAATGCTGCCATGCAAGCACCGTTGTCGGTACAAGCACAGCGCATTGCTTACCGTCGCCTATGCACTTGAAGGCGGCACGGAGGGCAACTTCTGTCTTGCCGAATCCCACATCTCCGCACAGCAGTCTTTCCATAGGAGCAGAACGCATCATATCATGCTTTATCTCTTCTACGCATCTCAGCTGATCGTCGGTTTCCACATAGTTGAAACGATCCTCAAAAATATGCTGCTGTTCGGTATCGGGTGAAAAAGCGTAGCCCTTTGCTTTCATACGGCGTGAATAAAGCTCGATAAGCTCCTTTGCCATCTCCTGCGTTGCGGCTTTGGCTTTTGTCTTTGCCTTTTTCCAGGTATCCGTGCCAAGCTTATTTAATCGCACGGTATCTGCGTCGCCGCTTCCTATATAGCGTGAGATAAGGTCAAGCTGTGTTACCGGCACATACAGCACATCGGTACCTGCATACTTTATCTTGATATAATCCTTTGATATCTTGTCTGCGGTCAGCTTCTGCACTCCCTCAAACACACCTATTCCGTAAGAGCCGTGTACAACAAGGTCACCCTGCGAAATATCGCTCAGCGACCGTATCTGTGCGCCTTTTTTGTACTTTTTCTTAGGTGCGGAGGTCTTTGCGGAAGACGCACTTGTCCTTGTCAGAACAGCCAGCTTTTCCTCGGGATATTCAAAGCCTGCCGAGATTATGCCCTCGACTGCCGTTATCCTGCCGAGATAAATTTTCTTCGGATCTTTTGAATAATCGGCTTTGTATCCGCTGTCACGAAGGTCGTCGGCAAGTATCTTTGCCGCCTTGTCCGTACCTGCAAAAATAACGCAGGTATAGCCGTTCTTCTTATAGTTGTCAAGCTCCTCGCACAGCAGTTTATATTCGCCGCTCCAGGGGGAGAGCTGAACCGAATCCACTTTGAGTATATCCGAAAGGTCAACTCCGCCGCCTCGTATAAAGGTGTCCATATAAATGCGTACCCTGTCCTTTACGGTATCAAGATACTCGCTTTTGCTCATCAGGTATTTATCAAGGCCTTTGCACAGTACGCCGTCGGCAGTCAGCAGCTTCATATCCTCAAGATGCGCAGATATTGCGCCTTTTGCCGCTTCTGCGGCGGTAAAAGACTCGCATACTATGACAGTCTTTGCATAATCGAAGATACTGCCGGCAGTCTTATAGCACAGCGGAAAATAACGGGTAAGACAGCATACGGGCAGACCGTCACGCAGTCTTGCCGCATCACGCCTAAGTCGTTTTAACGCTTCATCCTTCTTATTAGCTTTTTTCTCGGTCTTTTCTATAAGGCTCTGAATAACGGCAGGCAATGCTCCGTCCTCAAAAATCGTTTCGGAGCAGGGCGTAATGCTGACGTTCTTTACCGTATCTATTCTTCTCTGGGTGTCGATATCAAAAGACGCAACCGTGTCTATTTCATCTCCCCACAGCTCTATTCTGACGGGATAGTCGCTGCTGACGGGATATATATCAGCAAGAGAGCCTCGAAAAGAGAACTGCCCCTTGCCCTCTATCATATCGCACCGTGTATAGCCTGCCGCAACAAGAGTAGCCGCAAGAGAGTCAAGGTTAACTTCATCTCCCGATTTCAGCGTTACGGTGTGCTTTTCGAGTATATCTTTCGGTACGGTCAGCTGTACTGCTGACTCTGCAGAAGCAATTATCAGCTTTGCCTTGCCGCTTATTGCGGCGGACAGAGTTTCTATCCGCTTATACTCATATTCCTGCGACTGCGCTTCGGTATCGGTAAGCGTAAGGTCCGAAGCAGGAAACTGATATGCGGGTGTGCCGCCGCACATTGTGTTTATATCTTCGGTAAGCCTTGCAGCAGACGCCTCGCTCTCGGTTATTACAAGCACGGGAAAAGGAATATTCTCATAGCTCAGCGAAGCAAGAAAATGCGCCTTGTGTATATGCGAAAGCCCCGTCACCAACAAGGGGACGGGTTCATCGCTCAAAATATGATCGACTGATTTTCTATACTCTGCAAGCGAGTCAGCCATATTTTTAAGAAGTTCCATATTGTCTGTCTTTCTTTAAGAATTGTACTTGTTCATAGCGGTATCGATTTTTCCCGATACTATCAGCTTTGCCGCTTCGGATGCGTTGTCAAGTGAGCGAAGAAGCGCCTCTCCGTCCTCTTTTTTAAAGCCGGACAGTACCCAGTCGGCAAGAGGAAAATCGGGGTGCGGCTTTGCGCCCACACCGATCTTAACACGGGGGAAGGCGTCGCTGTTTGTCAGCAGTATTATACTCTTTATGCCGTTGTGACCGCCGTCGCTGCCCTTTCTGCGTACCCTTGTCCTGCCGACATCAAGCGAAATATCGTCGTACAGTACGAGTATATTCTCAGGCGGCAGTTTGTAGAAGTCCATAGCTTCTCTTACCGCTTCTCCGCTGTTATTCATAAAGGTAGACGGCTTCATTAAAAGGCAATGTTTGCCTTCAACGGTACAATCTGCGATAAGCGATTTGAACTTAAGCTTTTTTATCTGTACGCCGAGCTTATCTGCAAGCGTATCTACCGCCATAAAGCCTGCATTGTGACGGGTGTTCTCATACTGCGTGCCGGGGTTTCCGAGCCCTACTATGAGAAATTCTACTGCGCCCGTAGGCTGAGGCTGACGGCTCGCCGCTATCTTATCGAAAATATCTGATAATGACATCTTATTTGTCCTTTGCTTTTGTTCTGACCGGCTTTCTTATATATGCCGCCGCAAGCTTGTTTAACATCCTTGCGGTTCTCTTTCCTGCCGGTTTTTTCATACGCCATGTCCAGTTTCCGCCGACGGTAGAAGGAACATTCATACGGCCTTTGCCGTCAACTCCGAGTATATCCTGCATAGGTATTATCGCCAGTGCCGCAGGGCTCTGATATACGCTCCTGATAAAGCTGATATTCTTATGCTCAAGGATATTGGCGTTGATATAATTCTTAGCCATTTTTGCGGATTTTCCGTCGGCTGATTTAAGCCATCCGAGTATCGTGTCATTGTCGTGCGTGCCGGTATACGCAACGCAGTTCACAGGATAATTGTGACTGAGGTGCATATTGTCCGAACCCTCTTTATTAAAGCCGAACTGTAATACTCTCATTCCCGGGAAGCCTGTATCGCTGAGCAGTTTTTTAACGCTGTCGAATATATCTCCGAGATCCTCTGCGATGATATTCACATCGCCAAGCTGTGCTTTTATCTCGTTGAAGAGCTTCATACCGGGTCCTTGCTTCCATTCGCCGTATTCGGCTGTAGATGCGTCTGCAGGTATAGCGTAATAAGTATCAAACGCACGGAAGTGGTCTATCCTTACCATATCAAACAGCCTCATTGCGTGGTCTATTCTTGATATCCACCAGCTGTAGCCGTCCTTTTCCATCTCGTCCCAGTCGTAAAGCGGATTTCCCCACAGCTGACCTGTAGGTGAAAAATAATCGGGCGGAACTCCTGCTACAAGAGTCGGTCTGAGCGATATGTCCATAGTAAACAGATTGGGATCTACCCAGACGTCTGCACTGTCCATCGCCGCATATATCGGGATATCCCCGATTATCAAAATGCCGTTCTTATTGGCATATTCTTTCAGCTTGTTCCACTGGGTAAAGAACATATACTGAACAAAGCGGTGAAACTTGATCTCTTCTATATTCTCTTCTTTAAAGGCACTAAGCGCTTCGGGCTTGCGTGTTTTCAGCTCCTTGTCCCAGGTGAGCCACGAGCGAAGCTCATTCTTCTGCTTAATAGCCATAAACAGAGAATAATCCTCAAGCCACCAGCCCTGCTCCTGAACAAACGCAAGATAAGATACATCCTCCTTAAAAGAGAAGAATGCCTTGTGCAAAAGCTCATTTTTCTGAGCTATCACTTTCTCATAGTCCGTTGTAGACGGATCTTCGCCGTACTCTCTGCCCTTTATATCATCGGGAGTAAGCAGTCCCAGCTCCACCAGCTCCCACAGGTCGATAAGCAGAGGATTTCCTGCAAATGCAGAGGGGGACTGATACGGCGAATCGCCGTAGCCCGTGGGATGTATCGGCAGTACCTGCCAGTATTTCTGCCCTGCCGCCTTAAGCCAGTTAACAAATTCAAAGGCAGGCTTTCCAAGCGTACCTATACCCTCGTTTGACGGAAGGCTCGTTATATGAAGTAATACTCCGCAGCTGCGTTCAAGTTTCATAATTTCCGCCTTTCAAAAGCTGATTATTTCTCGTCGTTCATACTTGTTCTGAACGGTGCAACAGGTATACCGTTACTTCCGTACAGAGTAACATCTCCGTAATTTGTCCAGAGATAACGGACATATTCGGGCTTTTTTACTTCATCGGACTTAACGCTTATCGTCTTGTCCTCGTTTATGACAGCTGCAGCCTGTTTGAATTCTTTATCGGCGCCTGCTATCTCAAAGCCTGTTATGCCGTTTTCTCCCTTAACTTCAAAGCCCTGCTCCGAATGTTCAAAAGTAATTACCGCTGTATCGCCGCATACGGTCATGCTTTTAAAAACAGGACCAAACGCCTGTGTTTCTTTATCGCCGTAAACATGATGCATAGCCTGCAGGAAAAGTCTGTGTCCTACGGGTACCTTGTTCTTGGGGTGTATCTCGTTAAATTCGCCACAGTCGAGTATTACTGCTATACCGGTATTCTTTACGGTTTTGAAGGTACGCATCTGCGCCTCTCTGATAAGGCACCAGTGCTTCCAGTCGGGATCGGCTTTATAGCGGTGCATGGGGAGCTGTACAAACATGAACGGAAGCTCATCGTCGCCCCAGTCGTCTCTCCAAAGCTGGATAAGCGACTTGAACAGCTTGAAATATGTCTTCGGTCTGTTGTCATCGGTCTCGCCCTGATAGTAGATAAAGCCTCTTATCGTATACGGACACACACGCTTTACCATGCTGTCATAAAGCGCTGTTGCGTGGAAAGGATTAAGCGGAGTCATAGGACCGGGATACTTGCTCACACCGCAGTATGCCTGGCACTCGTCCCATGTGCCGTCGGGATGAGAAGAATAAAATTCTACCGACTTCTTCTGCCACTCTTCCTCATACTTGACATAGTCAAGATACTCTTTATCCATTTCTTCTCTCGATCTGCCTGCTATTGCATTATCGTAGTCATCAAGATATGCCTTTAAATCGGCGTCACGCTCGAGCGATTCACGGCTCATCCAGTAGCTTGCGCTGGTGCCGCCCCAGTTACAGCCGATTATGCCGACAGTTACTCCGAGCTTTGCCGCAAGCTCTTTTGCATAGAAATACGCAACGGCGCTCCACGCTTTTGCGCTCTCGCTGTCAAAACAGCTCCAGCCTGTATTCTCTTCATCAAGGAAGAATTTTTCATCCATATTGCAGTTTTTCTGCGTATAGTAATAACGGACATTAGGCTCTTTATCATTCGCAAGATAATCCTTGCCGCCCAAACAGTTCTGTAGCTCAAGCTCCATATTGCTCTGTCCGCCTGCAAGCCAAACCTCGCCTATCATAACATTTGAGAACACTATCGTATCCTCGCCGTTGCTGATTTTCATTTCATAAGGGCCGCCTGCCTTCATAGCAGGGAGAACTACGCTCCACTTTTCGTCTTTAACTTCTGCAACGGCTGTATTTCCGCAGAATGAAACAATAACGCTTTCGCCGTTACTTCCCGTACCGAACACTTTTACATTCTTATCTCTCTGAATAACCATATTGCTGCTGAAAACCGCAGCTGCTTTAAACTTTGCCATTGTTCTGTCCTTTCGCTTTTATTTTCTTTTCCTGCTTTTTCGTTTCTGATAAGCGCTGTCCGAGCTATCGTTTGCCGGACTTAACGCCTGCTTTTTCATAATTAAAGAATTGTATTTTTCCTCATCCTCATTATCGGACAAGGTGTATTTTTTTGTCCATGTATATCCGCCGTCGGCGCATTTTTCAAAGGTAACCGTAACTTTCACGGAATGCTTGTTGCAATGCACTACCGCCATATAATTCATCGGTTTTACCCATACCAGCCGCCCTTTAAGCGTAGCGGGCTTTCCGCAGATGGGGCAGACATATCGGTTAAGAAGCGATGTTCTCGGAACGCAGTTCATCCTCGCTGTCTTAACATTTCCCTGCGATTTGTGGCAGACGCTGATAAAAGGATTTGCGTGCGCCGTATCGACCTTTTTCTGCCACTCTATCTCCTGCGGTATATTCTTTATCTTTGTAAGCACAAGCGCCGTGTAATAAGCGTCGTTTATTGCGCTGTGAAAACCAAGCTCCTGCTGTCCGACGCCGGTTATTTCGACCGCCGACTGAAGAGTTATCTGCGGACGATCTATGTCATACTGCCTTGTCATGATAGGCTGGAGATTGAACCAGCGAGGCATCCAGCTTATATCATATCCGAAGAAATCGCACTGCCCTTTAAGAGTAGGTATATCATCCGGCCCCCAGGTCGCTATAAGCGTATTACCGAAGCTGCCACACCATTTTTTAAACCGTAAAAGCACCTTGTCAAGCTCGTCCGCATCTTTAAGGTCGTTTTTGGAAATGCCTGTCAGCTTCTTTATCCTGCCCTTTATTTCTGTATAGTATCTCGGTCTGACATACTCCGAAAAAGTGCTTTTGTTTATAACTCCGTCGGTCACGGCAACCGCACCGATTTGTATTATCTCCACCTGAAGCACCTTTGTGCCGCATATTCTCGTCTTTTCTTTACATACAGGCTGACTCCATTCAAGGTCAAGTACGATATATGTCACCTGTGCGCCTCCCGTCGTTTTATAATAACAATTAATAACACTTAAAGCCCCGCAATGCCTTGCGGGGCGCAGCTTGCCGAAAAAGTCTTTTTTAGGAAATTGAGCAAATTTATAATCCCCAACCCCAACCCCTTCCCCTCGGGAAGGGGCTTATTATCGGGGGCTGCCGCCCCTGCGACCTTGCTTGGGGCTTCGCCCCAAACCCCATTTATTGTTTGCAAAGAGGTTTTTCTGCAGTCTAAGCCCCGCAATGCCTTGCGGGGCGCATAAGTCAGATCGCAACCTCTATCTTTTCATCAAAATCGTGATATTTATAGTCTTTTAAAGTGAAGCTGTTCTTTGTGAATTTATAGAAATCGGTTATATCCTCCACCACCATCTCGGGTGCAGGATACGGCTCTTTTTCAATAAGCCGCTTTACAGCGTCTATATGCCTGTCATAAATATGTGCGTCAGCAATAACGTGAACAAGCTCTCCTGCTTTCAGCCCCGACGCCTTTGCGAACATAATAAGAAGTGCGGCGTACTGGCACACATTCCAGTTGTTCGCAGTCAGCATATCCTGTGAACGCTGATTGAGTATTGCATTAAGCGTATCTCCCGCTACATTGAAGGTCATGCTGTACGCACACGGAGCAAGTCCCATCTCATGAAGGTCTTTGTGATTGTACATATTTGTCATGATTCGACGGCTTGCAGGATTGTTTTTAAGGTCAAAAAGGACTCTGTCCACCTGGTCAAACTCGCCCTCGGGATAAATGCTCTTCTGACCGAGCTGCCAACCGTAAGCCTTGCCGATAGTGCCGTTTTCGTCAGCCCATGCGTCCCAGATATGAGTCGAAAGGTCAGCAACCCTGTTGCTCTTTTTCTGATATATCCACAGTATCTCCTCTATAGCAGAACGGTAGAAGATACGGCGGAGAGTCATTACGGGGAACTCTTTTCTCAGGTCATAGCGGTTTACTACGCAGAACTTTTTTACGGTATGAGCAGGAGTGCCGTCCTCCCAATGAGGACGCACCGTGCTGTCCGTATCCCATGTGCCGTTTTCAATAATATCACGGCAGTTTTCAATAAAATATCTATCGGCTAAACTCATTTCTTTTCCTTTTAGCTTAAATTTTTGAAAGGAGCTTTGTTGTAGAGAAGTCAATATCTGCAAAGCTGCGGCTTTCAAACATATTGAGGCTGTCTATTCCGCTCATATTGTATATTGATACGCCTGCGCTGGACGCATAGGTCTTGACATTCTTAAGAAGCGTCTGTGCCTCTTCGGGATAATCATACTTATTGTCGGCATTTACAAGCGCTTCTTCATATCCTGTTATCTGAGCGTCGTATATGCCGTCAAATCCGTAGATGTATATCTCCGAGAAGCCTTCATAAAGCGCAAGCTGTAATGCGATGTACAAATCGTCAATACGCCTTAACGCCTCGCTGTGCTGTGTCGTACCGAAAGACGGAAGCTGAGGGATAAATCCGTTGCCCATAATATTGAAATATGTGGGGCTCTTTGCAAACTTATCCTCAAATACCGATATATTGCTTGCTACAAAGGTATCCATCGACTCTATGTATTTTCCGTTTCCGAGATAATGCTCCGCATTTGAAAGTATGTACTGTGTAGGGCGCAGAGGAGTCTTTGTGAAGTACTTGCATATACCGTTGTAGCTTATGCACTTTTCGTTGAACAAAAGATTCAGCTCGTCGAGCTTTACGCCCTCTTTATAGCCTACTATAAAGCAACGCTGACCTCTGAACTTATCCTTGCATTCTTTAAGCTGTGCTTCTGTGCGGCGTACATTCTTCTCAAGCTTGTTCTGCTCGGACTTATCCGCAATATTGAACTGTGAACGCTTTAACTTCATATATGTGCCGAGGAAGCCTACAGGCTTATTTATAAGGCAGTAGTCACGCTCGGTAAAGCCATACTGCTGAAGGCGCTTCTCTATAGTCTGTGCGCTTCCGACACGGCCTGTCATGCCCTTTAAATACACCTCAAGCTCATCATAAGAAGAGGTAACCATAACATAATACGCCTTTGACATTCCTTTAAGCTCGGTGATACTGCGGATAGAGTTATCATCCTTGATAAGCGTACGCTCATCGTTTGTAGCCATAAAAGCAAGCTCGGGAACACGAACGCCCTTCTTTTTCAGCTGAGCAAGCACTTTTTTTAATACTTCGGCATTGACGCCGTCTCCGTCGCCGAGTATAACCAGCTTACGCTGTCCGATGATCTCGATATTCTTTATTACCTGCTTTTTGTAATTCTGCGCCTTGAAAAACTTGGTGAGTTTTCCGCCGGTGAGAGAATCATATGTCATCATAAAGCGACCACTTCTCCTTTTTGATTAAAGTCTTATTTTATCAGCCTTCACTGAGTATGAACATATCGTATATTACCTTGATAGCCTTTTCAAAGTCAGCCTCGTGTATGCCGACGATTATATTAAGCTCGCTTGAGCCCTGATCTATCATCTTTATGTTGATATTTGCGTGTGAAAGTGCGGCAAAGATACGGGTAGCCGTACCTTTCTTTGACTTCATTCCACGACCAACGACCGCTATAAGCGCAAGGTCGTTTTCAACTTCGATATGATTGGGATTTGCTACCTGCTTTACACGCTCGACAAAATTGGGGTGCTCGGCAAGCTCATCGCTGTTTACAACGATGTTCATTGTATCGATACCGGTGGGGATATGCTCAAAGCAGATTCCCTCGTTATCCATAAGCGTAAGGATACGGCGTAAGAATCCTATCTCGCTGTTCATCTCGTCCTTTTCAAGACATACTGCGCTGAAATGCTTCTTACCTGCGATACCGGTAATTATATGCTCGTTTGAACCCTCGGGCGCACTCGGTACTATCATTGTTCCCTTGGCGGCAGGATCGTTTGTATTCTTGATATTAATCGGGATCTGCGCTGTTCTTACAGGGAAGATTGCATCCTGGTGAAGAACGGAGAATCCCATATATGAAAGCTCACGGAGCTCTCTGTAGGTGATAACATCAATAAACTTAGGATTTTCAACGATTCTTGGATCTGCCAGTGCAACGCCGGGTACATCTGTCCAGTTCTCGTATAAATCCGCCTTTATTGCTCTTGCTACGACCGAGCCGGTGAAGTCGCTTCCGCCTCGTGAAAAAGTCTTTATCGTTCCGTCGGGACGAGCGCCGTAAAAGCCGGGAATAACGGCATTGGGATATCCCTCAAGGATAGATGCGAGAGAAGCGTCTGTAAGCTCTGCGTCAAATTCTCCCTTACTGGTAAAGAAGATGGCTTTTGCCGCATCGATAAACTCATAACCGAGATAATTTGCAAGGATGATGCCGTTTAAACATTCGCCTCTGCTTGCCGCATAGTCCTTGCCTGCTTTCTTGCGGAAATTGTCAATTATCTTCTCATACTCATCGTCAAGCGAAAGTGTAAGACCGAGATCTGCGATAATGCCGTTGAAACGCTCGGAAATAGGTGCAAACTGGTTGTATGCGTTCTTTCCCTCGTTTGCTACTGCGTCATAGCAGGCATAAAGCATATCAGTCACTTTGATATCATCTTTATAGCGTTTTCCGGGAGCGCTGGGAACTACATATCTGCGTTCCTTATCACTTCTTATTATATCAGCGACCTTGCGGAACTGATTTGCATCGGCAAGCGAGCTGCCGCCGAACTTAACTACCTTACTCATCTTGTTGTTTCCTTTCCTGATACCTTTATCCTGCCCCTTTTTATTATATGGGGCTATATTCTATAATATTTTACCACAGTGAAAGGTAAAAATCAATAGATGAACGATATTTTCCGCCGCTATCAAGAAGAAAAGCCTTCCGCAAACAGCAGAAGGCTTCAGCTTGTCGAAAAAGTATTTTTCGACAAGCTGTCAGACTGCGAGAAACACACGCAGACGAGGAAAGAGTCACCGTCGGCGTACAAAGGTACGGTAGGTGACTCTTGACAAAGTAAGCAAAAATGCTTTTGTGGAGTCGAAATCGGCTCCACAAAACTATATTGTAAAAGGTTTAAAAGAATAAATGAAAAGCCATAATTTACCTTGCATTTTTGCGGTGCATGGGTTTATCGACAGTCTGAAGCCTTCCGCAAACAACAGAAGGCAATTTCCTATTCGGTTTAAGAGATATTATCTCTTATCCACTTTTCAACTATCGGCGCATCGGTTTGCGCCATAAACGTATGCTCGCTGTTTTCACTTACAGTGAGCTTTGCCCCGAACCGCCCGGCAAAATCATATATTGACTCCGGCGGCTGAAGATTATCCTTTCCGCCGTAAAGCACAGCAGTAGGAATATCCCACTTTTTGACGGGATGCGACAGTATATAGCAGTAATAATCCCACCTCAGCAGGTCTATATCCGTTTCTATCTCCTTTTCGACTTCAAGACGGGGTTCGGTTACTCCCGACCACAGCATCATATGCTTTACAAGCCACTCCATATCGACTATCGGAGACTGAAACAGGCACTTTTCAAACTGCCTTTCCGCATAAGCGTTAAGCGCAAAATACGCACCCAAACTGCAGGCAAAAAGCGAAATACGGCTGTAATTTGCAAAAGCATAGTCCGCAACGATATTAAGGTCGGTTATTCCGTTCCACACATCACAGCGATAGCGGTCATTAGTTCTCTCTCCGTGCTGTGCAAGGTCAAAGCTCAGCGTCTGAAAGCCGTTTTCTTCGGCGATCTTTGCAAAGCTCTCTGCGTATTCCTTACGGCTCTTCTTTCCATGTACATAAATGTACAGCCTGTCGGAATGCCTGCCCCATAATATTGACGGGATGCCGTTTATATTTAATGCCGTTTGTTCCATTTTGACTCCCGATCATACGATGGCAGGTACCGCCGCTTCGGTCTTGCGGAGCTTTGCAGTCTGCTTCTGTGCCATTACCAGCTCATAATACACGCCCTTATTGCGAAGCAGCTCCGTGTGAGTTCCTACCTCAGCCACTCTGCCCTTTTTGAGCACTATCAGGCGGTCGGCGTTTGCAAGCGTAGAAAGGCGGTGAGCTATGGCTATTGTCGTTCTGCCTTTTATAAGCCTGTCAAGTGCGTCCTGTATCTGCTTTTCGGTCTGGGTGTCAAGAGATGCGGTAGCCTCGTCAAGTATAAGTATCTTGGGATCGTGCAGTATCGCCCTTGCGATAGCGATACGCTGTCTTTCTCCGCCCGAAAGGTTATAGCCGCGCTCCCCTACTACCGTGTTGTAGCCGTCGGGCATACGGGTTATGAAGTCGTGACAGTTTGCCGTTTTTGCGGCGGTCACTATCTCCTCAAAGGTTGCCTCCGGCTTTGCATACCGTATGTTTTCAAGCACCGTTCCGCCAAACAGATAGGTCTCCTGAAGCACAACTCCTATCTGAGAGCGCAGAGAATTCTGCGATATATCCCTTACATCAATGCCATCTATCAGCACTTCTCCCGATGTCGGATCGTACAGGCGCATCATAAGGTTAATAAGCGTTGACTTTCCTACTCCGGAGTGTCCGACAATGCCTATCATCTCACCGCTTTTTATGCTGAACGATATATCTTTAAGCACGGGGTTGTACGCCTTATAGCCGAAGTACACATTCTTAAACTCTATGTCGCCCTTGATATCCACGCTTACCGCATTCTCGGTATCGCTAATATCGTTGTTTTCTTCAAGTATCTCGAATACCTTTCCTGCGCTGACTCTTGCCTGTGCAAGCACTTTAGGAAGGCTTGTAAGCCATTGTACAGGCCCGTAGAGCATGGCAACATAGGTAGTGAACTGGATAAGCTCGCCTAACTGCATCTCTCTGCCGAGTATCATACTGCCGCCGAAGAACAGCGCACAGAACTCGCCGATGCTGAAAATATAGCGTATCGGGGGCTGTACCATATACCAGAACAGATCGGCTTTTTTAGCCGAATCCGCCCACTTTCCCGACGCTTTTCGGTACGCCTCTATCTCCCTGTCCTCGTTGCCGTAGTTCTTTACTACTCTTATTCCGTGCAGTACATCGTGCAGAAGCTCGCTTGCCCTGCACTGACAGCGCCATACTCTGCCGTAGCGTATGCTTATCGCATTGTAAGATTTAACCGACAGAAAAACAGCCAAAGGAAGCGGTATCGTTATTACAAGCGCAAGCTTCCAGTTTGTTATAAACATGATTATCAGCAAAGCAAAAAGCGCCGTTGTCTGAAATATCATATCCTTTCCCTGCCGCGTCATAAAGTCCTGCAGGGTTGAAGCGTCGCCGGATACACGGTTTATCAGCTCTCCGGGGGTACGCTTTGCCACATTGCTCATAGACAGCTGCTGAGTCTTGTTGAAGATATCACGGCGCAGGTCTCTGCCGTAGGCGGTGGATATCTTGTAGTTGCCGACTTCCTGCATAAGCCTGAAGCCCATTGAAGTAAGATTCAGCGCAAGTATGCACAGCGTTATCTTCCAGAACAAATCCCAGTTGCTGTTTTTGGGGACAATAAGGTCGTCGATAAGTATGCGCTGGAAAATCGGGTTGATAACATCAAACGCATACAGAATAAAGGTTGCAATCAGCGACAGGCAGAATTGCACTTTGTACGGAGCAAGCCGCTTTATAAGCTTTATAAACACTCCCTTTTTGCCGTCGCAGAACATACACTTACTGCTTCCTTTGAGCGCCGCACCGCACTTAGGACAGCTTGGCTCGTCGGCGTCTGTATATTCGGTAAATTCGCCTGTTGCAATATAATGCTCGTATATCTTTGCAAGCTCTGCGTAGCGCATATAATACTTCTGCGAAAACTGGCATACACAGCTGTCGTGACCGTATATATCCGTCACGCACAGCATAGAGCAGCCGATAAGCTGCTGTACTTCTATTGTCTTTATCTCCTGCACATTATACTCCCGTGCAGGCTCATCGTTATAATATACCGTGAGCTTTTCCTTTGTTGCGGTAAAGTGTCCGTTCACGCTTTTTGCATTGCGGTCTATATCAAACGGGAGCGAAAAACTCACGCTGTCTTGGTCCACTCCCTTCGGGACCGACAGTTTAAGATTCATATATACAGCTCCTTTCCGAAAAAGGCTGTGATATCAGATGAACAGCTGCAGCTTCTTAAGGCTTGACTTATCCAGCTTATCAACATCGGGTACGGTGTAGCGGTTGCCGTCGGAATCGGTCACGGCAAGCATCTTTCCGTGTATCATTCTGAAATTGTGCCACCAGTCATACACCGCTATTTTCTTCTCCCCTGCCGTTGTTTCGGCTTCAAGGAAAAGATAGCCCATCTGATTATCCGTTATCTTGTTTATCTTCTTTATTTCGGGGATGTAATATTTTCGTCTGAGAAAAGCGACTACCGTTTGTTTCATGTCATCGGAAAGCTCCGAGATATCTTTTATTACGCCTATCTCCTTCCATTCATCCTCTTCATTCTTATAGCTTACGCTTATATATTTATCCTCATCGTTGAAAGGTGTCAGCCTTGTAAGGTCAACCTTCTCATATTTATCCCCGTCAAGAGCCAGCGAAAGATATCCGCTGTCGCTTTCGGTCAGTTCTATTTTCTTCGGGGAGAGAATATTAAGCGTATCAACATCGTAAATTGCAGTTGTATTCTGCTTCATATATCTGTCCTTTCTGTCAGTCAAGTCCGACGGATCTCAGCGATTCGCTCTGCAGCTTATACAGCTCGAAATACTTTCCTTTTGTGTGGATAAGCTCATCGTGAGTACCGCTTTCTTTTACCTCTCCGTGCTCGATAACATACAGCTTGTCTGCGTCACGCAAGGTTGACAGCCTGTGCGCTATCGCTATTATCGTCCTGCCGTGCTTGAGATTATCAACAGCCGCCTGTATCTTACGCTCGGTAGCGGTATCCATTGCCGCTGTAGCCTCGTCAAGTATAAGGATATTCGGCCTTTGTATAAGCGCCCGTGCAATAGAGATACGCTGTTTTTCGCCTCCCGACAGGCTCACTCCTCCGCTTCCGGTAACGGTATCGTAGCCTTCGGGCAGCTTCATGATAAAGTCGTGTGCGTTGGCGTTCTTTGCCGCCTGTACGACTTCTTCCATAGTAGCCTCCGGTCTTGCATATCGGATATTATCGGCGATAGTTCCCATAAACAGATATGTTTCCTGAGATACAACGCCGATATTCTTTCTCAGCACATCAAAGGGTATCTTCTTTATCGGTATTCCGTCAATGGTTATCTCGCCCGATGTAACATCGTACATCCTTGATATTAGGTTGATTACCGTAGACTTGCCTGCGCCCGTCTTGCCGACTATTCCGGTAAACTTGCCTGCTTCGGTAGCAAACGACATATTTTTAAGCACCGGTCTGCCTGCTTCGTACTCAAATGTTACCTCCTTGAAGCATATATCTCCCTTAAGAACGCCATTTGGAACTTCTACAGGATTTTCGGGCGGTTTTACCGTCGGCTCGCTGTCAAGTATCTCGAACATTCTGCCTGCGGCGTCGGTACATCTTGCCCAGTCGTTGCCCATATACATAAAGAAGAATATCGGGTCCCATATTATGCCGAAATAATTGATAAGCAGGGTAAGTCCGCCGAGCTGAAGATTGCCCATAAGCACAAGCGCCGCACCAAGACAGTATATCGCTCCGCTGAACACGGCATAAACTCCGTGCTGTATCGGGAAAAAGTGTGCGCTTCTTCTGTCCTTTGCAAATTCTGCGGCATAAAGGTTGTCATTCTTTTTGCCGAAGCGGTTTATCTCCTGCTCTTCTCTTGAAAAAGCTTTGACTACCCTGTGTCCGTTAAGAGCGTCGGACAGCGTAGCCGTTACGCCTCTTCTTGCAATGTCACGGTTTCTCCAGTGCCTGCGCTGTCCTCTGAACCACAGCACCTCGCACAGCAGTACAAAGAATATCGCAACGAACATACACAGCGATATGATAGGATTTACAAGCAGCATGAGTATGACAAGCCCTATCATCTTTATCATATTGGAGATAAACTGAGGTGCAATGTCTACAAAGAATATAAATACGTCAAAGCTGTCACGGTCTACTCTTCCCATAAGAGAGCCGGTCTGCTTTGTTGTAAAGAACGACAGCGACAGCTTCTGCATTGAGGCGAATATATCCGTCCTGAGCTTATGTATTACATTCGGCGTTATCGTGCTGATAATAATACCGTATATTATGGAAAATACCGTTGACAGCAGAGAAAAAGCCGCCATAACAAGTATCACATAGAGCAGCTCTCCGTAAAGCGAACCGCCCTCTGTCAGTACATCGTCATACAGCATCTTTGTGCCGAAGTAGGGTGCAACAAGTCCAAGAGCAACCGACACGGCAATCATCAGAAGTATCACCGCCAGCTGCTTTTTATAGTCCTTGAACATTCCCAGAAGCCGTTTGAATATCCATGTTCTCTTGGTGCAATAGGGACAGAACGCCCTGTTTGGATCGGGATATTTTCTCTCGCACTTCGGGCAGTAAAGAGTCTTGTCGTCAAGCGCCGAATCGTCCGGCGTTTCGCCCTTTTTTATTGTGTCAAACCTGCGGCAGAACTGCTCAAACTTCTCGGAAAAGCCTCCCGAGAACATTGCCAGCTGTTTTTCGCCGCCGTTTTTCATAGACGCCATCAGCCTTGCCGTGAACTGATAGCGGTCAACATACAGCTTGTCGATATCATCAAACGAATACTCGCAAAAATCCTTGAAATCAAACTCAGCCTCGTATGTCTTTTTGTTTTTTACATATCTGTCATAGCCCGAAAGCAGATACAGATTTTCGCTGTCGAATGTTATATATGTATCATAATAACATCCCTCGCCGTCCATATCCGCCTTTACGCAGTAAAGCAGTTTATCTGTATCTACCGCTCTGACAGAAAAAGCTGCCTGCACCGCAGCAGACAGCTTATCAAAATACTTCATTCATTCACCGTTCCTTCCGACCGCAGGCACAGCAATAAAAGCCGACCGCACGGTCAAGCGAAGAATAGCACAGAATTTAAGGCGCCGTAAAGCGTCATACCGGATTTTCTCATAGAAGCACTGTTAGGCTTCGAGAAACACACGCAGACACTGAGATTGCCCTGACGGTCAATCTCCAAACGCACAAAAACGAGTTTCGTGCGTTTGTAAGAGGATTTAATTAGAAAAAGCCTCCGTCGGCGTACAAAGGCAAGGATGCCTGAAGGTGAACGCCCAAAGCGCATCAGGAAGATGCGCCACAGAGCGTTCACAAAGAGGCAAGGACGCCGTAAAGTGAGCGCCACAAGTGCGGCACGAAGCCGCACCACAGAGCGCTCACAGCAGGTACGGTAGGTGACTCTTGACGAAGTAAGCAAAAATGCTTTTGTAGAGCCGATATCGGCTCTACAAAATATTATACTGAAAACTGTGGAGATTTTTACACAATTCAAAATGTATCTTGCATTTTTGCGGTGCGTGGGTTTATCGACAGCCTAAAGCGTAATAAAACCAACTTTCTTGTATACCTTCTGTATAGTCTTGCGTGTAGTTTTAAACGCCTTTTCCGCTC
>CAMEKR010000029.1 GCA_945921515.1 uncultured Clostridia bacterium | reverse complement strand
CCCTATTGGGGGCTGACGCCCCTCAACCCCATTTTGAGAAAGATTTAGGTTTATCAACAGTCTTTGCTATTACTTCTTACCATTCACAATTGCGGTCACGGCGTCTTTTACGCATTTTTCTATCCTCAGGCTGTCTCTGATTTTCTGAGCCGCCATTTTCTTTATCCGCATATCTATCGGACTGCTTTCGAGATAAGCTATTATATCCTGCGGATAATAAACGCAGTATACCGATATTCCCCACGCTACCGCCATATCACGATAATATTCACCGCAGGGCAGAGCGTCATATATTGCGAGCGCCTTTTTCATAGATACTTCGTCTTTGAATTTCGAAAACATCAGCACAATGCCTACACGGGATACAAATTGTTCTTTTCTGTGCATGAGGTTTTGGGCGAGGCCGAAAAGTCTTGCTTCTTCGCTTTTTCTGACCTTGAGGCAGGAGCAGAAGCAGTCGCATTCCGCCCAGTTGTCTATCATCTCGGCATAACCTATGATATACGGCTCTTTTTCGCTTAAATCGGCGTCTGCAAAGCCTAAAGCGGCGCCTTTTACCATAATTTCTTCAAAGCTGTCATAGGGCAGAGCGAATACCTCTTTCCAGTCAGCCTTATACCGCTTTGCTATCGCCTTTATATCGGGCATACGCACACCGATGACACGATATGAGCTTGTATGTACTATCTTCTCGTTAAAAATGCGGTATTTTTCATCCGACAAAGCTTCAAGCTCCTTTATAAGCTGTTCTCTATCTATCATTTATACTTCTCCTCAAGCTCAAGCAAAAATGCTTTTATATCGTTGCCTTGTCCGCCCATATAGTTGCCCGTACCGCCCGATGCAGGCACTATTCTGTGACAGGGTATTATTATCGGCAGGGGATTGCGTTTTAGTGCAGAGCCACAGGCACGGACAGCGCCGCTTCCAGCAAGCTCGGCGGCTTTTGCATAGGTTATTCTTTCTCCGTAAGGAATAGTCGTTACAGCAGTCAGTATGCTCCTGAAAAACGGCGTTCCGAGCGAGCTTATATCATAAGGCAGAGAGAAACACTTGCGCTTTCCGGCAAAATATTCCGATAACTGCTTTGCGGCAAGTCTGCACAGGCTGTCGGGTTCATCGCATATTTTCATATCGAATACAATATTCGTGATATTCTTCCCGTCACAAATCACGGTAACGGTGTGATTTATCGGCATAGCAAGAGTTATACTGTTCATTTTTCTCTGTTTGCCTTTCCGCTTATTTCATTAACTTCAAGCCTGTATACTCTTGTCCTTGCCGTGCATGAGCTGTCGGCTTTATATTTCTTCTCGCCGTATTGCTTTAAGATAAGCGACAGCGCATACAGCTTTTGCTCGGTATCGGTAAGCTCGGTCATAGTGCCGTTTCCTGCTACGCTTTCATAATTGCTTGTAATACTGCCCTGCACATATTCTCCGCAGTTGTCAAGCTCAAAGGCTGTGCAGGGATTTTTTGCGATAAGCTCGTTCTTTTTACCCTGCAAAGCCGTATGAATATAGAAATACAGTCTGCCGTCCCTTTTTTCGTAACCGAAGTTGAACGGCAGTATATAAGGATACTTTTCGTCGAAAAAAGCTATGCGTATCACCTTTGAACGCCCGATAACCGAGCATATTTCATCAAAATCTGTTATTTCACGGTCTTTTCTTCTCATATCACGCCTCCGTTTATTATTTAATTATACGATATGAAAAGAAAAGTGTCAACATTATATGATCACCGGCTGCAGCTGCGTGCCGTCAAGTGCGGCGCAGGCGGCTTCGGGTATCAGCGAAAAATCTGCGACAAGAGAGCAGGGTTTTTTCAGCGGATCGTCCTGCCCTAAAGGCACAAAATAGTAATTTCGGCAATTCATAAGAAAGCCTATGTTCTTAAAAGAACCTGCAAGCGCATCGTTTGTAGCGCAGGCTATCAGTACCGGTCTTCCGCCTCTGAGATGGCTTTTTACCGCCATAGTGACAGGAGTATCGGTTATGCTCCGTGCAAGCTTTGCCATAGTGTTACCGGTACAAGGGGCGACTATCATAATGTCGGTGAGCTTCTTAGGACCTATCGGCTCTGCGTCCGAGATAGAAAGTATAACACGTTTGCCGCATATATTTTCCGCACGCCTGATATGCTCCTGCGCCGTGCCGAAGCGAGTGTCGGTATTGCCGGCGTTGAAGGACATTATCGGCAGTATGTCACAGCCTGAGTCACGAAGCTCCTGCATTGCCGAGAACGCCTTTTCAAAGGTGCAGAACGAACCGGTCATACAGAATCCGACTTTGACATTTTTAAGTTCGGTTGTCATTACTGCCGCCCCCTTCATCATAGTTATTAAGTATATCGAGCACCGAGTCTGCCAGTATTTCACCTGCTGTTTTCGGTGCGACCTTTGACGGAAGTCCCTGAGCGCTTATCACTTTGGGACGGAATTTATCCGGTGCGTCCTTATCGATTCCCGAAGCAGAAGCAAGCTCAATATAAACGCAGTCGCCGGACATAGCCGCAAGCTCCCGTTCGTGCAGTACGGCGCACGGTACGGTGTTATAAATAAGCGTTACCGAGGGCAGAATATTGCACAGCGATTCAAACCCGACGGCACGACAGCCTAAAACTTGCGCCTGAACCCGTTTTTCTCGGCTTCTTGCCGCTACCGTAACATTACACCGAAGGGCGATAAGATATCTTGCAAGAAGCGAGGCTATCCGTCCGAATCCGAGCACCAGCACGTTCTGCCCGAGCATCTGCACAGGCGTAGCGTTTATCCCTGCGGCAAGCGCTCCTTCGGCGGAGGGAACGGCATTTTTCAGCATAACGGCTTCATCACGGTAATAATCTTCGCACAAAAGAAAATTCTCGCCGCAATACCGCTGAAGAGGCACTCCTACAAGTCCTCCCATTACAATTCCTCCGGGCTTAACAAACGAGGCAAGCGATGTTATAGGCATGGCTCTGTCACATAGAGGAGCGTTTATGTTTATTCCGTCACGGCTTGCCGGAAGGCCGAGTACGGCGGCGTCACACTTACCGTCGGGTATCATATCCTGTGCGCTCAGTCCGTAGGTGTATACATCGTGGTATTTGACAAGTTTTGCGGCGGCATATTTAAGGCGGTCGTCTCCGCCGAGTATCAGAAGTTTCATCCTGCACCTTCTTTTTATGATTTTTACTTATGAGTATGCTGATGCAAAAAGCGGATATTTTCGGTCTGACAGCGGTTTCAGCGCTGAAATGCTGTAATACCGTTACATTTTCGCTATCATATTGTATGTTTTTTCGGCGTTTTTTGTGAAGAAAAGCGAATTGATGCTAAAAGCACTTGTTTTTTCCAGTACGATATGGTATTATATGCAATAAGGGGAAAGTCCCCTGATACAGTTGTTGCCGTTTGGCGGCAAATACAGAAAGGATCTAAGAGAAATGGCTACTAAGAAGACAAATACGACAGGAACTAAGACTCCCGTAGCTGAAGCTGTTAAGACTGAAGCTGTAAAGGCTGCTGAGGCAAAGACCGACACAGCAGTAACAAAGACACCCGAGAAGCCCGCCGCAAAGGCTCCCGAAAAGAAGGCTGCTCCCGCTAAGAAGCCTGTTGCAAAGAAGGAAACAAAGAAGGCTGCTCCCGCTAAGAAGCCTGCCGAAAAGAAGGAAGCTAAGAAGGCTGCTCCCGCAGAGCCCGACAAGGTTGCTCTGGCAGATATGGTAAGAGCAAAGTTCGAGAAGAAGGATGTTTCCAAGATCGGCGAAAAGATCGCTATCGAGATCAAGGCTTACGGTGAAAAGGAATACTACATTTATGTTCTTATCGAAGACGGTAAGGTAACAGTTGAGCCCTGGGGCTACATCGACAACGATGTACATATCGATATGCCCATTGCCGATGTTGTTGCAGTAATAAACGGCAAGTATGATTTCAAGGCTAAGGCGCTGAGCGGTGATTTCTACGCAATCGGCAGTCTTACAAAGCTGCTCAAGGCAGGAGAGGCTCTTCTGTAATATTGTCCGGTTTATAGGCAATAATAATATAAAAAACAGCAGGCGTAATAAAAAATTTATTACGCCTCAGACTGTAGAAAAACCTCAATTTTTACACTAAAGGGGTTTGGGGCGAAGCCCCAAGCAAGGTCGCAGGGGCGGCAGCCCCCGATTATAAGCCCCTTCCCGAGGGGAAGGGGCTTGGGGATGGGGATTGAGGGTTTGTTCTATTTATAAATGATAGACTTTTTCGACAAGCTGAGGCGTAATAATAAAATTTATTACGCCTGTGAGCATATGTGTGATTTTTTCAAAATGAAGAAAACGGTAGGGAATACATCAGAATAAGGACAGGTACAGATATGGAAAAAGTAAAAAAAGCAGTAATACTTGCCGCCGGTTTCGGAACAAGAGTTCTCCCTGCAAGCAAGGCTATACCGAAAGAGATGCTGAATATAGTTGATAAGCCTGCTATACAGTATATTGTTGAAGAAGTTATAGCATCCGGCATTACCGAGATACTCATAGTTCTTTCAAGAGGAAAGCAGGATGTGGAGGATCATTTTGACCGCAAGCCCGACCTTGAGGCTCAGCTTCTTGCAAGCGGCAAGAATGAATTTTACAAGGTAGTCTGCGATATTGCCGAGATGGGCAAGAACATTACCTATGTCCGTCAGCAGACGCAGAACGGCACAGGCGGTGCGGTAATGTACGCAAGGCAGTTTGTCGGCAACGATCCCTTTGTAGTAATATACGGTGACGATGTAATAATAGGCGATGATCCGTGTACGGCGCAGTGCTGTCGTGCTTATGAAAAGTACGGCAAGGCGGTAGTCAGCATGAAGGAAGTTCCCTTTGAGCTTGTGCTGAAATATTGCACGCTGGATGTAAAGCCCCTTGAAGATAACCTGTACAGCATATCCGATATGATAGAGAAGCCAAAGCCCGAGCAGGTAATTTCAAATTATTCCATACTCGGCAGATGCGTTCTCCCTGCTAAGATATTTGATATTCTTGAAACTCTGCCCACAGGTGCAGGCGGAGAATATCAGCTTACCGACGCTATGAAACAGCTCGCTCAGACGGAGGGTATGGTGGGCGTTGACTTCACCGGCACCCGTTATGATATGGGCAATAAGCTCGGTATAATGAAGGCTTGCGTAGAGGTTGCACTGAAGCACCCCGAAATAGGCGATGACTTCAGAGAGTATCTCAAGACGCTTGAACTTTGATTAGCGTTAAATAAACAATTAAGCGGCACACAGAAAGATTTTGTGTGCCGCTTTTGCTTTTGCATATAAATTTGATACACGGAAAACCGCCGTTTTAATCGGCTGTACCTGCCTGCCTTTTCTTCATTTTGCGCCAGTTTATAAATCCGTAGATATCATTTGCCAGAAATACAACAAAGCACACCACAACGGAAATATAGCTCTTATCGGTCAAAGCGGCAAGCGACCACAGCACTATAAGTACAAGATCGTTCAGCGCATAAGCAACAGCATAGAACGGATCACGGCGGAAGGTGAGATACACCGCAACGAAACTTGTCGTTATCGACAGAGTGCTTGGCAGAAGATTTGCCGTGCCGAAATATCTCATTATAAAAAAGAAGACAGCCGTAACAACGACAGTAAGCAGTGGCAGGAGAGCCACCTCTTTTCTGCTGATATGATTGACTTTGACTTCGGCTTTGTTGTTTTCGTGCGGATTTCTGATCCAGGAGATAAAAGCGGCGAGCGCCATAGGCCCCGTCATACCAAGATAGGTTATCATCTCTCCGTAGTAGCAAAAAGAGAAGGATATAATTGCGTAAAGTATACTGAACACAACGGCAAGTGCCTGACCTATCGGATGTCCTTTAGCGCTAAGCAAAAGCGAGGTAGCGCCGACAAGCGACGCTATTACCGACAATACAGAGTCTTTGCCGAAGATAAACGCAGAGCAGATTATCAGCGTCACAGAGCATAGCCACAGTATTTTTTCAAAGACAGTAAAGTAGTTGTTCAGTTTTCTGAGCATATCTGTATCCTCCGACTTTATAAACCGATAAAAAGCACCGTAAGTACATCTTCAAAGACCTAACGATGTACTACGGTGCTGAACGCATCTCTACCCGGTGGCAGAATTATTATATTGTCATTTTATCATATCGGCTCATGCTTGTCAAGATATTAATGATCGAGCCGATTATGCGGATTTAACAAAGGTTGCATCTTTGATTCTGCAAAAAATCGGCGGAGTGCTACCGTATCACAGCAGCTCTTTTTGCTTTACTTTGGCTTTGCCGGTTTTCTTTTTCAGATACTTCTCCGCATCCTGAACGGGCATAGGCTTTGCGAACAGATAGCCCTGTGCGGCGTCGCATCCGCAATCGCTGAGGAAGCAGGCCTGTTCATCTGTCTCTACGCCTTCTGCGATGAGCCCCAGTCCGACATCCTTCGACATTGATATTGTGTGCATTATTATCTTCTTGCCTCTGTCGTTTGACATATGGCTTGAGAAGAATTCACGGTCGAGCTTAAGCACATCGAACTTTGTGTTCTGAAGCGTGTTGAGCGATGAATAGCCTGAGCCGAAGTCATCCATCAGCAGAGTATAACCGTGTTCTTTTATCAGATCGGTCATACGCAGAGTGGCTTCGCTTTCAACGCTTTCGGTAATCTCAAGCTCAAGCAGGTTTTTCGGAAGATCGTACTTTTTGATAAGATTGTCCAGCGTGTCAATAAACGAGCTGTCGTCAAGATTTGCCCGTGATACATTTACCGATATCGGAAGCGGGATAAAATTCCTGTCTATCCAGTCACGAAGCACCATGCAGGTACATTCCCACACATAAGCGTCAAGCTTTTTGATAAAGCCGTTTTCCTCAAACAACGGAATAAATGTATCGGGATATATCATGCCCTGCTCGGGATTCTGCCATCTCACAAGAGTCTCATAACCTACGGGTGCTTTTTTGGATATGCTGAATTTAGGCTGCAGATATATCAAGAATTCATTGTTCTTAAGCGCTTTCTTCATATTTGCTTCGACAAACTTACGAGCCTTGATTGACCTGTGCATATCGCTGTTGAAAAATGCAACATTTTCAAGTGCGCTTTTCTTTATAGATTGCCGTGCGATAGCGGCATAGTCACAGATCGCTCTCACCGATTCCTCACGGTTCTCTATCAGATATACGCCGAAGGCAAGCTCGTAGCTGTAATTTCTGAAGTTCTTTACTTTTTGCTGTATATCGGCTATCGTTTCATCAATCTCACTCTTATCCTCATACGGCGTCATTACCATAAATACATCGCCGCTGACTCTTGCGCTAACCTGATTTGCGTTGCAGTAGTTGCTCAGCTGCCGTGTGATAAAGTGAAGCATCTCTGTTCCCGCTTCTTCGCCGTAGTTTTCGTTAATAAGCTTGAAGCGCTTAATATCAAACTGTATCAGAGCGAACTTCTTGTCGGGATATGTATCAAGCTTCTGCGATATGATATCGAAAAAGAGAATAGGATTGTCTGTGGTAGTATAGTAGTCCTGAATCTCTATATTCATTATTTCCTGCGTGCTGAGTTTCCTTATCGCTCCGGCAAGCTCTTCCATCTTACCCGATGAGCCTTTTAAATGCACTGTTATATTGTACCATTCCGCTGTCTCATCTTCGCACAGCCGAAGGTTGAGTGAAACCGATTCCTGAGTTATACCTTCGTTGAACGATTTGCTTATCTTGTTGCAAAAACTCGTAAACAGCAGTATATCATCCGGATGTACAGCTCCGCTGAGCCATATCGCCCTGAGCGGACCTACCGAAGAAGATATCATACATTTCGGCGTGCTTTCGTTTTCCTTTACATACCACTTGAAGTCGATGTAGCTCATATAGAAATATGTGCGCTTTTCAAATGAAGATATTATCTTGTGTATCTTATCCTCATATTCTGCGGCTTCTTTACCTGCTTGCCGGACGGTGCTCTCCGACATATTGACGAATAATGCCTGAGGAGTCTTTTTCAGCCGCTTCTGCTCATACATCAGGTGGTCTGTACTGCGTATAAGCTCGTTTATATCTTCCGTACTGCTTACTGTGCCGTATGAGCCGCCTACGCTTATTGATACCTCATAAGGCTTGCCGGATGAGCGGTTGAATTTGTCAATATAGGTCTGGATCTCACCAATTATTTTCGGCAGTTCTCTTTTGCAATCGGAGCGCATTGCTGTAAGCATAAATTCGTCTCCGCCGAATCTTGCGCATACTCCGTTTTTGCCGCAGCCTGCTTTAACGGCTTTAGCAACGGTGGTTATAGCAATATCGCCTTCAGAATGGCCGTAGGTATCATTTATCTGCTTCAGCCTGTCCATATCGCAGGTAATCATAACGACATCTTTTTTCTTGTATTTCTCTATCAGTTTGTCTATATACTCAAAGTAGCCTCTGCGGTTATAAAGCCCTGTAAGAGGATCTATAGACTGCGTCCTAAGCAGTTCTTTGTTTGCTTGTTTCAGCAGATATTCCGTGCGGAAATTTTCAAGTGCCTGCTCAATAGAGCTTACAAGCCTCTGCACATAATAGAAATTGCCCGTTCCCGCAAGAAGATCGTCTGCTACCGCCGCATAGTATCCTGCCGCCTGCTCCTGAAAGTGAATAGGCAGGAAAACTACGGTATTGTATCGTTTAAGCATCGTTCCAAGCTCTGGGAGCATTGTATCGGATTTGTATTTAAGGTTATATTTGTACTCGTCCCAATGGCGCATAACATACGCAGTCATATTCTTAGTAAAAGAGCCGTGGTGAACCCTCTGGGACAGGTCTGCTTCTTCGCTCAGCAGATCATCGTTGATGCACAGCCACGAGCGATAGTTCATAAAACCGCTGATAGACGCCGATAGCTCGTCGGTAGTGCTGCTATATGCGACCTTTGTGAAGAAAGACGCTATCCTGTTTTCTGCTTCTGACAGCGCCCCATTGTACTTGTTCATCTGGTCTATCATATCATCTGTGTATTCTTCGTCAAAGTCACAGCAGCCGCAGCTCTGTCCGTGAACGAAGGATAAACCAACTTTTATCTCCGACGGCGTCTCTTTATTGATAATATAACCGTACGCCGTGTCGGATACTGCTTGCGCCAGTTCTTCATAGTTTACTGCCGAGGTGGTCAGACGGGTAGTAGAGTATATCCTCTTTTGCAATATTGAGTCAAATCCGGTGACTATGACATCTTCGGGAACTTCGACAGAGTGATTGCCAAGAACGCTCATAACGGTAATAGCCATACTGTCATTAGCGCAGATAATAGCCTGCGGCAGTTTCTTTTCACGGTTTAGCAGTCTTTCAACCGCTTCTTCGGTAGGTCCCGACCAGAAATCGCCGTAGTCCAGCATTGTTTCCTCGTCAAAAGGGATACCGTGTCTGTCAAGGACACGCTTAAAAGCGGCAATTCTTTCATCGGAGAAAGCGTTGCCACGCATACCTGCTATGAAGAACAAATCGGTACAGCCATGCTCGGTTATTATATGCTCTACGATGTCTTCCATCGATTTTTCATAGTCGTATTTTATATTTGTGCATCCGTCAATAGTGCCGTCAAGCACAAAAACGGGAGTGCCTGCCTCCTTTGCCCGCACGGCTATTTTTTTGCACACATCGGCGTTCTTGATAGTTTCGGGCAGGATAACAAGAACATCAACAATATCAAAATTGATGATGTCAAATACGGCAGATTCACCCTTGGCATAAGGCGTGTCAAAGTAAGCATTTGTAAAAGCGTTGAATATCATGACTTTGAAGCCTTTTGCGTTCAAGGCATCGGATACGATTTTTGTTATGTTTTCTATATGGTCGTCTTGTATTCCGGCAAGACAAATGCCTGCGACAGGATATCTATGAAATTTTCCCGTATACACTACTCTCACCTTGCTTTGGAAAAAATTTATGAGAATCGGTCTTCTAATTGGTTTTATTGTACCATAATCTGACTGTAAAGTCAAGAATATCGTAAGTTTTGCACAAATTTTGTATATTAACACCGCCGTAATAATCGG
Source organism: uncultured Clostridia bacterium (assembly GCA_945921515.1). Taxonomy (GTDB): domain Bacteria; phylum Bacillota; class Clostridia; order Oscillospirales; family Ruminococcaceae; genus Ruminiclostridium_E. The sequence goes on along the minus strand of CAMEKR010000029.1, from coordinate 9,562 downwards.
GACAACACTTTCATATATCTGTACTATCTGTAAATGCTGTAAACGAAGGCGGGTAAGGGCATGGTAAAAAGGAAAAGCAAAGCGATATTTCTGAAAAAGTGCAGACCGTTTATAAAAGGCACAGCGGCAGGGATAATTACGGCTGTAGTTTTTGTTGCGCTTTCTGCGCTTATATTTACTGCCGCAGACGCACCCGAGGGCGCAGAGTTGATACTCGGATACATAACTTTAGCTGTGTCATCGGGCGTTTGCGGAATGTTCTACGGCGGCGGAAAAGGGAAAAACGGCTTTGCGTGGGGGACGCTTGGCGGTGCTGTTATCTTTGTGCTGTGCTTTATCATCTCCGTTATATCGGGCAATTTTGACGGAAGCGCCTTTGCTTCAAAGTTTGTCACCTGCCTTGTAAGCGGCTGTATCGGCGGCATTACGGGAGTGAACCTTATCGACAAGCGCTAAGCATAGACAATATATAGAAGAAAACCCCGCGTCTCCTTATGGGAAGAGATACGAGGTTTTCTTCTTTTGGGTTATAATTCAGAGGCTATATTAATTTAGACACAATCGGAATTAAAAATCAACTTCTGTATCATAGTAGCAGCACTTGAGGAGCTTCTCCATCTCTTCCTGAGAAGGCTGACGGGGGTTAGAACCTGTGCAAGCGTCGCCTATAGCGTTCTTAGCTATCTCGGGAAGTCTCTCGAGGAATACTTCTTCGGGAACGAAGCCCTGCTCTGTGGGATAGCTGTCTGCGCCGTAGTTCTTGATGCAGTGAGGAATATTTAAGTCATCGTTCATCTTACACAGATATGCGATGAGGAGCTTTACCTTTTCGTCGTCGTTAGCACCGCCAAGACCCATAAAGTCTGCGATCTGACCGTAACGCTTCTTAGCTGTCTCGTCCTTAGCGTTGAAAGCGATTACCTTAGGCAGATACATAGCGTTTGCGGCACCGTGAATGATGTGTGCGCCGTAATCAGCAAAAGCGGCACCGGTCTTGTGAGCCATTGAGTGAACGATACCGAGCAGAGCATTAGAGAATGCCATACCTGCAAGGCACTGTGCGTTGTGCATAGAGTCACGCTTTGCCATATCGCCGTTGTAAGAAGCAACGAGGTCGTTTTCGATCATCTTTATTGCGTGCAGAGCCAGAGGATCTGTGTAGTCGCAGTTAGCTGTCGATACATAAGCCTCTACTGCGTGAGTCATAGCGTCCATACCTGTGTGAGCAACCAGCTTCTGAGGCATTGTCTCAGCAAGATCGGGGTCAACGATAGCTACATCGGGAGTGATCTCGAAGTCAGCGATAGGATATTTGATACCCTTGCTGTAGTCGGTAATGATAGAGAATGCAGTAACCTCGGTAGCTGTACCGGATGTAGAAGAGATAGCGCAGAAGTGTGCTTTCTTTCTCAGTTCGGGGATACCGAATACCTTGCACATATCTTCAAATGTGCAGTCGGGATACTCATACTTTATCCACATAGCCTTAGCTGCGTCGATAGGTGAGCCGCCGCCCATAGCAATGATCCAGTCGGGCTCGAACTTAAGCATTGCGTCAGCGCCCTTCATAACTGTTTCTACAGAAGGATCGGGCTCAACATTTTCAAAAAGCTCAACCTCCATGCCTGCTTCTTTAAGATAAGAAACAGCCTTGTCTAAAAAGCCGAAACGCTTCATAGAGCCGCCGCCAACTACGATCATGGCCTTCTTGCCCTTGAAGCTCTTGAGTGCCTCAAGAGCACCCTTGCCGTGATAAAGATCTCTGGGTAATGTGAATCTCATGTTACTTTTCCTCCTGTAAATTGGTTTATATATTGGTTGTTGTTATCCGTTTGTCCTGCGTTTTATCTTTGTTGCAGGACTCTTTCTTTTGTTCGTTATTATTTTAACATACTCCTTTGCGGTTGTAAAATGTTTTTTCGGAATATCGGTATATATTTATCTATATGCCACTATCGATAATACGATAGCGAATAACACGGCGTTACAGCCGTAACCATAAAGATAAACAGCAAGGCGATATATCTTTTTGAAATATAAGCCTTTCAAACAGCTCCTTTTTCTTGACAATGAGGTAAATTTACTATATTATTATAGTAGCTGCGTTATTTGCAGATCTTTATCCGAAAGGTGTGTAACTGTTGGAAAAAAAGCTGAAACTTTATGGCTTCAACAACCTTACCAAAACCCTCAGCTTCAACATATACGATGTTTGCTATGCAAAAGGGGCAAGGGAGCAGAAGGAGTATATAGATTATATCGACGAGCAGTATAACTCCGAGCGACTTACCGGTATACTGTGCGATGTCACCGATATTATCGGAGCGAATGTGCTGAATATCTCAAAGCAGGACTACGATCCGCAGGGAGCGAGTGTAACTCTGCTTATCTCAGAAAAGGCTACCGACAGCATGGAGATAGATAAATCCTGCAACAGAGGCATGGTTGACGGAAAACCGCTTCATAAACAGCGAGGCGTATCTTCCGAAACGGTAGTGGCTCATCTTGATAAATCTCACGTTACGGTGCATACTTATCCCGAGTATCATCCGAACAACAGTATTTCTACCTTCAGAGTGGATATAGACGTTTCTACCTGCGGAGAGATATCGCCGCTTAATGCGCTGGATTATCTTATCGGCAGCTTTGACTCGGATATTATCACCATAGACTACCGTGTAAGAGGCTTTACCAGAGATGTCGGAGGCAGAAAGCTGTATCTTGACCACGATATAACCTCCATACAGGATTTTATCAACGACTATACGCTGACAAAATATGACGCAACGGATATAAATGTCTATCAGGCGAACATATTCCACACAAGGCTTATGGTGCGTGAGATGGATCTCAAGAACTATCTGTTCAACACAGATATTTACGATATTCCGCCCAAGGAGCGTCTGCGTATTACCGAGAGCCTGCGCAGAGAAATGATAGAGATATATTCGGGGATGAATATATACGGCTGAACAACATAATCTTGTGATTTTGAGTTTAGCGATGATTTATATTTAAGCATTTCCGTTTATTAAGAACTATCCCCTTGGCTCCCTTGTGTAAAGGTGAGCTTCTGTTGCAGTGCAAAGCACTGACAACTATTGAAGGATTGTTAATGGAGGCGACGGCAGGACTGAAACAGTTTGTAGCAAGCGATCCCTCAGTCTTGGCGGCAGACAGAGTAAGTGCTATTTGAATGTCACATGTGCTCTTGGCTCCCTTGTGTAAAGGTGAGCTTCTGTTGCAGTGCAAAGCACTGACAACTATTGAAGGATTGTTAATGGAGGCGACGGCAGGACTGAAACAGTTTGTAGCAAGCGATCCCTCAGTCTTGGCGGCAGACAGAGTAAGTGCTATTTGAATGTCACATGTGTCGCCGGATATAACGAGATTTGACAGGAGCGAGCCTTGCCGCAAGCCAGCTCCCTTTGGCAAGGGAGCCAAGTTTAGTGCTTGGCGAAGCGTGTTGCTTCTTTTGAAATGAAGTAAAATTCATGTAGGGTTAGTGCTATCTGAAAAATAATAGAACTATTACCCTTGGCTCCCTTGTGTAAAGGTGAGCTTCTGTTGCAGTGCAAAGCACTGACAACTATTGAAGGATTGTTAATGGAGGCGACGGCAGGACTGAAACAGTTTGTAGCAAGCGATCCCTCAGTCTTGGCGGCAGACAGAGTAAGCACTATTTGAATGTCACATGTACTCTTGGCTCCCTTGTGTAAAGGGAGCTGGCACAGTGCGGTACAATATTTTCGGTGCTACTTTTAATATCAGGTCGAAGATTTTTTATATATAAATAAGATTTCCGTCACTGTGACTGAGGGATTGTTAACGGAGGCGACGGTAGGACTGAAACAGTTTGTATCAAGCGATCCCTCAGTCTTGGCGGCAGACAGAGTAAGTGCTATTTGAATGTCACATATGTCGCCGGATATAACGAGATTTGACAGGAGCGTGTATGGACGAAAAAAAGCAATACATCCATAATAAACAGCTTGTTTCTTATGCTAAAAAGCTACGTTCTCAGATGACAGATGAAGAAAGAAAATTGTGGTACTGCTATCTTAAAGAGTACCCTGTCAGATTTATACGACAAAAAGTTCTGTTTAAATATATTGCTGATTTTTATTGTCCGAAAGCAAAGCTTGTAATTGAGCTTGACGGTTCACAGCATTACGAGGAAAAAGAAATGGAGTACGACAAAGAACGAACAGCTTTTCTGAATTCGAAAGGTATAATGGTATTGCGTTTCACGAATAGCAGTATTCACAATGAGTTCAGAAATGTCTGTGAATATATAGAACAAACAGTAAATAAAAGAATGGAAAATATAAGCTATAAGGTTGAATGATAATTACTTCCTTCCCGAAAGGACTGATGATATGCTCTCACAGGAGCGTGCGCCTATCTACGAGGCGCTTAAAGAATACAGGGCAAAAAGAATAGTGCCTTTTGATGTGCCCGGGCATAAGATGGGCAGAGGCAATCCCGAGCTTACCGAGTTTTTAGGCAGAGAGTGCATGACAGTCGATGTAAACTCGTCGAAACCGCTGGACAACCTTTGTCATCCCGTTTCGGTAATAAAAGAGGCGGAGCAGATTGCGGCGGAGGCTTTCGGCGCAAAGAATGCCTTTTTTATAGTAAACGGTACAACAGCCGCCGTACAGGCTATGGCGCTTGCCGTTGCCAAGCGAGGCGAAAAGATAATAATGCCGAGAAATGTCCACAGGAGCGCTATAAATGCGCTGATACTCGGCGGAGCTGTGCCCGTTTATGTTAACCCCGGAGTAAATAAGGAGCTTGGCATACCGCTGGGAATGACCGTAGAGGATGTCGAAAAGGCAATACTGGAAAACCCCGATGCAAAGGCGGTTTTCGTAAACAACCCCACCTATTACGGAGTCTGCTCGGATATCAAGCGAATAGCCGACCTTGCGCACGCACACGGTATGTATCTGCTTGCGGATGAAGCACACGGAACGCACTTCTATTTCGGTGACAATATGCCTTTGGCAGGTATGAGAGCCGGTGCGGATTTTGCCGCTGTAAGTATGCACAAAAGCGGCGGCTCGCTCACCCAGAGCAGCTTCCTGCTGACCGCAGACACGGTGAACGAGGGCTATGTAAGGCAGATAATAAACCTTATGCAGACAACCAGCGGCAGTTATCTTCTGATGTCCAGCCTTGATATATCAAGAAGAAACCTTGCGCTAAACGGCAAGGAAATATTCGCAAAGGTGCAGGCTTATGCGCAGTATATGCGTGACGAGATAAATGAGATAGGCGGATATTACGCTTTTTCTAAAGAGCTTTGCGACGGCGGAGCGTTCTACGACTTCGATGTGACAAAGCTGTCGATTCATACAAGAGATATCGGCCTTGCGGGCATAGAGGTATATGATATTCTCCGTGACCGCTACGGTATACAGATAGAGTTCGGAGATATCGGCAATATACTGGCGTATGTGTCGATAGGCGACAGAGAACTGTACCTTGACAGGCTCATCGGTGCGCTGAACGATATAAAGCGTATCTATTCAAAGGATAAGACGGGTATGCTCGACCACGAGTATATCAACCCTATAGTAAGACTTTCTCCGCAGGACGCATTTTACGGCAATAAGAAGAGCGTACCCATAGAAGAAAGCTCCGGCAGGATAAGCGGCGAGTTCGTTATGTGCTATCCGCCCGGAATCCCCATACTCGCTCCCGGAGAGCAGATAACGGACGAGATACTTGCATATATAAAGTATGCGGGGGATAAAGGCTGCTTCCTTACAGGAACGCAGGACCTTGAGATAAAGAATATTATGATACTGGACGACTGAAAGTCGTTTGCCGTACTATATACTGAAAGGACGGTAGCAAAAATGGATCTTTGGTTTACGGAAAATCACAGCGACAGCGTAAGGTTTTCGATAAGGGTGGATAAACAGCTGTACAGCGAAAACAGCGAGTATCAGCGTATAGATGTATTTGAGTCGCTTGAGTTTGGCAGATTGCTTGCACTTGACGGCTATGTTATGATAACGCAGAAGGACGAGTTTATCTATCACGATATGATAGTTCATGTTCCTATGGCGGTAAAGAAGGATATAAAGAACGTGCTTGTTATCGGCGCAGGCGACGGCGGTACGGTAAGGGAGCTGTGCCGTTACAGCACGATAGAGCATATCGACCTTGTTGAGATAGACAAAAAGGTGGTTGAAGTCTGCGAGGAATATTTCCCCGAAATGACCGTTTCGATGCACGACCCCAGACTTGATATACATTTTACCGACGGACTTCGTTTTGTAAGACGCAAGCAGGGCGAATATGACCTTATAATAGTGGATTCTACCGACCCCTTCGGTCCGGGCGAGGGCTTGTTTACTCCCGAATTTTACGGCAACTGCTACAATGCGCTGACCGACACGGGCGTACTTGTAAATCAGCACGAAAGTCCGTTCTATGTAAATGACGCAAAAGCTATGTGCAGGGCGCACGAGCGTATAAAATCCGTGTTCCCCGTTTGCGCTGTGTATCAGGCGCATATCCCGACCTATGCCAGCGGCCACTGGCTGTTCGGCTTTGCAAGCAAGGGACTCGATCCGATTAAAGACCTTGACGAAGAGTACTGGAATTCTCTCGGCTTAAAGACAAGGTACTATAACACACAGCTTCATAAGGGCTGTTTTGCTCTGCCCAATTATGTAAAGGAGATGCTTGAAACGGGGGATGTGCTTTATGTGCGCCGCTGATTTCAAATCGGCGTGCAAAAAAGCCGGAATTGCGCTGATAGTGATATTTGTCGCAAGATGTCTTGCAGACGGTGCGGTTTATCTTATCGGGCTGTTGATGAACGGCTGCAACAGACAGCTTGTAGCTTCTCTTCAGTCGTTGGCAAGCATACTTATCCTGTATGTAGGTGCGATAACAGTTACCGCAAAGGCACTCGGACACCGCTTTGACAAATCCGTTTACAATAAGCCGAAGAGATTCGGAAAAGCGATATCGTGGTTTGTTCCTGCCTACGGGGCAAGTCAGATAGCGAATATAGCTGTGCTTTTGATATCGTTTGTCTTTGCAAGCAACAGCTCTGCGGTACAGCAGACCTATGAACCGATGATTCATGCTACTCAAACGGTAGGTGCATGGTATCTTGCGTTTTTATTCATACAGATGGTGGTATTAGCACCGATTTTTGAGGAATACTGGTTCAGAGGCGTTATTCAGGGCTCGCTGTCGCAGTACGGAAACGGCTTTGCAATAGTGGTATCGGCGCTGTGCTTCGGAATGGCTCACGGAAACATACATCAGTTATGCTATTGCTTTATAATGGGTATAGTCATGGGTTATGTGCGCTATGCTACGGGAAGCATACTGCCTACTACCATTATCCACGCAATGCTCAATTCTATATCGGGCATTGTTGTAGTGGCGATAAACACGCCCCTGTTTACATCTGCGGTTATTAAGCTTCAGAAAAGCGTGCCGCTTGATGACGGCGAACAGGCTCTTCTTGTATGCCTTGCCATTTTCCTGCTTATCGTGCTTATAGTGCTGGGCGCAGGCATTGCGGCGGCAATAGGCAAGCTTAAGAATAACCGCATTTACAGACCTGTTAATAATTATCCAACGCTTTCTTCAAAGCAGAAGGCGGGCGCAGTATGCAAAAATCCCGTATTCATCATCGGATTTCTGCTCTGTGCGGCATATATTACAGCAATGATTTTCATATAACGGAAGGACTTTATAATGCAAAAAAGTCTTATCAGTACCATATCCGACAGATATAAACAGCAGGCTTTCGACTCGATAAATTCAAAAGACGACTTACGCCCTGCCGATATACGCAGGCTGTGCCTTGAGCTTGGAATAGCTATTATTGCGGCGTATTTTCTACAGAAGCTCTGCGTCATTGTTTCTGTGTATATTATAAGAGCGGCACTGTCGGCAGGAATTTCATCTGATACTACAGCGTTCGCTTTTCTGAAATATCTGCTGAGCAGTATCTCCTCATATCTGCCAAAAATATGCGTTTTTGCTGTGTTATATCACAAGTACAAGCCGTTAAAGCGGCTTGATACCCAATATGAAAACAAGTCATATTATCCTCTTGTTATTATCCCTGCAATGTTTGCTTTTGCTATGTGGGGCAGTAATATAACGAAAGTTATAAATTATGCTTTGCAGGCGTTTTTCGGGGCAGGCGCCATCAGCAATGTTATGGAAGGTATGGCTCCGCAGGGCATCGCTGACGGCATAGTGATACTGATTTTCTCAAGCGTTGTCGCTCCCGTGTTTGAGGAGTATATTTACAGGCATTTGCTCTTAAGACCGTTAAAGATAATCGGAGATACTCCCGCAATCATACTTTCCGCACTTATCTTCGGACTTGTTCACGGCAACTTCGATCAGTTTGCCTACGCATTTTTAAGCGGAATTATATTGGGACTTATCGCAGTAAGATACGATTCGATAATACCCAGTATAATACTGCATTTAATAAACAACTTCTTTGTAAGCATAGTTACCTACCAAAGCAGGCTGACAGGCGGAGGAGAGCTGTGGGACAGCATTGTAAATGTTGCCGCGACCTTCGGCAATTTAATCATCAACATTTCTTATTATGCCGCACCGTTTGTAGCTGTGTTCCTTGCTTTTTGCGGTATGGCAAAGCTCACCCCAATAGGCGGCGAGCAAAAGCATAAGAAGCTGCTGGCTGTTTTTTCACCGGTGCTTATTATCTCGTTTGCAGTGTTGCTGTTACAGTTCTGATATAATTTAAGGCGGAGTGCATTCTAAACGCACTCCGCCTCAGTTTTCAGAATTTATCCGCAAAATATGCTATTACCGACATCTCTTTTCCGCTGGTCTTGTCAATACCTTTGACGGTTATTCCCGACAGATTCATAAGCTCGCCTACGCTCACTTCCGACAGAGAGCAGCGCATAACATCCTTACCCAGACACACAAGCACAAAGTCGCCGTCCATTATGTTTACTGCGCCGTTTTCTCCAAGCCGTATCTCTTTATAGGTATCGGGGTCCCGCATAGTGACATATTTAAGCGGTCTTTTGTCGAACTTTGTTATATCCTTTTGCGACATGGTGTTTTTATTGCGCTTTTTATTACCGAACATAGCTTCGCTCCATACGATTTTTATTTAAGGAGATACCTCACACAATCTTAGTGCGGTATCGCCTTAAGTATACAGCTAAGAAACTGGTTTGTCAACAAGCGATTTCATCGCTGCAGCTTGTCGAAAAAGTCTATATTTTAATTAATAGGTTAAGTTCTATAACCCCATCCCCTAAACCTTTGTGAACGCTTTGTGGCGCATCGTCCTGATGCGCTTTTTGCGCTCACTTTCAGGCATCCTTGCCTGCCTTCCCCAAGTGAAAAAGGGGGCTCAAAAGCGAAGCTTTTGAAAATCAGCCGTAAGGCTGATAGAATCGCACCCTCGCCCCTATTGGGGGCTGACGCCCCTCAACCCCATTTTGAGAAAGATTTAGGTTTATCGACAGTCTGAAGCGATTTCATCGCTGTTTGTTATTTTCTACAAAACAGCCTGTACGGTAAG
>CAMEKR010000028.1 GCA_945921515.1 uncultured Clostridia bacterium | reverse complement strand
TCATGGGTACTACCGTCTGTGCAACAATAACCTTACTGCATACCGAGCAGTGTGAACCTGCTGTAAGTCCTGTCGATGTGCAGGTAGCCGGTACTGCCTTATCGGTTATTGCCTTAGCTTCGGGGTAAATCGGATCGATTTTCGAGTTGTTATAAACATAGCTCATTTTGCCGGGCTGATGGATACAGCCTTCATAAGCTTGGTTGCGGTAAACCGTACCGCCTGTAAATGCAGGCGATTCATCCTCGCCTATGTTCTGCTTCCAGATTATTGTGCTCTGGTCGCCGTTAAGGAGATATGCTACCTCGCCGCTTGTAAACTTGTCTGTGGTGACGCCAAGAGCATTCTCGACTGAGTAACTTTCGTTATATCCGATTGCTCCGCATTTATTTACAGATTTATCGAAATAGCAGTTATTGACAACACCGTAATAGTTAGATGAGCATATTGCGCCATATTCTTCTGCACTGCTTACCGAGCCGGTGTTATAGCAGTATTCGATTGTACCATTGCCGTTTGTACCGCAAATGCCGCCGGCTGCATCTTCTGTGCTTGTTACTGCGCCGGTATTATAGCAGTATTTGATAACGGTACCAGCACCGTAGTTGTAATTGTGACCGGAGATACCGCCGGCAACGTTTGCGCTTCTTACATTACCGGTGTTGTAGCAGTATATTATTGTGGAAACGCTATTTTCGTTTTCGGTCTGGTTTAAACCGCAGACGCCGCCTACAGTTTCAGCGCCGCTGATCGCACCGCTGTTGTAGCAATTTGATATAGTGACAATGTCGTCAGAGGTATTGTCGGCTGAGACACCGCAGATACCTCCGACTTGGTATGCGCCGTCTACCTTACCTGTGTTATAGCAGTCTGAAACAGTATTACCGTTATATCCGGCTATACCGCCTATTATATCGGTTTTACCGATTACAGTGCTTGTGTTATAGCAGCCTGTTATGGTACCGTCGCTAGATCCGCAGATACCGCCTACTGAACTTTTGCCGCTCAGGTAAGAATTAACAACGCCTACATTTTTAATTGTACCGTTGCTTCCCAAATTGCCGAATAAGCCGATACCATCAGAAGTTGGATAATTGACGTACAAACCGGATATCGTGTGTCCCTGTCCGTCAAAGGTGCCGATATATTCGTTTTTATTATTATATCCGATAGGCATCCATTTCTTAAATCCGCTTGTATCACTTGCGAGAGTGCCGTCGGAATTCAGCACGCCTTCATTTACCTTGATGTTGGCTGTAAGAACAGCGTTTATACTTGTGTTGCCGCTGTTAACTTCCTCTGCAAACCAGTAAAGTTCGTTAGCGTTGCTTATCTGATATACGCCGTTTACCGATAATGCAGGCTGATGCGCACCGCAGTCATCGCATATTCCGTTTCCTTTGCTGAAATCATGCTCTTTAGCTCCGGTTTTGGCAGGATCGTTGGAATAGGTTACACAGCCTGTAGTTGCGTAAACGGGCATACCGCCAAATACGGGGAGCTTATCTACGCCGATTTCCTGTCCCCATACAGCAGGGCTTTCGCCGCCGTTTAAGACATACGCCGCTACGCCTCTTTCAAACTCATCGGTAGTCTTACTGATAGTGTTTGTGATTCTTGAATCGTCATAATAAGAGCCGACCGCATCTAACGGGCCGATGTCTGAGTTACTGCAGCAGTTTGTTATTGCACCACTGTCATTATTTCCGCAAATGCCGCCGCAGCTATATTCTCCGTATACTGCGCTTATGCTGTAACAGCCTGATATTATGCCGTTTACACTATATCCGCATATAGCGCCGACATATTGATTGCCTAAGAAATAAGAATCAACTACGCCGAGATTCTTTATCGTACCGGTTCCTATGCGGCCGAAGAAACCTACATACTGTATACTTGGAGTATTAAAGTACAAGCCGGATATTTTATGTCCCTGTCCGTCAAATATACCTTTATACGGCTTATCCGATGTTCCCATGGGCGTCCACTGCATAAAGCCGGTCGTATCTGAAGCGAGATTGCCGTTTGAATCAATAACACCGCTGTTTACGGTAATATCTGCAGTCAGTACAGCATTGTAGCTTGTATTTCCACTGTTTACCTGCTCAGCAAACCAGTAGAGGTCTGTAACGCTGTCTATCTGATATACATCGTCAACCGATTCTGCAGGCTCATAAGCACCGCAATCATTGCATATTCCGTTTCCTTTGCTAAAATCATGATCTTTAGCTTCGGTTTTGGCAGAATCGTTTGAGAAGGTCATACAGCCTGTTGTTGCATAAACCTGCGCACCGCCGATTACGGGGAGCTTGTCTGAATTGATTGTCTGTCCCCAGATAATACTGCTCTGGTCGCCGTTAAGCAGGTATGCTACCTCGCCGTTTGCAAATTTATCCGAAGACTTTCCAAGTACACTTGTCGGTGTGCCGCCGTTATAGCCGACTGCGTCGCCTGAATAAACGGTTTTGTCAAAATAACAGTACTTTACACTTGCTGTGTAAGAACTGTAACCGCACACGCCGCCTGCATAGCCTGAATCACAGCTTATTGTGCCAATGCTGAAGCAGGAGATGATTTTGCCGTTGTTCGTATTATAGCCGCATATACCGCCTACATTGCCATCACCGCTTACCGTGCCTGTGTTATAGCAGTAATCGATAGTAGCGTATATATTATAGCCGCATATACCGCCGGATCTTTCTTTTGCACTTACCAAGCCGGTGTTATAACATTTGGTTAATGATAAGCCATCTGTATTAAAACCGCACACTCCGCCGACGTTAATGTTTCCGCAAATTGTGCCTGCGTTACTGCAATTCATTATTGATCCGAGGTCGTTAACAGCGCAAACGCCGCCAATTTTCTCATATCCGCAGAAATATGAGTCTTCAATGCCTAAATTACAGATTTTTCCGTTTTCATATAAATATCCGAACAAGCCAACATTATTTGCTTTTTCATCGTTAATGTACAGTCCCGATATTTTATATCCCTTACCGTCAAAGGTTCCGGTATATTTGTTCTTGCTGTTTCCTATGGGCGTCCATACCTTAAAGCCGCTTGTGTCGCTTGCAAGAGTGCCGTCCGCTTTAAGTACTCCGGTGTTTACCGTGATATCGGTCGTAAGGACAGCGCTTATACTTGTGTTGCCGCTGTTTACCTGCTGTGCAAACCAGTAGAGGTCTGTAACGCTGTCTATCTGATATACGCCGTCAACCGATTCAGCCGGCTCATACGCACCGCAAACATCGCATATTCCGTTTCCTTTGCTGAAATCATGCCCTTTAGCTCCGACTTTGGCAGGATCGTTGGAATAGGTTACACAGCCTGTTGTTGCATAAACCTGCATACCGCCGAATACGGGGTACTTATCCACGCCGATTTCCTGTCCCCAGACAATTACGCTCTGGTCGCCGTTGAATATATATGCTGCCTCGCCGCTTGCAAACCGCTCTGCAGTCCAGCCTACGACATTTGAAACTGTACCGTAATCTAAACCGATAGCCGGACCCGGGAAAACGTCGCTGTCATAATAGCTGTTGGTGATTTCTTCATAGTTATATCCGCACACGCCGCCGAACCATTTCTCTGCGCTTACCGTGCCCGCACTAAAGCAATTATTGATTTTGCCGCACGGGTTATATCCGCAGATGCCGCCGACATCGGTGTTTCCGTTTACCGAGCTTATGCTGTAGCAGTTTGTGATAGTGCCATCGTTTGAACCGGATATACCGCCGACATATTCATCGCCGTAAAAGTATGAATCTATAACTCCTACGTTTTTAATCGTGCCGGTGTCGCTTGTTGATCCGAACAATCCAACACGGGTTGCTTCCGGATCATTAACGTACAAGCCGGATATTGTGTGTCCCTGTCCGTCGAATTCACCTTCAAATATATAGCCTTTCTTACCGATAGGAGTCCATACTCTGAAGCCGCTTGTATCATCGGCAAGAGTGCCGTCAGCCTTAAGTACTCCTTCGTTCACCGTAATATCGGTGGTGAGGACAGCTTTTATGCTTGAATTATTTCCGCTGTTTACCTGCTGTGCAAACCAGTAAAGGTCGGTAACGCTGTCAATCTGATAAATGCCGTTTTCATCGGCTTCTGCCGGAATGTACGAGCCGCAGAAGGAGCAAGTATCGCTGCCGTTGATGAATTTATGCTGTTTTTCACCGATATTATCAGGATCGTTAGAATAAGTAACACAGCCTGTTGTTGCGTAAACCTTCATACCGCCGAGTACGGGGAGCTTATCCACGCCGATTTCCTGTCCCCAGGCAATTCCGCCCTGGTTGCCGTTTGCGTTTAAAAGGTATGCAACTTCACCGCTTGCAAACTGCTCTGTGTTCTTACCCTTAAAGTTTTCAAACACGCTGGAGTCATTTACACCTAAACCATAAGTGTAAATGTCGGTATTATAATAGCAGTCTACAATGACGGGAGTTGTTACTGTGTTGTCAGATAAGTTTTTACCTAATATAGAGCCGCTATCACCGTATTTGCATTTTATAGCACCTGCGTTATAGCAGCTACTGATTAATCCGCCTCTTCTAAATCCAAGTATACCGCCGACATGGTTATTACCGTTTACTTCTCCTGTGTTGGAACAGAGCTTAATATCGCACATGCTTTCCCCGCATATGCCGCCGACTATATCTTCTCCCGTTACCGTTCCGTCGTTCATGCCGTAAAAAATATAAGTGTCTGAATTAGCGTCTGAATGATAGCCGCACACACCGCCGACATTCTCTACGCCTGTAACATATCCGCTGTTTTTAACAAAAAAGATAATACCCATATTAACGCCGAACAGACCGCCGACGCTGGATTTGCCGACTACAGTGGCGTTGTTTATGCAGTTCTGGACAACAGAACTGTTAGATCCGCAGATACCGCCTACACAAACATTACCTTTAAAATAAGAATCGCTTACAGCAACGTCCGCAATAACGCTGTTTTTGGCCGTAACACCGAACAAGCCGACAAAATCTTTTGTTGAATCAATGTATAAGCCGTATATTGTTTTACCACGTCCGTCAAAGGTGCCGCTAAACGGTGCTTCTGCATTTCCGATAGGAGTCCACACTCTGAAACCGCTTGGATCATCGGCAAGAGTGCCGTCTTCCTTAAGCACGCCTTCGTTCACCTTGATATCATTTGTGAGAACAGCTTTTAAGCTTGTGTTTCCGCCGTTTACCTGCTGTGCAAACCAGTAAAGGTCGGTAACGCTGCTTATCTGATATATGCCGTCTTCATCGGCTTCTGCAGGAATGTACGCACCGCAATCATCGCATATTCCGTTTCCTTTGCTGAAATCATGCCCTTTAGCTCCGACATTGGCAGGATCGTTGGAATAGGTTACACAGCCTGTAGTAGCGTAAACCTGCATACCGCCGAGTACGGGGAGCTTATCCACGCCGATTTCCTGTCCCCATACAGCAGGGCTTTCTCCGTTATTTAAGAGATAAGCTACCTCGCCGTTTCCGCACTTATCCGAAGACTTGCCACGTACATTTTTTACTACACTTTTATTTAAGTCAACCGCAAAGCCCGTAAAAACTTCGCTGTCATAATAGCAGTTTATGTATGCGGGATCGGTCGATGTGACGGAAGGCTGGTCGTGTCCGCATATTGCGCCGACGCCGTTATTTCCGCAGGCTACTGTGCCGATGTTAAAGCAGTTTCTGATTTTACCGCCATCTCTGTAGCCTAAAATACCGCCGACATTGTAACTTGCCGATAAAGCGCCGGTGTTATAGCAGTTTGTGATATCTCCGCCGCTTGTGCCGCAGATGCCGCCGAGATTATATGATGCGTCAGATACTTTACCTGCGTTGTGACAGTCGGAGATCGTGCCTAAGTTAAAGCCGCAGACGCCGCCGATTGAATTATATCCTCGTAATAAGCCGTAGTTATGGCAGTTGGTGATCTCTCCGCTGGAAAAACCACAGATACCACCGACATAATATTCTTCGTGAAAATAAGAATCAGCTATGGTGACATTTTTGATTTTACCGTCTGAACTTATAGCGCCGAACAAGCCAACAGCATCGTCATCGTTGTATTCATAATACAGTCCGGATATTGTGAATCCTTGTCCGTCAAAGGTACCTGAGTATGATTTGCTTTTTGTTGCGATAGGCGTCCAATCCACAAATCCGCTTGTATTGCTTACAAGAGTGCCGTCCTCTTTAAGTACTCCGGTGTTTACCGTGATATTAGCCGTGAGCTTTGCCCATGCGGCAACGTTCTGAGCGGTACCGTCTGTGAGTGTACCGTCTACCAGAGCCGCAAACCAGTAAAGCTCTTGTGCGCTGTCGATCTCGTACGGACTTGCCTCCGTACCTTCACCGACATCGGGCTTAGCAGGCGAGATTTCTTCTGCGCTTGCATGAAGCCCTGCTGTGATCATACCGAAGGTATTGCCCGGAAAATCGAGCAGTACGGTCATGATCATTGCAAATGATAGCAAGAATGCTATCGGCTTTTTAAGTTTTCTGACCATAAAAACTCCTCCTTGAATTAATCCAAATATTAACCGGCTGTGCGTTTAAAATCATCTGCGTATCGTGGCAGATATCGGTTAAATTTACACATTATAATTATTTCATACTTTCTCCGGTTTGTCAATAGAAATGGCACGAAATGACATCAAAAAGGAACGAAATGACATATTTTTTGAAGATACTGATAAAGGAACGCAAAAAGCAGTTTAGCCGTTATAGGTGCAGGGTATGTATTAACAGAAAATGGCAGCAACGGAAGATCCGCTACCGCCATCCTTAAATGGTCAGTTATCTGTTATTTCACAGATTCATAGAACTTGGCACATCCTTTGCACTTGTAGTACGCTTACTTACCGTCCTCTGTGCAGGAAGGTTCAACCTTTGCGACAGGCTTAATGTCGCAGCCACATTCCTCAACAGGTTTATTAAATATGAATTATGTGAATATAGTTTACTATATTCTAACATAACCGGGGAGAGATGTCGATAACATTCACCAAAGCCTTTGGATTATTATTTTAATTATCCGATAATTCAGGCTTTATATGTGTAATAAACCTTTTCGCCGAAGGAATCCTCGATAATGAGAGTATCTCCATCTATGGTGTACTTTGTTTCCATAAGAAGGCTTCCGTCTTCATACATTGTAAGTTTATCACCGTCGGTTTCGTAGGTGAAAGCCCAGAAGGGCTCGTCGTTACCATCAACAAGGTATTCGCCTGTTTTATCCTCTCTGAAAACGTAGGTGTAGCCCATTTCATGGCGCCATGAGCCTACGAGGGTGCGAGCGACGGCGGGGGCTTCTGTTTCGTTAACGCTTCCCTCAGCAGAACTATTTTGCGCATCTGTTTCATTAACGTTTCCCGCAGCAGAACTATTTGGTGCATCTGTTTCATTAACGTTTCCCGCAGCAGAACTATTTTGTGCATTTGAGTTTCCCGATGAGTTGCAACCGGCAACGGATAACATCATTAATGCGGCAAGGGCGACAATAAGTGTTCTTTTCATAGTAGTACCTCCAAAGAAATCTAAGATTGCGAATGTTCCTTTAAGAACCTTCGTGGAAATTATATCGCAATTATGTTGTGATTACACTGAAAAAGTTTGAGAAGCTGTGTGCTGCTCACCCGGTCTTTTCACGCAGGACTTACTCTCTTTTAGCCCCGCAGCTTTCGCAGAAATCGCCGGAATTCTGAGCGCCGCAGTAGGAACAGGTCCAACTCTGCGGAACGCTTTGCGCAATCGGAGCGGCTTTGCCATTCTGGTCAATGTTACCCAGCACTATCTGTGCCTTAGCAACATCTTTTGCGAGTTTCAGTACACTCTCGTCCGATACCGGCTCTCCACAATTGCTGCAGGCAAGGGTGTACACGTTTGGATGCTTGCAGGATTTACAGGTCCACGGGGTATTCTTGATGATGTTCGCCATAATCTCCTGTTCACGGGTCTTGAGAGCAGGGTCTAACGGCTTTCCGCAATTGCTGCAGGTAAGGGTGTACATGTTTGGACGATTGCAGGAACTGCAAATCCATGAGGTATTCATTATGACGGTATCCATAATCTCCTGTTCACGGGCATCGAGAGCAGGGTCGGCAGAAGCCGCTGAATTGTTTTGCCCGTAAGTCTGGCGCTGACTTCCGATCAGAATATCGTACAGGGTGTGCATCTGCTCCTCATACTGGCGGTAAAGGTCAGTGTAGGGGCTATCGGGGCGATTGCCGCTGCTTAATTCCAGCTCAATCTTGTCGAACCACGGAGAGTCCACCAGAATTGTTACATTAAACTCGTAGTCGTACTCATAGCGGCGTGGATTGTAGCTTTTGCTCCTGCCCTCATCATCCTTATAATAGATTTCGGTTTTGTTTTCGTGAATATCGGTGTCAACACCTGTGACCTGCGAAAAGGAGATCAGGTCGGGGTTTGCGTCCCGCCAGTTGGAGGCAGTGGTCACAATAAACTTCTCACCGGCTCTATCAACATACACTTTTCTAAATCTACCGAAGGTACTGTCAGGGTGGAAAGCCGCCAAACGGAGCTGGTTTTCCTCACGGTAGGCAAGCTGCTGCTTAATTTCCTCCACGGTGGAATTGCGGCGATCGCTGAAAAAGGGTGAGAGCTTCTTTGCACAATCCTTGCAGAGATTGCCGTCCTCTAATTTGCGGTTTCCGAGCAGTCCGATCTTTTCGCCACATACGTCGCAGTATTTTTTTTCAAATAATCCCATATCTCTTTCCTCCGTTATCCGATAATATTGGCAATGTTAATGTGGTCGGCGAATAAAGCGTTTTGCATATCAACTAAAACTATCCTCATGAAATCATCTCCCATTAAGAATGTAAAATCGGCAACACAGTTTTATTCCTTGAATATTATAACTGATTTTTTGCATTTGCGCCCTGTACCTAAGTACAGGTTTCAGCACTTTTAATAAAAAATACCCTACTTAAAAGTGAGTAGGGTAGTATAGCTAAAGATGTTTATATATAAAACTGTGCGGCGGAATCATATGATGCCGCCGCTGTGCTGTTTTAATTTGTCGGAGAAGTCAGCTTGTTGTCTTGATGGAAATCGTTGTATAGTCACTGTAAGTGGTCGCAGTGCCGCTTGTATAGTAAGCTCTTATCCTGTACTGATACGTTGTAGACGGAGTAAGACCTGTTGCGGTATATGTTGTTGCTGTGTTTCTTGCAAGTTGTCGTACATGAGTCCACTTGCCGTCCTTGTACTGCTGGATAAGATAGCCTGTTGCGCTGTCGTTTTTATCCCAGCTGATAGTTACAGAGTTTGCTGTTGAAGTTGCTTTCAAACCTGTCATATTGCTCGGCTTTGTCATAGCGCGGAAGGTCGTGTAGTCACTGTATGTGGTCGAACTGCCGTTTGTATAGTAAGCTCTGATTCTGAACTGATAAATCGTTGAAGGAGCGAGTCCGGTCGCTGTGTATGTAGTAGCCGTATTTCTTGCAAGCTGTCTTACATGAGTCCACTTGCCGTCCTTGAACTGCTGGATAAGATAGCCTGTTGCGCTGTCGTTTTTATCCCAGCTGAATGTGACTGAGCTTGAAGTTGAAGTTGCCTTCAAACCTGTCATATTACTCGGTTTTGTAATGCCGTTTATAGTAGTATAACTGCTGTACGTTGTTGTACTTCCGTTTGTATAATAAGCTCTTACTCTGAACTGATAAGCAGTCGACGGTAAAAGTCCGGTTGCAGTATACGATGTAACCGTATTTCTTGCAAGCTGTCTTACATGAGTCCAAGTGTCGTTTTTGTACTGCTGGATAATATAGCCTGTTGCGCTGTCAATCTTATCCCAGCTCAGCGTCAATGATGATGAGCTTGCAGGAGTTATCTTAAGACCTGTTACAGGAGAAACCATATCAAACGGTTCGAAGACTATGCTAAGATAAGCAGTGGAAGTGCTGTCATAAACTCCGCCATAGGTATCGTTATGAGGAATTCCGTTGATGGTGCCGGTTATGGTATCTGCCAGCTTGTAGCCATCGTTCAGACAAAAGAACAAATCTACGTTATAATAATAGCCATTTTTAAACGTTTCGCCCGATGACAATCCAAACCAATTATCTTTATCTGTGCCTGTGTAATTCTCTACGGCAACTTTACACCAATTCAATCCTCCAATTGTGAATCCGCCGGTGGGGTTAGAATCATATAAAGGTTCATAATCAGGAGTTGCGCCCAATACCGGTGCGGTGATTGTTGCGTTTATTGAGTTTACGCTCTTTATATCCTCCCAGATAGCATAGAAGGTCGTGTTAGCTGTAATATTATATATTTCAGTGGAAAGAACACTGCCGTCAGGACTTAGCGCCCAGCCCTTAAAATACTTGCCATCAGGGGCAGTAAAGCTATTTTCAGGGAGACAGTATAAGCCATAATCTCTTACAACATCTGCCATTGTGCCGATACCGCCGTTAGCGTCGAAGGACACGGTGTAAGCGGCGGGCTCTGTGTCACGGAATTCTACATATTTATCTGTCGAAGCGTAGGTATACGGAGTAGTCGAGCTATCTGTATAATTGCCGTTGCTTGATGTGCGCCACCAATAGGTGGGATAATCCGCAGAGTCAAGATTTGGTTTTTTTCCACAGCATTGTCGTTACCTGTGGCAACTAAGGAGCCGCCGTACATATATACCTGCTTAACGCCGATGCTGGAACCTGTTGCTGTACCGCCTGTTGCGGTGACCTTGCCGCTATTGATGGCCAAAGCATTAGAGTCTAAGATTCCGTAGCTGGTACTTGATGCCGAGCCGCCCGTTGCGATGATCTCGCCTCCATTGACCGCTATACCTGTTGCTAGGATTCCGATGCTTCTGGAACCGCTTGAATTGCCTGCAGTCACCTTGAGTATGCCGGTGCCTTCAACGTAAAAATAACCATAGCCATAAATGCCGCAGCACTCAAGAGACGAATCTCCGCCGGTGATAGTGTTTACACCATTCAGGACTATTGTCGTACCGGCAGGTAACGTCATTCCGGTTTAATCTGTGGTTACAAAGTTCACGCCGTTAAGAGTCAGAGTTTTGGTAGCACTGTCCCACGTACTGTCCTTTGCTCCCGGCGTCTTATGGGCATTGAGCAGAGCTATTGCTACTTCGCTATCATGTACAAAGTCAGGCGATTCAGTTGCTACTGTCTTTTCCTCTGCCAGCGCTGTGGCAGGCAGCATTCCAACAATCATCACAAGGGCGAGCAGTACGCCGCATAGCTTTATAAGTTTTGTTTTTGCTTTCATAAGCAATTCCTCCTTGTTTATTTTTGGCGTTCAGCCGTATAATTGACCGTGTGTTTTTTTTGACGAATTTTCATACAGAAAAACGGTCTTCTGCAGTTCTTCATAAGTTCAGAGGATATAGTTTTATTATGATAGCGCCCTGTACCTAAGTACAGGTTTCAGCACTTTTTCAAAAAAGAAAACGGATTTAATGAAAAAAGGGATAAAAAGATAAGGTTTTGGTTATTCGAATGAGGAAAACTCCTGTTCTTCAGGCAGGTTTGGAACGATAAATTTCTTGTTTGTTACTGCTATGGCAAGCCGGGTTCTGTTAGCGTATCCGGTTTTTGACAAAATGTTAGAAACATGGTATTTGATGGTTCTTTCCGTAATATTCAGCTTGTCGGCGATTTCATCGTATTCCAATCCGTCGCAGATTAGCCGCAGTACCTCGATTTCCTTTGATGTAAGTTCAGTGCTTTCGGCGAGTCCTAATTTTACCTTAGGTGTTTCGTTAGGAAAAATATGCTCTCCCGCCATCGTTCTATCGATCACATCAATAAGAGATTCGGGACTGATATCCTTATACCAGAAGCTGTCAACGCCGGCTGCTCTTGCACGTTCAATATAGCTAACCTCGACCATTGAAGTGACAATGATTATCTTGATTTTAGGAAACTTCGCCTTGATTTCTGCGGCAGCTTCGATCCCATCCTTATTACCCGAAGTGCAGACGTCCATTAAAATCAAGTCAATGTGTTGCTGACTGCATTTTAAAAAAGCAATATCCGCTCCGTTGAGGCTGGCAACCAGCTCATATCTTCCGCTGTCAGAAAGCGTCCGCTCCATGTTTTCACGGGGCATCCGCTGATCTTCTACAATAAGAATCTGTTTCATTATTACCCTCCTTTGTCACAGGGAGAACCACGGTTAACTCAAAGCTCGGCTTCGACTTTATTTCCATCGTACCGCCGCAATCCAGGATATGTCGATAAAGGTTGTGAAGTCCGCCCTTGGGAATAACCTCTGATTCCGGAGCTTTTCCGTCGTTTGTGATTTTCATGGAAACCCTGTCGATGTTATTCTCCATCGTGATATAAATAGTAGTTGCTTTGGCATGACGAACGCTGTTTGTCAGACATTCCCGCATGGCGAGAATCAAAGTATGCTGAAGCTCCTCTTGTTTTGGCAATTCTCCGGACAGATTTACTATTATGCCGATAGTCTTGGCATCCTGCAGAAATCTGTCCAGCTCGTTGTGCCCACCCGGATATGAAATATCGTATTTTATAGCACTGACAGCCCTGCGGAACAAATCCATAGCGTTTGTCGCTTCTTCCGTACGGTTGTGGTGAAGAATGTGCCGTATGGCAATAAGTCCGGCTCCCATATCATCATGCAACTTCGTCTTAGCGGATAGAATCTCCTTTTCTCTTGTAAGGATCAGAGCGTTGTCGGAAAGCCATTTTATTTCGCGGGAAATAGCATTAAGCTGCTTGATCTGCGCTTTCAGCTCAAGATTTTTATTGTAAAGCTCAGTGATATCCGAGAATATCGCTTCCGTATACAAGGCGCCGTCATCGGTCGTTATCTCGGTTTGTCGATAACGCCAAGCTTTGCCGTCAGGGAAAAGATATGTCTGCCTCTCCTGTGAGAGTCGTATCACTCCGCTACACGCTTCACATTGCGTCAAAGCTTCTTGCAGTTCTGTAAGTGTTTGGATGTCGCTTTGTGAGATAGTGTGTAATAAAGAATCCATTTGCCTGTTGCACAGCTTGACTTTGCCGGATTGTGAAAAATAGCATACGCCGCTTGGGAGCATATCCAGTGCCTGTTTGATTGAATCTCGGCTGAGCGATTGCTTTTTCAGCTTGTACAGCCCCACTGTATCACGGATTATCAGAAAATCTGCCGCTAATGTAATGCACCAGAGCAGCCACATAGGCACAGGCAGCCATTCTTTGAATTCCAATCCTTCGTTAAACTTATAAGAAGCATCCGCTAACATTGACAACAAGACAAGCAACAACAGAAATACTGATATATGCGTATATCTTTTCCATTTTTTAAGCTGTCTGCTATAATCTGAAAGCAGCAGGAAAATAGATAGAATCAGGGTAATGAACAGGGCAACGAGTAGTGTAGTTTTCACTAATGCAGTAGAAAGATAAAAATTCGTCACGCTTTCTCACCCACCTTTCCTATACGCATAGAAAAGCGCCATACACCTTCCTCGTAATCGAAGGTATCAGCAAGCTTTGAAAGTGCGGATAAGTCGACTTTGCTTTCTGCTTGCAGATAAAAGATGATAGAATGTTCAAGATCGCGGGCTTTCATCCAGACAAAACTAAGGTCAACCATCGCCGATTCCGTCACCTCTTCAAAAAAGTCATATACACGAATTGCGTCCTGCGTATAAATACTGTTTTTGCCGGGTATATCAATCGCACACTCCACGCCCATAAGCTCTAAATTGGCAAAGGATTCATCAAGACAAGCTGACAGCTCGGCTGTATCCGTTACATCTGTTTTTTCGGCGATAAACATTAAATTACCCCGACGTTTTATGTATGCACCGATTACCGCCGCTTTTGCAAGCAGGCTGCGGCGCCTATCGGGATCGGATTCCGCTTCGTTTTGCGTCAGGAGCTGATCGAGCAACTCAATTTGATGTGCGGTTTGTGACTGCAGTCGGTCATATAGTCTGTTCTTTTCCCGAACGGTATTGATTTTTACCTTGGTTTTATAGTTTTCCTGCTCTTCATCATTGCTTTCCGAGATCATTTTTCGGTTTTCCTCCAGCTTTTGAAGCACAGCGTTAATGTCAGTAATATCCTCCTGCCACAAAACATGACCGCCGGGGATTTTGCTGCTTTTTAGCAGCGTGTTGTTATCCAACTTTACCGCCTCGCTCTCCGCCGAGCGCATCATATCAGCCGTCAGCTCCGGTGCGTTTGACGAGGCATAACGGGTATTACGGTCTGTATCTACGATCTGCGCTCCTATGGATCCTGCTTCAAACAGAGCTTTGTAACCGGTATTGGTACTGATAAGCCCGCATTGAATACAGCTTTCCAATATTCCTGTGAACAGCAGACACTGGGCTGCCGCGATGTCGCCGGCTATGATCTGCATCCATTTTATACCGCTGGCATATATTATGGCATATACGATAGAAGCTGCTACCGGCAAAATCGGCAGATATTTTTTTCTTTTGGAGTGACGGCACTTGATCAACATGATAATAAAAGCCGCAAAAGCACAGATAATCTCCCATCCGATCACTAAATTATATCCAAATGCATACGTCTTGCTTCTGTTCGTCCATACATCTCCTGCAGGGAAGGAAAAGATAAGCTGATGAAAATCATTTGTAACCACCGACAGCAGACAAAGCGTCGTAGGGATATATAATAGCATCAGCGTTGTTTTCGATAATTTTGAGTTTGCCGGTTTGCCAATTGAGATGGCGACAAACAAAGAAAACAGCGGGATAAACAGTATTGGCAAGTAGTACCAGTACCATAGATACCGTTTTATTGCGGCGTCAGCTGTAAAAAAGTAATTCGTTGAACGGATAACAAACCAGAAAACCATTAAGCAGGAAACTAAAATCAGATAAAGGCGCACCTGCACCTGAATAATCCGTTTACTGACGGAAATTCCCCATCCGATATATAGGGTGATATAGATAAGCGAGCGTAGGATCCCACCGGGAACGATTAATATATCAAACTTTCCCAAAACGCGTAAAATAATAGCACTAATAACCATCACGGCTACAAGAATGCCGGTTTTGTGATTTTGTTTAGTCATGCAGTAATACCTCCGCACGTAAATACGAATAGCCGTCAAAAAAGCAAAGAGCAGCTTGCCATAGACGGATAATATAAAAAACGGGTTGACAAAAAAGCACAGATGCTCTATGCCTGCTTGTTAAAAGCTACCCATCCGATATGTCATTGTGTCAACTTCCTTTCAGCAAAAATCGTTGCACTAAACATTTATTATAGGTATCGGAGCAGTTATTGTGAGAAATTTTTGGCTTTGCTTATTATCGGGGATTGCCTTTTGAAAAACCGTATTGAGAGATAGCCTTTCATACACTGCTACTATCTGATAGACATAATATTACAGGTTATATTATATACGAATATCCGCAGTTTTTCAATAATCCGTCGTGAATTTTGTTACTTTTCGCAAACGAAGAATGTATATCGTAACAGTAACCTCATAAGTCAATAGTAATATTTTCCTTTCATTTTGAAAAGTGTTTACTGCAAGGAAACACCGACACATAATAGAAAGATATAAAATAAAGCCGAAAGCCATAAATAATCAAGGTTTTCGGTTATGTTTGTATAAAATTTCGAAAAAATAAGAGCCTTCTACACGAAGACTCTTGTTGCACTTTGGCACCCCGTGCGAGAATCGAACTCACAACTAACCCTTAGGAGGGGTTTATTCATACGAGCGAAGCGAGTATCAAGGTTCCGGGCACCCGTTCGAAATCTTTGATTTCGGTAACGGGTCGGGTTCTTATATCCATTTAACTAAGGAATGAACGAAACTCGAATAAAAAAAGAGCCTTCTACACGAAGACTCTTGTTGCACTTTGGCACCCCCTGCGAGAATCGAACTCACAACTAACCCTTAGGAGGGGTTTATTATATCCATTTAACTAAGGAGGCATATATTCCGTTATACTATGTAGATTTGCTTGAGATCCGTATAGAAATAACATAAACAATTATACACTATTCTACCGAGATTTGCAAGCATTTTTAAAAATTATTTCCTGTCAGTTTTCCGTCATGAACCGTCAGCACTCTGTCAGCATAAACTATATCGGAAAGATTGTGAGTGATTAGAATAACCGTCTTTCCTGCTTTCTGCCTGTTTTTCAGCAGCTCCATAATATCTTTCGCACAGCTGCTGTCAAGGCTTCCGCAAGGTTCATCAGCAAGAATCAGCTCGGGATCGGAAGCAATAACTCTTGCTATCGCCGCCCTTTGCTGCTGACCGCCCGAAAGCTCACAAGGGCGGTGAGATATCCTGTGACTTAAGTCTACTGCTTTCAGCGCCGAGACGGCTCTGCTGTAACGCTCAGCGCAAGGCATTCCTCTGTACGCAAGAGGAAGAGCCACATTGTCGAGTATAGACAGTGTAGGAATGAGGTTATACGACTGAAATATGAATCCGATTTTTTCATTGCGTATTATGCTTAGTTCTCTGTCGGACAGCTCTCTCACATTCTTTCCGCAAAACAGATATGTTCCGCTGTCGCTTGAGTCAAGCAAACCTATTATATTCATCAGAGTTGATTTTCCCGAGCCGCTTGAACCGGTTATTGCGATAAATTCACCTTCCTGCACGGTAAGATTTATATTGTTAAGGGCGTTTACCGTATAATCCCCCATAGTATAGCGGCGTGATATTTCAGTAGCTTGTATCAGATTTCTTTTCATTATCGGAGATGTCCTTCTTTTCATATGATTCTATATCTTTAGGAGAGAAATATCGGCATGGCGACAAAGCGGCATTTGTGATAAGTCCTGCACCGTTGAGACCGCAGCAGCCGTCCTGCTGATGAACACATGGTTCGCTGCATAATATCATATTCATTTTTACACCTTCTTTGAGAAATTATACGGTTATTTTCTGCCCATGACAATGTAATATTCACTTTTTTGCTGTAATAATTTTGCCTATATTACTAACAATATAAGGAGATTTAGCCAAAGGAGATATAAAATGGAATATTATAAAAACAGAAAAATCGGAGTTTTCATACGAATAGCGATACTTGCAGCGGTTATCATATCAGGCGTGGCTTTATACTTTGCAATGCCTGCGATAGTTCAATCTGGAGTAAAAAAGGTGGATGTAATATTCCCTCAGCGTAACGAATATACACCGTCAATTTCCTGCGGCGGCTCTGTAGGCTTTTCTCAGATATGCGACATAAAAGAAGATATCCCTCTGATAATTAAAGAATATTATGTTACCGTGGGAGAAAGAGTCGATCAGGGACAGCTTATCGCTACTGTCGATAAGCAGGCGGTGCTTGATGCTATGTCGCAAATGTATCCTTCAAGCACGGGAGCATTTTATTCATCGGTTGATATACCACTTCAGATAAACGCTTTGATATCGGGCGAAGTATGCGCATTGGCAAAAAGCAACGAGATCATAGCTGCAGGTGAAAGCATTGCACAGATAGGCGGCAGGGGAGCGCTTGTGATGAATGTTTCTGTGCCGTACAGGAACATAGACAAGGTGAGGACAGGGCAGAATGCAGTTATCAGCATATCTTCTGCTGACGGAAGTTTTGAAGGCAAAGTTATTTCTAAAAGTGAGACGCCAAGACGACAGTTTATCGGCAATGTGGAAGAAACGGTAGCCGATGTAGTTGTAAGCATAAATAATCCATCCGAAACGCTGAAAAGCGGTATGAACGGCAATGTGACAATAGAAACGGGAATCAAGAGGGAAGTGGTTACTCTGCCTTATTCGGCGATTATGCAGGACGACAAAAGCCAATATGTTTATGTGATTGAGGACGGCAGAGCAGTAAGAAGAGATATAGTTACCGGATTTGAGCTTGCGGATGTTACACAGGTGTTCGGAGTCAGCACAGAGGAAGAAGTTGTGGATTCTGCACAGGGAATTGCAGTAAACGCGCTGATTTCAAGAAACAGAAAAGGTTAAATACAAAAGGCGTACAAATTCACGGAGGTAAATATGAGTTTTTTATCGGTGATGTCTGATATATGGAGAAGTAAGACAAGGAGCGCGCTTACTATGAGTACGGTGGCAATAGGGATATTCTCCGTGACCGTCATTTCTGCCGCAGGACAGATAGGTACCGATAAAATTAATGACAGTCTTGATGATATGGGAGTAAATTCGGTGCTCGTTGAAGCTAAAGCCATAGGAGTTCAGCTCGGTGACGAGGACATAGAGCAGCTTGCGGGGCTCAGCGGAGTTACCGGAGCGATGCCGCTTATGTCCGGTGCTACAAACTGTGAGCTTAAAGAAGACAATGTTTCATGCGTGGTATGGGGCGTCAGCGAAGAGGCAGATGAAATTATATCAATGGATGCAATTCACGGCAGGCTTATTGATAAGAACGATGTAGCTTCATCGTCAAAAGTATGCGTAGTAGACAGCGAGATAGCACTGGAAACATACGGAAGAACCAATATCACAGGAAAAACCGTCGGAGTTAATTTTGCGGGAAATTATGAGCAGTTTCTTGTAGTTGGAGTGGCAGAGTCAGGACTCAGCCCTATACAGAATATGATGAACGACGCCGTTCCGTATTTTGTATACATTCCTTATACAACTGCTCAGAATATATGCGGAAAAACCGACTATGACAAGATAGCCGTACTGCTTGATAAAAAAAGTGACGGTGAAATGACAGTAGACGGAATAAAAAACTGTATGGCGTCAGTAAAAGGAGAGGAAGGGGTGAAGGTTAGCGAATTGCAGACACAGAAAAAACAGCTTGACGCAATTCTGCATACAGCATCGTCTGCGCTTTCGTTCACGGCAGGAATATCTCTTGCAGTAGCGTCGGTTTCGGTTATGACAGCTATGCTTGTCAGCGTAGGAGAACGCAAAAGAGAAATAGGAATAAAAAAATCTCTCGGAGCGAAAAACAGCAGAATAGTGGCAGAATTTCTTGCAGAGAGCACGCTTATATGTATTATCGGAAGTGTAATCGGCTCGGCGGCAGGTATTCTGTCAGGATACGGCATCGCACTTGCTGTTAATGAAAACTATATTATCCGTCCTGATGTGATTGCGGCTTCGGTTATGATATCTGCTGTTATCGGTATGCTGTCAGGCAGTTATCCGGCATATAAAGCGGCAAAGATGAGGCCGGTTGATGCTCTTAGACAGTAGAGATATGATAATTTTAGTGCAAACCTCCTTGTAATACCAAAGTGTTTTTTCAAAAGTGTGAAAAATTTTCAAAAACTACTTGACATTGTTCTTTCACTGTGTTATAATATACAAGCGTCAAAGAGATGTTTGAGCAAAATAGATTTGCGGGTGTAGTTCAATGGCTAGAATCCCAGCCTTCCAAGCTGGTTGTGTGGGTTCGATTCCCATCACCCGCTCCATAAGTTCTCACGACAGTGAGAGCTTTATTTATGATAATAAATATGTTAAATGATGACCATGCGCCACTAGCTCAGCTGGATAGAGCAACCGCCTTCTAAGCGGTAGGTCACAGGTTCGAATCCTGTGTGGCGTGCCATTTATGGTGGGTGTAGCGTAGTTGGTTAACGCGTCGGATTGTGGTCCCGAAGATCGTGGGTTCGAGTCCCATCTCCCACCCCATATTTATTACAACAGATGCCGCCTGCGCTGGGCTTAGTGCCGGCGGTATTTGTTTATTTTGGGATATAGCCAAGCGGTAAGGCAACGGACTTTGACTCCGTCACTCGTGGGTTCAAATCCCGCTATCCCAGCCAGTCG
>CAMEKR010000027.1 GCA_945921515.1 uncultured Clostridia bacterium | reverse complement strand
CCTATCATTATATACTGCTCATACTGCATCAGCTTGAAATATGTTCTTTCCTTAAGAAAAACAAGCAAAATTCTTGAGCCGTCAAAAGGCGGTATAGGAAGCAGGTTGAACACTGCGAGCGAAATATTAATCAAAGCCGCCATTATAAATGCATCACAAACATAAGAGGCAACCATAGAATTTGCCGAATCGAAGAAAAATAATACAAGCTTGCCTATTAATATAAAGATATACGACAGCAGTATGTTGGATATCGGTCCTGCCGCCGCAGTTATAGCCATAAACGCTCTTGCCGATACTTTTCTTCCTCTTACGGGATTTACCGGTGCGGGTTTGCCCCAGCCTATGCCTACGGTAAGTATGCCTATCGTTCCCATAGGGTCCCAATGTCTTATTGGGTTAAGCGTAACTCTTCCCGAGCGAAGTCCCGTATCATCGCCAAGCAGATACGCCATAAAGCAGTGCGCGCATTCATGTATAGGTATGGCGATAAGCAGTATTACCGCATAAGCAAAAATTGTAATAATAATTTGCTGCTGACTGGCGGGTTCGTTTTTGCCGAGTTCGTTTAATATATCAAATAACATAGAAAATCCTTTCGCAAATGAAAATTACTGCAGTAAGGCAGTATATTCAAATTTTATTATACACCATACCGACGGTTTTTGCAACAATTTTTTCTGTTTACGGTTATATTCTTGGCATATTTTACAGATTTAACGGTAAATTTACCTAAAAGCACTTGACAAACAAGTTCCTATTGCATATAATATTAGCGTAATCTGTTTCAGGGCGGAGTGAAATTCTCCACCGGTGGTAAAGTCCACGAGCCGAGCAGTAACTGCAAGGCCGATTCGGTGAAATTCCGAAACCGACGGTATAGTCCGGATGAAAGAATCAGAAATGCTGAGCCGCAAATCTATATTTTTCAGCGGCTGAACACTTTTGAATTTAAAAAGGAACGCCCCGTAATCTCATTACGGGGTTATTTTTTTGGCTATGGCTGAAAGTCACCTTTGAAGCAGATATAGAAAGGATGATTTTTATGCAGACTCAATCAAACAAAAACCTCAGACTTATGTTTGATACGAGAAAACTCGTATTCACAGCGCTTTTAGCGGCTGTTGCATCGGTGCTTATGCTGTTCAGCTTTAAGATACCGATAATGCCGAACTTTATCTCCTTCGATTTTTCGGATTTCCCCGCTGTTATGGCTTCACTTACAATGGGACCTATAGCAGGAGTATTTGTTTGCCTTGTGAAGAATATTATCAATCTGTTTTCAAGTATGACAGGCGGCGTAGGCGAGCTTTCAAACTTCATTTTAAGCAGCTGCCTTGTTATCCCTGCAGGAATAATCGGAAGAAAGATAAACACATATAAAGGTGCGATCATCGGATGCGTTATCGGAAGCGTTATTATGGCTCTGCTCAGCATAGTGTCAAATTATTTTATAGTGTATCCCATCTATGAAAATATAATGCCTATTGAAGCTATAATCAATATGTACAAGGAGATAAATCCGAATGTAAACGGTCTTCTTGACTGCCTTATAGTATTCAACTGTCCGTTCACGCTTGTTAAAGGTCTTGTTGCTTCAGCTTTGTGTATGCCGCTGTACAAGGTGCTTCGCCCCGTGTTCAATTCATATTACAGGCAATAATGATTACAACATAACAAAAACAGCAGGTGTGTTGCATTACGCCTGCTGTTTTTTGTTTTTTATCTGTCGAGCGCCGCATACATCGCTTGTTTCAGTGTTCTTATCGGTCTTATTCCGTTTCCGCCGCAGACTTGTATAAAATACATAAACGTAAGGTTATTCTCCGGATCGTTGCAGAAATAGTTTCCTGTCCAGCCGTCCCAGCCGTACTCGCCTTTACAACCTACGGTTGTTATCTCGGGGTGGAGGAGTGTTCTCATAAGTCCACCGTAGCCATAGCCTATACAGGAATCCCAGTTATAAGTCTGCATCTGCTGTTCGGTAATAATATTATGCGTTATCAGCTGAGCAGCTTTTCTGCTTATTATTCTGACACCGTTATATTCGCCGCCGTTAAGGAGCATCTGAGCAAATTTTTCATAGTCGTTTACGGTAGATACAAGACCTGCTCCGCCAATCTCAAATTCGGGACGTTTTGTGTATTTATACACAAGTCCTAAGTGTTGCCAGTCGCAGGGAGCAAGCTTTCCGTCTTCTCCTCTTATGTAAATTTCTGCAAAGCGGTCACGCTTTTCTTCGGGTACAAAAAAGTCGGTATCGGTCATTCCCAGAGGAGTAAAAATCTCACTTTTAAGAAAATCGCCGTATCTCTTTTTGCTGACTACTTCAACTACTGCGCCCAGTACATCGGCGCAGACGCTGTAGTTCCAGCAGGTGCCAGGCTGTGCAAACAGCGGTATTTTGCCCATTTCGTTGCACATCTCGACGGTAGAATATGTTCCGTTGCCTGAAAACGCTCTCCTGTAGTATTCGTCAAACAGATCCGCCATTTTATCTCCCGAAGGATTGATATTCCTGTCGGGATACATAAGCCCTGCCGTCATAGTCAGCAGGTCGATTATTTTCACCTCACGGTTTGCAGGCACTATGCCGTCTTTGGTTTCTACCATCTGATTGCTGAAACCCTCAAGATACCAACAAACGCTGTCGTTAAGGTCAATAAGACCTCTGTCATAAAGTATCATTGCGGCAACTGCGGTAACCGGCTTTGTCATGCTGTAAAGACGGTAAATGGTGTTGTCGGATACGCTGACGCCTCTTGCTTTGTCAGCCATACCGAAGCATTTGTCGTATAATCTAATACCGTCCTTGATTATTCTTAAATGACCGCCGTGAATCATTCCGCTGTCTACCTGGGACAGCATCATTTCGTCAAGACGGTAAAATCTGTTGTTATCCATAAAAACTCCCATATCAATGCTAAGCCCACAACAAAAAGTTGTGAGCTAATACTGAATATTTACTGTATTTCAAGAGAATCAATTACACCTGCGATAAGATCGGGGAATACTCCGTCATCTGTAGATTGTGTGAACGAGAAGCAGTAAGCGTCTTCTCCCGACTGGATCATATACTGAGTAATAGTAGTCTGCCTTGTTACCTGTGATACCATACCGGTAAGCTGCATATATACTGCACTTTTTCCTGCTATTTCGGTATGCTCAAAAGCAACCAGCTTGAAATTTTCCATTGTTGCGGAATATGTCGCAGTCATCTGCTCGGAGGTGACTTCTTCTATAGGGCTGTCCGTTTTGCTGACAACAAGATTGAACTTATTGTCATTGTATTCATCTTCATCGGCAAACTGATATGCTATTGCCATACTTGCAAGCTTCCAGCCTTCGGGCATAGCAAATGAGAGCTTTCCGTTTGGCAAAGAAAACTTTCCGTCTTTGACCGGCTCATATTTTACGGTAGATTCTACCGTGCTTGGAGCGGTAGAAGAGTTGGTGTCGGAAGAACTATCCGAAGAAGAATCCGAAACAGAAGAATTTTCAGCGGAAATAACGGAGGAATCTCCTTTATTGCTGACGGAATCGGTAGAAATATTGTTATAACTGCACGCTGCAAGCGAAAGTGATAATATAACCGCTGATAAAGCAGCGGAAAATTTTATGTATCTTTTTGACATATCCGTTTCCTTTCAAATCTAACAGGAATTTATATGTGTATTTTATCACAAAGGTAAAAAAAAGTCAATTATAAAGGCAAATGTGAAAGAAATTTCATTTGGTTTCCTTACTGTTTTTATAATCGGTAAACACTTGAAAATCTCGGCTTTTCGTGTTATACTGTAATAACCGTATTATTTGAAAGGGTGAAACGATATGCAGATTCACGAATCGGCAGAGGATTATCTCGAATCAATACTGATTCTTAGAAACAAGTCCGGCAGCGTCAGATCGATAGATATAGTTAACTATTTTGATTATTCAAAACCGAGCATAAGCATAGCAATAAAAAATCTGCGTATAAACGGATATGTAACGGTTGATGAGAAAGGTTATATAGAGCTTACCGAAACGGGGAGAGAGATAGCCGAAAGAGTATATGAGCGTCACACATTGCTTACAAAGTGGTTTATTGCGCTCGGTGTTGATGATGTTACAGCGGCAAAGGATGCCTGCCGTATAGAGCATATCATAAGCGACAGCAGTTTTGAAGCTATCAAGAAGCATATTGAAGGTAAATAATGTATATAAGAAAGATCTTCCGCCGATTGTTCGGCGGAAGATTCAGTTTGTCTAAAAAGTCTATTTATTTAATAAGTAGAGCAATTTCTCTATCCCTTTGTGAGCGCTCTGTGGCGCATCTTCCTGATGCGCTTTTGGCGCTCACTTTCAGGCATCCTTGCCTGTAACCCCAACCCCTTCCCCTCGTTGAAGGGTTGTGTATGCTTGGTGGGCTCTGCATCGTGCAGAGCCTTTTGGCATACACGCCCGGCATCCGTGCCGGGCTTATTATCGGGGGCTGCCGCCCCTGCGACCTTGCTTGGGGCTTCGCCCCAAACCCCATTTATTGTTTACAAAGAGGTTTTTCTACAGTCTGGGTCTTCCGTCGATTGTTCGGCGGAAGCTTTTTTATTCTCCGTTTTTCATTGCTTTGTGCAAAAATCTTGCAAGCGGATAAAGCTCTCTGAAGTCATTGAGGATAAGCTCCAAAAGACTGCGGTCAAATACGGTATCATCATCATAAGTGAAAGCTCTGAAGCAATTGAAGTTTTTTCTGTTGTACCACTCATCTATAATCGGTGATATTTCACCTTTTTTGCGTTTGTAAAAATCGCCTTCAAGAGTCATTATGCCTTTTTTGCCGAAATCTTTCGCCAGCTTTTCAAATCCTTTTCTGTTATCGTCAATGGCGTTTCTGAGGTTCTGCATTGAAGCGGCAGTTGCACTCCAGGTGCCCATTCCGTAGCTCCAACCCTCGCAGGTAAGCTCAAAGTAGAAGGCAGGCAGAGCCCACCATTCTCTTATTGGTTCTTTGAATGTAAACCAGTAATTATCTCTGTACGGATATGCGTGAGGAAATCTTGCGTCTTTGGCAAGTCTTGAAACAGAGCTTACAGTATCGTATCCGATCTCCTTACAAAAATCGCAGTAAAGCTCGTCGCACAGAGCTTTCATAGGCTTTGCAAGATGTTCCATATATTCTTCTTTATGCTCGTCATACCAGCCTTTATTGTTGTTAAGCCGTATGTTCCAAAGAAAATCTATTGTTTGCTGTGAAAATCCTTTAAACATTTTTTATCCTTTCGTGATAAATATTCAGCCTTTAACTGAATATAATAAGTGTGTATTTCCTCATCGTTTATAATCTGTAAGAAAAGAAGTGAATTTATGAAAAAACATAATAAAACAGTCGATCTTATTCTGTATATCCTCTCAGCAGAAGTTATCGGAATGTCATCGGGACTGCTTGCAGGTAGCTTTGAAGATTTTTTTGAAAAATATCGTGAGCCGCCCTTGCTTCCGCCTTCGTGGCTGTTTCCGGTGGTGTGGATAATTCTATATGCGCTTATGGGAATATCGGCACATATCGTGCATTACAGCAATGAAAACTGCGATAAAAGGCGTAAACTCCTTGCGGTTTACTGGGCGCAGTTGATAATTAATTTTCTGTGGAGTATTATTTATGTCCGCTTTGAACTTCTCTGGCTTGCGGCGGCGGATATAATACTGCTGCTGATCCTCATAGCAATAATGGTTTATTGCTTCGGAAAAGCAAACCGTGCTTCCGCATATCTTAATATTCCGTATTTCTTCTGGGTTGCCTTTGCAACTTATCTGAATATTGCAACTATTATTGTAAACCTTTAGCGGCTTACAATTATTCCGATGGCTGTCTGTTTTCTTTCAGCCATCGATATTTTTTATAGCAAATGAGTAGCCGACCGTTCAACAGGCAGACATCCGATATATTGTTTCATAAATTCATCAAAGCCTTCGGCGTCGTCTATGTCGGGCTCTACGGTTACTGAACGGGCATTGGAAAACGCGTTGTTTTTCAGCCAGTCAGCGAGTGTTTCGCCGCTTTTTTTATTCATGTACATAGCAAGAAGCGCCATGCCCCAAGCACCGCCTTCGCCTGCGTTGCTCATAACCGTTATCGGAGCGTTTGCCGCCGCCGCAAGTATAGTCTGTCCAACCTTTTCTGTTTTGAAAAATCCGCCGTGCCCCGTTAACCTGTCTATCGGTACCTGTTCTTCCTTTGTAAGAATGTCAAGTCCTGCTTTAAGAGCGCCGAGAGAAGTATACAACTGTGTTCTCATAAAATCTGCGAGAGTAAGCGGTGCGTCGGGACGCCTTGCAAACAGAGGTCTTCCTTCCTCAAAGCCTGTTATATGTTCGCCCGAAAGGTAATTGTATGCAATCATACCGTTGCAGTCCTTTTTACCTTCAAGCGCTTTTTTAAAGAGTATTTCGTACAGCTTTGCACTGTCGATTTCAAAGCCAGCCGCCTCTGTAAACTCTCTAAAAAGTCCTGCCCACGCATTAAGCTCCGATGTGCAGTTGTTGCAATGAACCATAGCAACGGCTTCTCCCGACGGAGTAGTCACCATATCTATCTGTCTGTGAAGTTTCTTAAGAGGCTTGTCAAGCACAACCATAGCAAATACCGATGTGCCTGCCGATACATTTCCCGTTCTCGGCGATACGCTGTCGGTTGCTACCATACCTGTTCCTGCGTCACCTTCGGGAGCGCACATAGGTATGCCGTGCTTGAGATTACCGGATATATCAAGCAGTTTTGCACCCGATTCGCTGAGTGTTCCTGCGTTTTCGCCTGCAATCAGCACTTCGGGCAGAAGTGACATTATCGGCTTGTCAAAACCGTGCTGATGAGCCGCTTTATCAAACTTGTCCGCCATTTCTATATTATATGTAAGCTCGGATGAATCAACAGGGAACATACCCGACGCTTCGCCTATACCGAGTACACGCCTTCCCGTAAGTAAATAGTGTATATATCCTGCAAGTGTCGTCAGATGCGACAATCTTGTAAGATGTTCTTCTTTTGCGAGAATACATTGATAAAGATGTGCAATGCTCCATCTCTGTGGTATGGGAAAGCCAAACAGCTCGGTCAGCTCTTCTGAAGCTTCGGCGGTAATAGTATTTCTCCAGGTCCTGAACGGTACAAGCAGATTACCGCTTTCGTCAAATGCCATATATCCGTGCATCATTGCGCTTATTCCGATAGAGCCGAAGCGAGTCGGGATAACGCCGAACTTTGTTTCGATTTCTTTGGCAAGTGAAGCGTAACAGCTTTGCATACCGCCGATTATATCCTCTTCGGTATATGTCCATATCCCGTCAACAAGTCTGTTTTCCCATTCGTGCGCTCCCGAGGCGATAGGCGTGTTATCACTTCCGATAAGCACAGCCTTTATTCTCGTTGAGCCAAACTCAATACCGAGTGCGGTATTGCCGCTGATTATATCATTTTTCACTTTAAGTATATCCATTTTTTACCTCTTAAAAATCGTATATCCCTGTTTTGCATCATCTTGAATGAAGTGCTGCATTAAGTATACCACAACCGTTTTATTAATTCAAGCACAGATATATGCTCGTATAGTTCTGCTTTTTTGTGCAGAAAATAGGTGTTTGCTTTGATGACTATGCTATTATCTTTATGAACTATAGCTGCTTATATCGCTGTTATTTGCCGATAATCTCTTCTTGACTTGTACTGTGCGAAAAAACAAAAAATCGTATATTGTTCTGTATGATTTTTTTGTGAAAAGTATGGAATTTGAGTCAAGAATATGGTATACTATAATTCAGTGTTTAAAACCGGGAAAGGAATGGACATATGAACGAAATACTGAACCGAAGGGAAATAGCGGAAGGCGTGCACTTCAGCAGCATCACCGACAACCGCTATAAGAAAAATCTGATTTCGGTAATATTTTATACTGAGATGAACGAGAACACGGTAACCGATAATGTTATCGTACCTGAACTGCTGTCGAAATGCAATGCCAAGATTCCGACATATAAAGAATTCAACAACAAGATGTCAAGACTCTATGCTTCTGTTGTAAACGGTTCTTCTTCAAGGCAGTATGACCTGCAGGCTCTGCGCCTGTCAGCTTTTTATCTTGATGACGCTTATGCGCTGTCCGGCGAAAAGATGACGGAGATAATGACCGATACGCTGATTGACTGTCTTACTGATCCCGTTACCGATAACGGCGCATTTTCAGCCAAGTTCACCGAGCTTGAAAAGAAGACGGTCATTGATAACATAGCCGCCGCTATTAACGATAAGCGTTCCTATGCAACGGACAGAGCAATGCAGACTATCTGCAGCGGCGAGCCTGCAAGCGTCAGCGCTTACGGAACAGAAGAAAAGGCTCGTGAGATTACTCCGGAGAGTGCATATAAAGCATACCGCAGAATGATAGAAAGTATGCCGTGTGAGATAATCTGCGTCGGAAGCAGCGACTTTTCGGGTGTTGCCGAAAAATTCACCGAAGCATTTGCTAAGGTTGGCAGACACGACATTGAAGCGACAACGATAGGCTTAAGTGCAATAAAGGATACCCCCAAGGAAGTAGTCGAAAGACTCAGCGTTAATCAGAGCAAGCTGGTGCTCGGATTCAAATCGCACTGCGAAGACCTGCCGGCTCTTGTGCTGTTGCAGAAGATATACGGCGGGACTACTTCAGCCAAGCTGTTTAAAGTTGTCAGAGAAAAGATGTCGCTTTGCTATTACTGCTCGGCAGGACTCAATGATCTTAAGGGCGTTATGCTTGTCAACAGCGGTGTTGAAAACGAGAATATCGAAAAGACCAAAACAGCCGTAATCGACCAGCTCGAAGAAATGAAAAACGGCAATTTTACCGATGAAGATATCAGTTTTGCGGAAATGAATATCAAGAACGCATATATGGGCGTTGCCGACAGCGCTTTCGGTGTGTCCTCCTGGTATGCCGACCGTATACTGAAAAATGATATTGTTACTCCCGAACAAGCACTCAGCCGTTATCTCGGAGTATCAAAAGAACGCATTATTGCTGCGGCAAAGTCTGTAATGCTTGACAGCGTTTATGTGCTTACCGGCATAGAAGAATAATGGAAGGAGCTGTCTTGATGGAAAAAATAACTAATTCCCGTGTGAAAGAAGAGTACCTCAGAATAAAGCACAAGAGCGGCGCTACTATCCTTTTATATCCCATGAAAGGCTATTCTACCGCATATGCGCTTTTCGGAACGAAATACGGTTCTGTTGATACTACTTTTAAAACCGATGAAGATGATGATTTTGTGACTGTACCGGAGGGTATTGCGCATTATCTTGAACATAAGCTGTTTGAAAATGACGAGTGCGATGCATTCGATTTATATGCCAAAACCGGTGCAAACGCAAACGCTTATACAAGCTTTGACAAAACGGCATATCTGTTCAGCTGTTCTCAGAAATTCGAGGAAAATCTCAGGATTTTGCTTGGATTTGTACAGGAGCCTTATTTCACGGATGAAACCGTTGCAAAAGAGCAGGGCATTATCGGACAGGAAATCAGAATGTACGAAGACGATCCGGGCTGGAGAGTGTTTTTCAACTGCCTTCAGGCAATGTACGAAAAGAATCCCGTAAGGATCGATATAGCAGGTACGATAGAAAGCATAGCGAAAATAGACAAAGACCTGCTTTACAGATGCTATAATACTTTTTATAACCTCAACAATATGGTTATCGCAATAGCCGGTAATTTTGATGTTGATAAAACTCTTGAGATATGTGACGAGCTGCTAAAGCCGTCTGAAGATCACGGTTTGCAGGTGATAGTACCCGATGAGCCTATTACAGTTCATGAGAAAAGGAAAGTCCAGAAGCTGTCCTGTGCTATACCGCTGTTCAATATCGGCTGGAAGTTCCCCGCATATTCTGGAAAAGAGCAGTACAGAAATTTCATCGTTTATAATATTCTGATGGAGCTGTGTCTTGGAAATACATCCGATTTTTATAACAGAATGTATGAAAGCGGACTTCTCAATGACTCGTTCAGCGTGAGCGTGTTCTGCGGCAGAGGATATTTCTCCGTTATTGCAGAGGGCGAGTCGGTAGATCCCGACAAGGTACTAAGCGAAATGGTGAAAGAACTCAGCAGGCTTAAAGCCGACGGACTTGATGAAGAGGAGTTCATAACAATACGCAATAAGACTTACGGAGAGCTTGTCGCAGGGCTTAACAATGTTGAGTCTGTAGCAAATTCAATGCTTAGTCAGGAGATAAACGGCGTAGGTATCTACGACGGAATCGAGATAACCGCAAATACTACATTTGAGGATGTTAAAGCGGCGCTTGACTATATGGATATTGATAATAATTCCTTATCCATAATTGAGCCGGTAGATTAAATTTGTTAGGAGAAAGAAATGAACGGTATTCTGAATGTATTGACTGAGACGACCGGCGTTGTTAACGAAGTGCCGAGAGTCCAGTTCCCGAATATTTTTTTTGATAAGTCTATTATAGTGAACCGAGTAGCATTCAATATCTTCGGTGTTGATATCTACTGGTACGGTGTAATTATAGCAGTAGGTGTAATTCTTGCGTTTATTTATGCTATGAAAAAGTGCAAGCAGTTCGGTCTTATACCCGACCATGTTTTTGATGTGGCATTTATAGCTATTATCGCAGGATTTATCGGCGCGCGAGCATATTATTGCATCTTTATAGATGGTGATATCAATTTCTTCGACCTGAGGCACGGAGGACTTGCGATCTACGGCGGTATCATTGCAGCTGCTATAGCGGCTGCAATTACCTGTGTGATTCACAAGGTAAATCTTCCTGCAATGTTCGATGTCGGCGGACTCGGATTGCTTATAGGTCAGTGTATAGGAAGATGGGGCAATTTCGTTAACCAGGAGGCATACGGTGCACCTACAGCGAGCACGCTCCCCTGGGGTATGACGGGAACTACTATTATAAATGATCCGGTTGTAATTGCAAAGCAGGCGGAACTTGACGCTGCCGGAAGCGGTCTATATGCGCTTGTACACCCCTGTTTCCTTTATGAGAGCCTATGGTGCCTTATCGGCTTTATCGCACTTCATTTTTACTCAAAGAAGCTGAAAACCTTTGACGGCGAGATTTTCCTACTTTATATATCGTGGTACGGTCTTGGCAGATTCTGGATCGAAGCTCTCCGTACAGACAGCCTGTTTATAGGCGATTTCAAGGTTTCGCAGTTAGTAGCGGCAGCCTGCGTTGTTGTAGGTCTTGCATTGTTTATCCTGTTCAAGCTGACTAAGACAAAGAACAAAGGCTATGTAATGTATAAGGATTCGATAGCTTGCAAGGAGAAGAATGAAGCCTACTATGCCCGTCAGAAGATGCTTGAAGAAAAGACAAAGGCAAAGAAAGCGATGAAGCAGGCAGGCGAATCAGCTCCCAGTATTCTTGTCGAGGATGAGGAGCAGTCTTCCGAGAATCAAGAAGCAGACTCTGATGATAAAGAGTCTGACGATAAGCAAGAAGTCGAAGACAAGGACAGCGTAACACCCGAAGAAACACCGAATCCCGATGAAGAAACAGAAGAAGCCGACGAAAATGAGGATAAATCTCAGGAGGAATAAAAATGAACATAATCGACGGAAAAGCAGTATCAGCAAGCGTTAAAGAACAGATTCGTGCTGAGATTGAGCGTGACGGACTTGAGATAGGACTTGCCGTAATAATAGTAGGCAACAATCAGGCAAGCCGTGTTTATGTGAACAACAAGAAAAAAGCCTGCGAGGTATGCGGTATCAAGTCATACGAATATGCACTCCCCGAAGAAACAACTCAGGAACAGCTGCTCGAGCTTATCGATACGCTGAATAACGATGACAAAGTTAACGGTATTCTTTGTCAGCTTCCGCTTCCTTCACATCTTGACGAAGAACAGGTTATAGAGGCTATTTCTCCTCTTAAAGATGTTGACGCATTCAATGCCGTAAATGTCGGCAAAATAATGATCGGAAACTATGCGTTCTTACCCTGCACTCCGGCAGGCGTAATGGAGCTTATACACAGCACCGGAACAAAGGTCGAAGGAAAAGAGTGCGTAGTTATCGGCAGATCCAACATAGTAGGAAAGCCTATGGCAATGCTTCTTCTCCATGAGAACGCAACGGTGACGATTTGCCATTCAAGAACAAAGGATCTCGCCGAAGTCTGCCGCAGAGCTGATATACTTGTCAGTGCTGTAGGCAGGGCAGATTTTGTGACTGCCGATATGGTAAAAGACGGAGCGATAGTAATAGATGTAGGTATGAACCGCAATGCAGAAAACAAGCTGTGCGGAGATGTAAAGTATGACGAGGTTGCACCTAAATGTTCATACATAACACCCGTGCCCGGTGGTGTAGGACCTATGACTATAGCTATGCTTATGAAGAATACGCTTATGGCTAAGCGCATACAGTCAAAGGATGAATAAGCAGGCAAAAAGTCCGTTCAAAAGAGCGGGGCAGGGCGGCAACAGGCGTTTTCTCATCAATGCCGCAGTGCTTGCGGCAGGCTGTTTGCTTGTGATACTGAGAATGCCTTCGTGGGGTGTGGCGCAGGTAGTTGTGCTGATACTTCTGGCGGCTCTTGCGGCATTTCAGCTGCTGCTATATTTCAAAATGAGATAGTCGTAGCTTTTAGCACAGAAAAATGCAAAAAATTTATAAACTCCTATTGACAAATGTACTGTAATGTGGTATGATTATAGTACCTCATTAGGGGTTTATTTTTTTGTGCCTTTTTTTAAGGACAAATAACCCTGCTGCAGAATAAGTCTGCAGGCACGAGGGAGGCTAAAGCCCTTACGGGCAAAAAAATAGGAGGTGCCGAAAGTGAGAGTTAAAATTACCCTTGCGTGTACTGAGTGCAAACAGCGCAACTACAACACCAAGAAAAACAAGAAGAACGATCCTGACAGAATTGAAATGAACAAGTACTGCAGGTTCTGCAAGAAGCATACTCCACACAAGGAAACTAAGTAAGGAGGTTTATGATGGCTAAAGATGCAAGCTTGACAAAAGCAGAAGCGAAAGCAAAAAAGGCCAACGAGAAGAACAGCAAAAAGGCTGCCGCTTCAAAGAAGCCTAAAAAATCCATCGTAAAATACTTCAAAGATCTCAAGTCTGAGTTCAAAAAAGTTGTGTGGCCAAGTAAGAAATCGGTCTTCAACAACACTGTTGTTGTACTGGTTACCCTGATAGTATCAGGTATCTGTATTTGGGGTCTTGACACTCTGTTCGCTACTCTGCTCAGATTAGCGCTCGGTATGAGTGTTACAGGCTAAGTATTTTTCAAGTAGGAGGGACTAAGGAATGTCTGAGGCAAAATGGTATATTCTCCATACCTATTCCGGTTATGAAAACAAGGTAGCCAACAATATAATGAAAATTGTTGACAACAACAACCTGCACCATTTAATCGAAGAAGTTATGGTTCCTACCGAAACAGTGGTTGAGGAACACGACGGCAAGACAAAGACCTATGAAAGCAAGCTCTTCCCGAGTTATGTATATGTTAAGATGGTACTGACTGATGAGTCATGGTACATCTGCCGTAACACGAGAGGCTGCACAGGTTTTGTAGGCCCCGGATCAAAACCGATTCCGCTTACAGACGAAGAGGTAAAGAACCTCGGAGTTACGACGAAGGTCGCAGAGATTTCATTTGCAGTAGGCGATACGATAAAGATCGTTTCGGGTTCTCTTGAAGGCTTTGAAGGCACGGTTGATTCTATCGACGAAGAGAACGGTACTGCTTCGGTTACGGTCTCAATGTTTGGAAGACCTACACCTGCAACGGTTGAAATATCCGCTGTACAAAAAGTCGAATATTAAGTTCTAATTGTTTATTGGAGGTTGAGTAAAATGGCTCAGAAGGTTACAGGATTTATAAAATTACAAATTCCTGCCGGCAAAGCAACACCGGCTCCGCCGGTTGGTCCGGCTTTAGGTCAGCACGGCGTAAATATCATGGCGTTCACAAAGGAATTCAATGAGCGCACAAAGAATGACGCAGGTCTTATCATTCCTGTTGTTATCACAGTTTACGCTGACAGAAGCTTTTCATTTATTACAAAGACTCCGCCTGCTGCCGTTCTTATCAAGAAGGCGTGCGGAATTGAAACAGCATCGGGTACGCCCAACAGAAATAAGGTTGCAAAGATAACCAAGGCTCAGGTTCAGCAGATTGCAGAAACTAAGATGCGTGACTTAAACGCAGGTTCTATCGAAGCTGCTATGTCTATGATCGCAGGTACAGCCCGTTCAATGGGTGTCGAGGTAGTTGACTAATTAAGACGGTGGGAGGATAATTTCCGTTATACCACAAGGAGGATAATGAATGAAACAAGGTAAGAAATATGTTGACAGCGCAAAGCTGATCGACAGCACAAAAGCATACGATTCCGGCGAAGCTCTCGACTTAGTTTGTCAGACAGCTAAAGCAAAGTTTGATGAGACGGTTGAGCTTCATGTAAGACTTGGTGTTGACTCTCGTCACGCTGACCAGCAGGTAAGAGGTGCAGTTGTACTGCCCAACGGTACAGGTAAGACTGTTCGTACACTGGTATTCGCTAAAGGCGATAAGATCCAGGCAGCTATCGACGCAGGTTCTGACTATGTTGCTGACGATGATACAGTTAAGAAGATTACAGACGGTTGGATGGATTTCGATGTAGTAATCGCAACTCCCGACATGATGGGCGTTGTAGGTCGTCTCGGTAAGGTTCTCGGTCCTCGTGGACTTATGCCTAACCCCAAGGCAGGTACAGTTACTCCCGATGTAGCAAAGGCTATTGCTGATGCTAAGGCAGGTAAGATTGAGTACCGTCTTGACAAGTCTAACATAATCCACTGCCCCATAGGTAAGGCTTCATTCGGTAAGGATAAGCTTGAAGAGAACTTCAACGCACTTATGGACGCTATAGTTAAGGCTAAGCCTGCAGCTGCTAAGGGTGCATATCTGAAGAGCTGTACAGTTTCTTCTACAATGGGCCCCGGCGTTAAGGTAAGCACAGCTAAGTACGGTGTTTAATTAACACGATTACGACTAACGATACAACACAAGTAAAGCCGATGAGTTTTCATCGGCTTTTTTGTGTTGTCATATTTCAATCCCGATTTTACCGGCTATTCTCATCATCGCCTCAATATGCATGATAAGGTGCCTTGTGAACGGCATTTTGATTATACCTGCAATATCCTTACCGCACCAGTAGTCAATCAGCCAGACGGCATTTTCGTCCTCACTTACGACCTTTGAAGCAATCACACGTTCCTTATCGTCAATTGTCAACCTTCTCTTTGAATCTTCAAAGCTCAGCCTTGATAAAAGCTCATCTGTACTTGCCTTTACATCAGCCGCATACCGCAATAATTCCGATATATTCAGACTTTGCGAAAACGCAATGATTTCATCTCTTA
Organism: uncultured Clostridia bacterium; assembly: GCA_945921515.1. Classification (GTDB taxonomy): domain Bacteria; phylum Bacillota; class Clostridia; order Oscillospirales; family Ruminococcaceae; genus Ruminiclostridium_E. The sequence goes on along the minus strand of CAMEKR010000027.1, from coordinate 5,107 downwards.
CAAGCTCGTTTCCTGTTGTGATTATAGGGGAGCAGGTAGCCTTCAAATAATCATCTCTGAACAGAACCTGTTCATCACCGCAAATCAGCGTATGCGCCGTAATATCCTCAATTCTTGCCATATGCCATATAGAATACGCAATAGTTTTGCAGTGATACCCGTTTGCATCAGGATACGGCATAAGACTGTACTGCTCATTGTTCAGCTTTCCGCACAGCTTTTCCACAGCATCCGAAAGCGTGTTTCTAAGCTCAAGGCATACGCTTATTCCGTCTTTGAAAGTATCTTTTTTCCGCAGTAACAACTGCATTTTCTTGTTAAGCTCAGACCATTCCTTATTCATATTTCACCTGTAAAATTGCCCCCGAATATTCCATCGGGGGCAGTATGATTACTTGTTCATTATTTCAAGATTCTTTTTTATAAGCTCGCATCTCTGCTTTACACAGTCAACCGAACGCAGAGGATCGGTAGGTGTGTTGAAGGTATAATCCATCAGCTTGTCAATCGTAGTTGCCGCAACATGAAGCCTTGTATCCGAAGAAGCGTAGTAAATGTAAACCTCATTATTCTCGTTAACAACCGCACCGTTTGTAAAGCATACATTTGATACATCTCCGACACGCTCAGCCTTATGAGGTGCGATAAACAGACCGGAAGGCGAAGCAATAAGCTTTGACGGATCGTTAAGGTCGGTAGCAAATACATAGATGACATATCTGAGTCCTGCCGCCGTGTTACGAACTCCGTGAGCTATGTGTATCCATCCTTTGGGAGTCTTTATCGGAACAGCGCCTGCACCGTTCTTGACTTCGGTTATTGTGTGATACTGTCTGGGTGAAATAACTACTTCATCTGTGCAGATAACAGGGTTTGTAATATCTTCGCAAAGACCGAAGCATACACCGCCGCCGGAGCCTGTCTGAATAAAATCATCCTGCGGACGGGTATAGAATGCATACTTGCCGTCAACAAATTCCGGGTGAAGTACTACATTCCTCTGCTGAGGAGATTTAGACTTAAGATTGGGCAGACGCTCCCATGTCTTTAAGTCCTTTGTACGAACGATTCCTGCCTGCGCAATTGCTGCTGATAAATCGTTGCTGTCCTTGTCCTTGCTTTCAGAACAGAACACGCCGTATATCCAGCCATCCTCGTGCTGAGTAAGACGCATATCATATACGTTTGTTTCTTCCTTTTCCGTATCGGGAAGCAAAACAGGGTAGTCGTGGAAACGGAAGCCCTCTGTAGGCTTGTCGCTCTCTGCAACGGCAAAGAACGATTTTCTGTCGTTACCTTCCACTCTTGCAACAAGATAATACTTGCCGTTCATATAAAGCGCACCCGAATTAAGAACTGCATTTATTCCAAGACGCTCCATAAAGTAAGGATTAGTCTCTGGGTTCATGTCATACTTCCAGAAATACGGCGCATGGTCGGCTGTCAGCACAGGATTAACATATCTGTCGTATATACCGTTGTAGCAGTCTGCAACAGCGTTTTCTTTGTTGATGAGGCTCTCGTACTCATCTATAACTCTTTTTTTGTTTTCTTCAAATAAGCTCATCTAAAAACTTATCCTTTCAGTTTCTTTCGGACAAAGCCGTTAATCTTATTATACTACAGCCTTATTCAAAAAGCAATACCTTTTCTTAAATTTACTTAAAATAATTTCTTGCGATTAAGTAAATTAATCGTCGCCTTTACGGCTTTCAGATGCCGAATATGTATAGTCGGATATATTGTTCTTGAATATCGTGAAATATATCCCTACACAGCAAAGTGCAAGACACAGGAAATTGAACACCATTGCCGTCATAGCTACACCGCTTTGATAAGTTAGAGTAGAGCTTAACTGCATAGCGCTAATAAGGACATTTATAATTGCGGCAATAACAAAGGAGACTGCGGCGGAAGGCCTTGCGCCTTTCTTTTTTACCGCACAGACGCTTGTGAGTATCGCCATGCCCAAGTTCACACAAAGAACAATAATAATTATAAGTGTTACAATGAACAGTATTGCCGACTCCGGAAGCGCAAAGTCATCAGGTTTTGTCGGATCGGTAATAAAAAACACGGAGCGCAGTAAGTCTTTAAGATAAAAAGGGTAGAACGCAAATGTCGCAAGCGCATTGAAATACAAAGCGATTACGCTGTATATTAAAAACAGTTTTCCCTTTTTAAGCTCAAGTTGCTGCTTTTGAAAAAATTCCTGTTCGAGTTTTTCTTTTTGTTCTTTTGTAAGTGTTCCGTCCGGAATGAATGTATCTTGCTGTGCCATTTTTCTCCTTATGTATCTTATTCGGTTACGGTCTCTTCTTCTTTTTCTTCTTCGGTAGCTTCTTCAGATTCGGTTTCTTCAGGAACCGCACCGCCGTTTTTGAGAAGGTCGCGTATCTCTGTGAGAAGCTCTATCTGAGGATCGGGCTTAGGCTCTTCTTCTTCCTTGGGCTCTTCTTTTTTCTTTCTCTTAAAGCTACCGATCACCTTTATCAGTATGAATACCGAAAGAGCAATAAGCAGGAAGCTGATGACGGAATTTATAAATGCGCCATAGCCTATAGCAACTTCGGGAGTAATTATTTCGCCTGCTTCGTCTTTAACTGCCGCCTGAAGAATAATCTTTAAATCGGAAAAGTCTATCTGACCTGTGATCATACCGAGTGCAGGCATCAGTATATTGTTTACGAGCGATGTTACTATAGCTGTGAATGCAGCACCGACGATCATACCGACAGCCATATCCATAACATTACCTTTGGAAATAAAATCCTTGAACTCTGTAATGAATTTGATCTTGGTTACTTTTTCAACACCGTGACCGACTGCCTTTAATGCTTTTGCGTCGGTAATCTTCTTGTGTTCGGTTTGTTTGTTTTCTTTTGCCATATTCTTACTCTCCTGTTTTCTCCGGCTTTGCACCGTCTGATATATTATCATAGACCTTGATAAGCTCAAAGTCTGTCTGACCTAAGTTTACATTGGCGTTAATGCACTTGACACGCACTTTATCGCCCATAGTATACATAGTTCCGGTTACACTGTCATAAAGAGCGATTCCGTTGCGTACTTCAAAATAGTTATCCGACAAAGAACGGACATCTATTTTTCCTTCGATAGTATTCGGCAGTTCTACAAACAGACCGCTTCCGAGAACGCCGGAAATAATACCGTCAAATTCTTCTCCGATATGATTTTTCATATATTCTGCGGCGTAAAAATCTTCACAGTTTCTTTCTGCCGCAACAGCGGAAAGCTCGGTTTTTGTAGCCTGCGAGGCGGCTCTGACAGAAAAATCACCGTATTTTTTTCTAAGCTTATCTCCGCCTTTTTTAGCAACATAGTCTGTTAATATTCTGTGTATTGAAAGATCGGCATAACGCCTTATAGGCGATGTGAAATGAGCGTATTCCGCTAAAACAAGTCCGAAGTGCCCCAAAGGCTGTTCGGAATATTTCGCCTTAGCCATAGTGCGCAGTACGATGCGGTTTATTATAACGCTTCTCGGATCGTCCGAAGTTTTTTCGAGCAGCTTTGCAAATGTCTTTGCGTCTGCCTTTTCATTTATGCCGAGCGGATTTATTTCAAGCGTCTCAAGAGTAGATTTAAGCGACTCGATTTTTTCCGCAGGAGGATTCTCATGCACTCTGTATACAAAAGGAATTTCCTTTTTCATAGCTGTCTTTGCGGCAGAATTGTTAGCCATCAGCATAAATTCTTCGATTATTCCTTCCGATACGCCTTGCACTCTCGGTTTTATGTCAACGCAAATGCCGTTTTCATCGCAGATGACCTTGCTTTCGCTTGACTGTATTTCGGGAGCGCCTCTGTCTTTACGCTTCTTTATAAGAATATCGGCAAGCTCTTTCATAACGGGAATGCAGTCGAGTACTTCTGAATATTTTGCTTTTATAGCTTCATTAGCCGTATTGTCAAGTATTGCATTTACTTCGCTGTAAACACCTTGCACACGGGAACGAATGACAGTCTTTGCAAATTTGTATTTCTTAACAGTACCTTTATTGGATATTTCCATAATGCAGGAAAAAGCAAGCCTGTCAACACCGGGATTCAGCGAGCATATACCGTTGCTGAGCTCTTTTGGGAGCATAGGGATGACTTTATCCGCAATATAGACGCTTGTTCCTCTTTCAAATGCGTCATTGTCAAGAGGAGAGCCCTCGGTAACATAGTGGCTGACATCAGCAATATGAACACCGAGCTTGTAGCCGTTTTCAATTCTTTCAACGCTTATGGCATCGTCAATATCCTTTGTATCAGCACCGTCAATAGTGAATATTGGAATGTCACGCAGGTCGAGTCTTTTTGCCGCCTGCTTTTCATCTATCTCAGCGTTAGCATACTGTTTTGCTTGTTCACGGGCTTCGGCAGAAAAATCAACGGGAATATTGTTCTGTATAAGATAAGCTTCAGTTGCAGATTTTGCATATTCGCTCGAACCGAGTGATTTTATTATATCTACGATATGCTCCGAATGATGCTCGCCTCTTTTTCTTATCGAAAACAGAACCTTGTCTCCTTCTTTTATCTGCTCTTTAACCTTCATCACCGAGAGAGGAGGGCAGCCGAGAGTATCGGGAAGGACTTTAAGCTGTATTCCTTCTTTTACAATTATTCCGCCGAACAGCTCTTCGGTCTGATCCAGTACTGCAAGAACTTCTGCCGTCGAGCTTCTTTGTTCGGTCTTTTCCGAAATTTCCCGGGCAATAACAGTGTCGCCGGGAACTGCGCCTTTCAGCTTTCCTCCGCTGACAAAGCTGTCTTCGCCGGTAATAAGATTAGTAACAAAGCCGAAAGTGCGTGACAAAGAGGCAACTTTGCCGGAAAATACCGAACGCATATTGCTTATATACAGCTGGTCGCTGTTTGTTCTGAAAATCACCTTGTTGCGAATCATTACCTTAGAGGTATTCTTCAGCTTGTCGATATATTTCTTCGGAAGGTCGTTTTTATGTGCTATCTGTTTAATTGTCATTCCGCCGCCGTTTTCAAATAATGTGGCGATAATAAGAGATTCTAAATCCAATTTTAAGTCCTTTCTCATTTGTGAATTAACACATCCCTGCAATGTTCCTTAACATTGCTC
>CAMEKR010000026.1 GCA_945921515.1 uncultured Clostridia bacterium | reverse complement strand
TCATAGGCTGACCATAGCCGTTATTCATAGGCTGACCGTAGGGCGTAGGAACAGGGGGCACATATGCGGCGGCAGCAGCGGCAAGCTGTTTGTCCGAAATGGTTTTTATTCCGAAAATAGTGGCGATCAAGCCGAATACTGCCGCACCGATAGCGACTATCATTACTATTACAAGGCAGACATTTATCATGTTGATACAGAAGTCTACAGCACTTGATATGCTACTAAATCCGCTGACATGGATTTCGCCGTATTTTATACCTCTGCGTATCTCCGCTCTGAATTCATCGCTGTTGAAAAATCCAATCATTATGCCGAGCACAATTACTTCTATAAGTCCCGAAAAAGTGAGAATAGCGTCGATTATCGAAGTAACTGTCAAAGCTGTTTTTCTGCCGGGGGTCGGCATAGTTTTATATCTGCTGTTTATAATAATCACAGCAATAGATAGACCTATAACAAACATAATTCCTCCTGAAAATGTGTCTATTGTTTTGGCTTGCCGCAATAAATGCAAAAGTTATGAGCAGGATTGTTGTATTTACCGCAGGATTTGCATTGCCACGAAGAGTATTCGGTGGTAAAGCTTTGTTGGTTGTTGTATTGCCGATTAGCTCCTTGTGTAAATTGACCGAAAAACATATTTGTCTTTTTCTGCTGATCCTGATAAGCGGCGTTTTCGAGAAATCCGTTTTTTATCGCTCTGTACCCTTGTATGCAGGCAATCACACATACCGCTATCATAATGGTTTGATAAACACCGATGGCACCGTATATAGTGGAAGTCCATACGGCGCTTGAATTAAGATAATGGGGTATCACTCCGAATACAAAAGACAGTATCATGAAACCCGTTAAAACCGTTAGTATTATTGTCAGTATTTTAAGCGCGGTAAGCTTCGACATAGTAGGATAGCCTTTGTACGAACTGCATAGCACAAAGATGACTATTGCAAGACCGGCTTGTAACATAGGAGTACCTCCTTAATGACTTACACTGTTCTTTGGTGCGCCGCACTGTGAACAGAATTCTCCGCCTGCAACATCATTATTTATAGTGCCGCAGATATTGCATTGCCATGTCGGGCAGTTATTGTTGAACTGAGGCGGAGGCGGTGGTGGAAACTGAGGACCGGCATTGAACGCCTGCTGATTCACCGCAAATACCGTAGAACCGCATCTTGAGCAAGCAGATTCGTTAACTCCGACTGCACAGCCGCAAACTGCACAGTATTTCGGTGTGTTTTTGAACTGCGGCAGAATATTGGCTTTATTGAATGCCTTCTGGGTAAGCTCTTTGTTTGCTACCGTGCAGTAGCCGATTATACAGAAGACAACTCCGACCAGTATGGTTATTATTACTGCAATATAATATGATAAGTATATCCCGAATACCGAAGAGTCGGCTATGCTTGCTAAATTTCGGCTTGTGAAATAGTCATAGGGATTGAAAAGGAACGATAGAAAATCAATTTTGAAAACCAAAAGCAGAGAATCAACTACCGTAAGAAGAACAGAAAGCGTTGTGAGAGCTCTTCTTCCTCGAAGACTCGGCTTTTTCCTGTAGCGGACTGTAACTATTCCGATAGCAATAATGAAAACCAATACTGCAACGATGAAAATAAAACCGTCGAATAAATCGGATAGAAGCGACTGATTGGACATATCTATACCTCCATTTGTCATAACAAATACCTCCTTAAAGTCGGTATGATTTTGTAGCGTTTGTAAGATTTATACAAAGCTTATATATAATTTTACCACATCGTATGCACTTTGTCAATCGACCTTTAATATTGACATTCGGGCAGTTCGGATATATAATAATATACAGCAAAACGGTTCGGCGCATATTCCGGTGCCGTTTCGAATAAGGTGCGGATATACCGCACTGTCGGGATATTTCCCGGGAAAGGATGATAATAATGGCAGTACTTGTAACCGGCGGAGCAGGATATATAGGCTCCCATACCTGTGTTGAGCTTCTTAACGCAGGAGAGGATATTATAGTAATTGATAATTTCTACAACTCAAAGCCAAAGGCTATCGAGACAATAAAAGAACTCACCGGCAAGGATTTCAGGTTCTATGAGAACGATTGCTGTGACAGAGAGGCTCTCGACCGTATTTTCAGAGAGAATTTCATTACCGAGGTAATTCATTTTGCTGGCTATAAGGCGGTAGGCGAAAGCTGCGTCAAGCCTATAATGTACTATGAGAACAATATAAATTCAACGCTTGCACTTATTGAAACAATGCAGAAGTACGGCTGCAAAAGACTTGTATTCAGCTCAAGCGCAACCGTTTACGGCATTCCCAAAAAGGTACCCGTAACTGAGAATTTCCCGCTGAGCGCAATCAATCCTTACGGATCGACAAAGCTTATGATAGAGAATATGTGCAGAGAGCTTTATGCGTCGGATGACCGCTGGAGCATAGTGTTACTGCGTTATTTCAACCCCATAGGTGCTCACGAAAGCGGAAAGCTCGGTGAAGATCCCAACGGTATCCCTAATAACCTTATGCCGCTTATTCTTCGTGCGGCTTCCGGCAAGATGGCTACGCTGAGCGTATTCGGTAACGATTATCCCACGCCAGATGGCACCTGCGTAAGAGATTATATCCATGTTGTGGACCTTGCTCTTGGTCATGTAGCGGCAATTAAGGCGGCAAGAGAAACAACAGGCTGCCCTGCATACAATCTCGGCACAGGTAAGGGATATTCAGTTCTTGATATCATAAACGCATTTGAAAAGGTAAACGGAGTAAAAGTGCCTTATGTAATAGCCGGTAGAAGACCCGGCGATGCGGCGGCTTGTTATTCAAATCCTTCGCTTGCCAAAAAGATGCTCGGATGGACAGCCAAGAGAGACCTTGAGCAGATGTGCCGTGACAGCTGGAACTATGTAAAGAAAAATTCCTGAAATATAAACCTTTATACGCTTATAGCCATAGCTTATACCAAAATAGCTATGGCTATTTCGGATTTTTTCGGGAATGCTACGCAGCGAAAGGACTTATATAATGCGTTTTAAATATTGCCCCGATTGCGCCGCCAAGCTATCTACCAAAAATCTCGGGGATGAAAAGAATGTCCCTTGGTGTGATACTTGCGGTAAACCGTGGTTTGAAATGTTCCCCTGCTGTATTATCGCTATTGCGCACCGTGACGGGAAATATGCGCTTATTCGTCAGCACGGTTGTGACGATATAAAAGACGACAGATTTATCTGCGTATCCGGGTACATCAAGCCGGACGAAACCGCACAGCAGGCGGCTAAACGAGAGATCAAAGAAGAGCTTGGACTGGATGTTCTGAGTTTACGGCTAATATCGACCTATGCTTATAAGAAAAAGCAGATGCTGATGATAGGTTTTTCTGCCGAAGTCGGCGAAGGTGATTTCAGAATATCCGACGAGCTTGTAGAGGCACGCTGGTTTAACGCAGATGAGGCAAGGGAGAAACTCAGAAACACATCGGTAGGAAATATTCTTTTTGAAGAAATAATTGCACAGGAGAACAAGAAAAATGACTGAGAATAAAAAAGTTATACCGCCTTATGAGCGTACGGCTCATTATTACGAAACCGACCGCATGGGGATAATACATCACTCAAATTATATACGCTGGTTTGAGGAAACGAGGATACATTATCTTGAACAGGCAGGCTATCCGTATTCAAAGATGGAAAAAGACGGAGTGATGATACCTGTTCTTTCAGCCGAATGTACCTATAAGAATGCTGTCCGTTTTGACGAAACGGTGCTTATCTATCTTAAGATCACGCAGTTCAACGGATTTAAGATGACAATAGAGTATATAGTAAAAGGAAAAGAAAACGGCGATATAAAGGCTATCGGAAAAACCCGTCATTTCTTTGTCGACAGCGAGTTTAAACCGATAAGGGTAAAAGACAAGTACCCTGAAGTGTATAACGTTTTCAATGACAATAAGGAGGAAGAATGAAGCGGATAGATATAACCGAAAACGGCATTAATATCGTTTTTTCTCTTGAAGACAACGGGCAGATAAAGCTTATGCACTTTTCGGCTTTACCGTTCAATGAACAGGATATATGGCATGAGATGTTCGAGCAGGATTTTCTCGGCTGTTTTGATATAGCACAGGTAGAGATAGCAGGGCTTGACCGTCCGTGCGAGCGTCACGGTACAAAATATATCGTCACCGCTCCCGGTTACAGACTGAAATATAAGAGCTTTTCGGATACCCGTGACGAAACCGGAAGACTTATAAAGATAACACAGTACGACGAGCCGACGGGTATTGAAGTGATCAGTACCTTCCGCTTCTATGACGGCATAAGCGTAGTACGCTGTTTTACCGAAGTTATAAACACATCACCCACCGAGACCTACACACTTACCTATGTTTCTTCCTTTAATTATCTCGGAATTGAAAAAGAGGGCGTTCTTCCCCGTGATGAAAAGTTTACGATAAAGATACCGCATAATTCGTGGCAGAAGGAGATGCTCTGGCAGGACTATACCTTTGAACAGCTCGGAATGCCTCAGTCGCAGAAAGATGGCTGGGAACACTGCGGAAAAGCAATAAATGTAACCAATATCGGCAACTGGTCGACAAACGAATATCTGCCTATGGGATACATACAGAATAACGAAACGAACAGCGGCTTGTTCTGGCAGATCGAGCACAACGGCTCGTGGCATTGGGAGATAAGCGATCAACGTGGGCATTTTTACCTTGCACTCAGCGGTCCTAACGAACAGCAATCGCATTGGTTTAAAAACCTTGCCCCGGGCGAGAGCTTTACCTCCGTTCCTGCGGCGGTTGGAGTATGCTCGAACTTTGACGAGGGAATGGGAGAGCTTACTAAATATCGCAGAGTAATTCGCAGAAAGAATACCGATAACGAGAAGCTCGGAGTTATTTTCAACGACTACATGAACTGCCTGTGGGGCGATCCCACAGAGGAAAAGGAGATGCCGCTTATCAGAGCCGCCGCAGAAGCAGGATGTGAGTACTATTGTATTGACTGCGGATGGTATGCGGACGGCTTTTGGTGGGATAGTGTAGGCGAATGGCAGGAAAACCGCCGCCGTTTTCCAAACGGTCTTAAAAAGGTAACGGACGAAATAAGAAAATACGGTATGATACCGGGAGTATGGCTTGAAATAGAGGTTATGGGCATAAACTGTGAGCTTGCAAAGAAAGCGCCTGACGAATGGTTCTTTATGCGGCATGGCAAGCGTGTTTACGACCGTTCACGCTATCAGCTGGACTTTTCCAATCCCGAGGTAAGCGCATACGCCGACAGCGTTATAGACAGGCTTGTCAAAGATTACGGCGTAGGCTATATCAAGATGGACTATAACATAGAGCCGGGCATAGGCACAGAGGTAGGCTGTGACAGCGTAGGCGAGGGACTTATGCGCCACGAAAAAGCCTATCTTTCATGGCTTGACGGAGTATTTAGCCGCTATCCCGAGCTTATCATTGAAAACTGTTCAAGCGGAGGTATGAGGATAGATTATGCTATGCTCAGCCGCTATTCGATACAGTCAACAAGCGATCAGGATGATTACCGCAGATACGCTACAATAGCGGCAAACGCACCTACAGGGCTCACTCCCGAGCAAAGCGCAATATGGTCATATCCTCTCACCGACGGCGACAGGGAAGAAGTCGTGTTCAATATGGTGAACGCAATGACTCAGCGTATTCATCAGAGCGGACATCTTGCAAACCTAAGCTTAGAGCGAAAGGCTCTTGTAAAAGAGGCAATCGATTGCTACAAGAGGATAAGAAACGATATAAAGATATCTGTTCCTTTCTGGCCGCTCGGACTGTCGCATATAGGCGACGAATGGGTTGTGCTTGGACTTAGAACCGAAAGCAAGGCTTATATTGCCGTGTGGCGCAGAGAGGGCACGGAAAAACGCTGTGAGATTCCAATAAAGTATGCAGGCGAAAACACGGCTGTACGCTGTATATACCCATCTTTTGAACAAGGCTGTCATAGTTTTGACAGAACAAGAAAGATGTTGTCGGTGGAGCTTGACAGAAATTACTCAGCAAGGCTGTTTGAAGCGGAGTTATAATTTCCGTCCGGTGTTGACTTTTATACTTTAGTGTGGTAAAATAGTATTATAATTTTTTTACCGCTAAAATGCTATTGAGAAAGGGAACCGCAATGAACACAAAACTTGTTTCAAAGGACAAAGATGAGCTTTTCAAGGCAATTATGGAACTTAAAAGCGTAGAAGAATGCTATAACTTTTTCGAAGATCTGTGCACTATAAGAGAGCTTGAGTCTATGGCTCAGCGCCTTCATGTTGCCAAACTGCTCGTTGAGGGCAAGGTGTACAGCACTATTGTCAGCGAGACCGGCGCAAGCACGGCTACAATAAGCCGTGTAAACAGATCGCTTCAGGGCGGAAATGATGGTTATTCCATTGTATTCGACCGCCTTAAAGATAAAGACTGACCGAAAGGGATGAATATATGTCGGCATACGGATGCTTTGCTGATGTTTATGACAGGCTGACTTCAAATATCAATTATGAGGAGCTTGCACTGTATTACGACCGGATAATAAGCAATCATAACGGCAAGAAGGGGATACTGCTCGATCTTGCCTGCGGTACAGGCAGTATGTCTATGCAGTTTTCTAAGCTCGGATATGATGTTATCGGAGTTGATCTCAGTACCGAAATGCTTAGTGTAGCCAAAGAAAAGCCGCATGATAATATAGAATATCTGTGCCAGGATATGTGTGAGCTTGATATGTACGGAACTGTTGATGTTACTGTATGTGTGCTTGACAGTATAAATCATCTTGACAGCAAGGACGATATATTAAGGTGCTTTAAATCCGTGTCGCTGTTCAGCGATCCCGACGGGCTGTTCGTTTTTGATATTAATACCGTTAAAAAGCACAGAGAAGTGCTTTCTGACAACACCTTCGTATATGATATGGATGATGTCTACTGCGTGTGGCAGAACTATCTTGACAGCGATACCGACAGGGTTGATATTGCGCTGGATATTTTCACGCAGGGCGAAGACGGCAGATATATCCGTTCCTGTGAGGATTTTTCGGAGATAGCATTTCCGCTTTGCGAGATAGACGAGCTTCTTATTGAAGCAGGCTTTACTGTGCTCGACAGATACGATTATATGACATTTGATAAAGGCGGAGAGGACTGCGAAAAAGTCATCTACTGCTGTGCAAAGGAAAAGAGATAATATGGGAAAGATAGTAAGAGCTTTATCGGCTGACGGAAGCGCACTTTGCAGTGCCATAGACACGACCGATATAGTAAACGAAATACACAGAATACACGGCACATCCGCAACAGCTTCGGCGGCAGCAGGAAGACTTGCAACAGCCGCCTGCATAATGGGTGCGCTTATGAAGAATGAGGGCGACAGGCTTACTCTGCGTATAAACGGCGGAGGAAGTATCGGTACGATAACCGCAGTTGCCGATTACAGAGGCAACGTCAAGTGCTGTATGGACAATCCTTACGCCGATTTGCCGCTCAATAAAGTGGGAAAACTTGATGTCGGCGGTATAGTCGGAACAGACGGTTATCTTGCGGTAATCAAGGATTTAGGACTCAAAGAGCCTTATATCGGACAGGTACCTATTGTCAGCGGAGAGATCGCTATAGATGTAACTCAGTACTATGCGGTAAGCGAGCAGATACCTACGGTGTGTGCGCTCGGAGTTCTTGTAGATACAGACCTTACGATAAAAAAGGCAGGCGGTTATATGATACAGCTGGTACCGCCTGTAAATGAGGCGGCTATAGATTTCATAGAAGAAAACATCAAGGATATGCAGTCGGTCACAAAAATGCTGGAGGACGGACTTACTCCCGAAGAGATTGCTCTCAAAGGACTCAAAGGACTCGATGGAGAGATACTGGACAGCTGGGAGGCACAGTATTACTGCGACTGCTCAAGAGAGCGTACCGAGCAGGTACTGATTGCACTGGGCAAGACCGAACTTGCGAAGCTTGCCGAAGAAGATCCGCAGACAGAGGTTTGCTGTCATTTTTGCGACAAGAAATATGTATTCTCGTCCGATGAGCTTAAAGACCTTATCAAGAGGATATAAACCGTATGAAAAAGTGGCTTGTAAGAAATACCGATAATTCGCTTGCAATGAAGCTGAAGACCGAAACCGGTCTTCCTTTGCTTCTATGCAGATTGCTTGCAGGAAGAGGGATATACTCTGCTGAGCAAGCGCAGGAATTCTTTAACGGAAGCGAATTATCCGATCCGTTTCTGATAAAGGATATGGATAAGGCGGTTCAGGCTGTCGAAGACGCTGTAAACAGCGATACAAAGATAACCGTATACGGAGATTATGACTGCGACGGCGTTACTGCTACTGTAATGCTGTATTCTCATCTTGAAGCTCTGGGTGCGGATGTCAACTATTACATACCTACAAGAGAAGAAGGCTACGGACTTAACGAGAGTGCCATCCGAAAGATAAGCGAAGAAGGAACAGGTCTTATTATCACGGTAGATAACGGCGTATCGGCGGTAAATGAGGCCGAGCTTATATATGAGCTCGGTATGAAGCTTGTCATAACCGATCATCATCAGCTTCCCGATGTTCTTCCGAGAGCAGAGGCAATAGTAAATCCTCACAGGAGCGATGACGCATCGCCGTATAAGGATTACGCAGGATGCGGTGTGGTGCTAAAGCTGATAATGGCGCTTGAAGGTGACGCTGACGGAGTTCTTGAGCAATATTCGGATATTGCGTCTATAGGTACCATAGGCGATGTTGTGCCGCTTACGGGAGAAAACCGTATAATTGTAAAGCGTGGATTATCCGAGATACCGTACAGCGAGAATATGGGGCTTATTGAACTTATCCGTGCGGCAGGTCTTAACGAGGAATCAATTACTTCAACGGGAGTAGCGTTTGGCATATGTCCGAGAATAAACGCCGCAGGAAGATATAAAAGTCCCGAAGCGGCGGCAGAGCTTTTCCTTGCACAAAACAGCAAGACAGCTCAGTTAAGGGCGCAGGAGCTTTGTGAACTTAACGAAATGAGAAAGAAGATAGAAAGCGAAATACTCGAATCGGCAAAGCAGCAGCTATCGGATAACCCTAAGGCGTTCAACTCACGGGTACTTATCGTTTGCGGAGAAGGATGGAATCACGGCATTATAGGAATAGTCAGCGCCCGTCTGCTTGAGCTGTATGAGAAGCCCTGTATCGTAATAGGCATAGAAGGCGATGAGGCGAGAGGCTCGGCAAGAAGCATCGAAGGCTTTTCGCTGTATACGGCAATTTCTGCCTGCAGTGAGCATCTGACAAGATTCGGCGGTCATACAAAGGCGGCAGGCTTTTCGCTCCCGAAGGATAAAGTTCCGCTTTTCTGTGAGCAGATAAGAGCTTATGCCGATGAAAAGTTCCCTTCAATGCCTGTAATGACCGAAGAAGCGGACATTGAGCCGGATATCTCGGACCTTGAGATATCATCGGTAGAGAATCTAAGGCATCTTCAGCCATTCGGGGAAGAAAATTCTGCGCCTCTGTTTTTGATGAAAGAATGCACGATAATATCAAAAAAACCTCTTAAAGACGGAAAATACACATCGTTTTCGGCTCAGTACAAGGACTCGCAGTTCAGATTTCTTTGCTTTGGCATCCCCTACGATATGTTCTGCTATTGCACAGGAGATAAGGTGGATGTACTGGCAAATGCCGATGTGAATGAATTTAATGACAAGAAAAGTGTCAGCATAAAGGTAAAGGATATACGCAAAAGCGACTTCAACGAGGATAAGTATTTTGCGGCAAGAAATATCTACGAAAAGATACTCAGAGGCGAAAAAACCGACAGCAGACTGCTGAAAAGGATAATGCCCGATAAAGAGAATATGAAACTGCCGTTTGACCTTGCAAGGAAGATGACATCTGTAGATTCTGCGGCTCAATTGGCTATGGCACACGGAGTTAATTATTGCCTGTTTATGCTTTGCCTGCACATTTTTGCGGAGTTCGGACATTTGAAGCTTGACAGGATAAACGGCACTATGGAGTTTTTGCAGGGTGGCAGAAGGATAGAGCTCGATAACTCATCGGTTGTCAAAAGAATAGTAAAATCCTGCAGTATATAACAAAATTAAGGAGTAAACGGAGGCGGTAAGCATGACATATACAATAGATATGCTTATTGATAAGATAAAGGAAGTCGGCAAGAGCTACGACCTTGAGAAAATCGAGGCGGCATATAAGCTTGCCGAAAAAGCGCACGAAGGCGTTTATCGTTCTTCGGGCGAGCCGTATATCTCTCATCCGGTAGCGGTTGCTTTTATCCTTGTCGAGCAGTTCTGCATGGATACAGATACGATCTGCGCTGCGCTTTTACATGATGTTGTTGAGGATACGGATACCGGTCTTGATGTAATTCAGAAGAAGTTCGGCGAAGACGTCGCACAGCTTGTTGACGGAGTAACAAAGATAGGACAAGTACCGCTTAACACCCGTGAGGAACAGCAGGCAGAGAATATACGCAAGATTCTTATAGCTATGTCAAAGGACATAAGGGTAATAATAATAAAGCTTGCTGACAGACTTCACAATATGAGAACGCTTGCGAGCAGACCTCCCGAAAAACAGCGCAAGACTTCGCTGGAGACTATGAACTTCTATGCGCCTATCGCACACAGACTCGGTATCAGCGATGTAAAGGAAGAGATGGAAGACCTCGCTCTGCGTTATCTCGATCCATACGGATTTAAGGAAATAGAGTCGCTTCTTGATGTTCATAAGGATGAGCGCAACACATTCATCGACAAGATAAAGGGAATGATACAGGAGCGTATATCCGACATCCAGCCGCCCCCGATTATAGAGGGCAGAGTCAAGAGTATATACAGCATCTACAAGAAGGTTTATGTCAAGGGTAAGGATTTTTCCGAGATATATGATATATATGCCGTGAGAATAATTCTCCAGACGGTGGTAGAGTGCTATAATGTACTCGGAGTTATCCACGATATGTTCAGACCTATACCGTACAGATTCAAGGACTATATAGCTATGCCCAAGCCTAACCGCTATCAGTCGCTTCATACAACGGTGATAGGACGGGAAGGCATACCCTTTGAAGTACAGATAAGAACGCAGGAAATGCACAATACGGCGCAGTACGGCGTTGCGGCTCACTGGAAGTATAAGGTAGGAATACAGGGAAGCGTAGCAGGCGAAAAGCGCTTTGACTGGATAAGACAGCTTCTTGAACAACAGCAGGAGGCTGACGATGTTGAACAGATATCAGAGGCGATAAAGGTTGACCTTGCACCCGATGATGTATATATATTCACGCCAAAGGGCGATGTAATAACGCTTCCTGCCGGTTCAAATGTTATTGATTTTGCCTATGCTATTCATACGCAGGTCGGAAATAAGATGACCGGTGCAAAGGTCGGAGGCAGGATGGTAACCTTTGACCACACCCTGCACACAGGTGATATCGTAGAGATTTTGACAAGCGGAAGCGACAACTACGGGCCAAACCGAAACTGGAGCGAAATCGCAAAGACCAATGAAGCCAAAGCAAAAATCAGGGCGTGGTTCAAGCGTGAACGCAGAGAAGAGAATATAGAGTGCGGCAAGGCGGCATTTGAAAAAGAAGTCCGCAGAAACAATATAATTATTGACGACGAAATTTTGCTTGACGCGGCTCATCGCCAGCGTTTGTCCTCTGTAGATGATCTTTACGCCGCAATAGGCTACGGCGGTGTACAGCTTACCAAGATTATCACTAGACTGAAAGAAGAACAGGTAAAACAACAGCGTCTTAATGCAGCTCAGGCTCAGACTATAGACATCGAAAAGACTATATCGGATAACAACAAGAGAGCGCAGAAGAACGGAGTCGTGCTTGACGGAATTGACGATTGTGCGGTGAAGTATGCACAGTGCTGTAATCCTCTTCCGGGTGACGATATAATGGGCTTTATAACCCGTGGCTACGGTGTTTCTATTCATAAGGCGGACTGTCAGAATGTTAGGCTCGGTATGCAGGGAGAGAACAAGGACAGATGGGTAAAGGCTCACTGGGCAGTAAATTCAAGCAGTGCATTCAGAGCAACGATCGATATTATCGCCGAAGACAGAACCGCACTTATTGCCGATGTTACCACAGCTATTGCAAGCAACCATCTGCCGATACATGAGATAAACGCTCATTATCTCAAGAACGGAAACGCTAATATAGTTATTACTATAGAAGTCAGCGGCATCGACCAGCTCAAGAGCATGATATTAAGGCTTCAGAAGGTGCCGGGAGTCATATCGGCTGAAAGGACAGGTAAACTGTAATGGAGATAAGAACGCTCACTTTAGGAGAGCTTGACACTAACTGCTATATTGTGATCAGTGCGGCAGGCAATGCGGCGGTAATTGATCCTGCGGACGAGGCACAGAAGGTACTTGATGTGCTTAAAACAGAAAATGCCGAGCTTAAAATGATACTTCTGACTCACGGACATTTTGACCATACGGGAGCCGTTGCACAGCTCAAGGAAGAAACCGGCGCAAAGGTATATCTCCACGAAAAAGACGAATGTATGACCGATGATACGATAAAAAATGTAGCTTATCTTTGCCCCGGTTTTGAGTATAAGCCATATACTGCGGATAAGCTTCTGTCAGAGGGCGATATAATCAGGCTTGATGAGATAGAATTTTCCGTAATAAATACACCCGGACACACGGCAGGAAGCGTAATGTTTTTTGCGGAAAACTGCATATTTGCAGGGGATACGATATTTGAGGGCTCGGTAGGACGCACGGATTTTTATTCCGGCGATTATACCGCACAGAAAAAAAGCCTTGCAAGAATTGCAGCACTGAGAGAGGACTATATTATTTATCCCGGTCACGGCAGTTCAACTACCTTGTATCAGGAGAAAAAATTCAACCCTTATCTCTCCGTAGACCCGATGAGCTTCTTTGGATAAAATGATAGATTCGTTATATTTCAATAAAGAAGCGTCGGAATATGCCTATGAGCTTGAACGGCTGATACGGAATTTTTCGCTGCCGCATAAGCTGAATATAATTACTGATAAATCGCCCGAAAAAGATAATTATGCGGCTTTTTCGGCTGAAAACGGCTCGCTGTCGGTAAAAGTGTCGGAAGACGGCAGAATAGCTCTTGAAGAGGCATTTGTTTCGGATGAAACACAGCGTGAGAACACGCTGTGTTCTATGCTTTGCAGATGTATGAAGCGGCTCGGGTATCCTGATTTGCCTTGGGGCATACTCACAGGAGTGCGCCCGATAAAGTATATCCGCAGCATATATGAAAAAATCCGCCCCGAAGAAAAGGCGGAGAAGTATATAAAAGAAGTGTTGCTTGTAAGCGGCAAGAAATTACAGCTTGCAAAAGATGTGATACGCTTGCAGAAGCCTGTACTAAGCACGCTTGATTTAAAGAAAATAAGCCTATATATATCTGTTCCTTTCTGCCCGTCAAGATGCAGTTACTGTTCATTTATATCTGCGTCGGGAGAGAACTTAACCGGCATTGTCGATGAATACTTCGAGTATCTTTTGAAAGAACTTGGGATATATGCGGATATAGCCCGCAGATACGGACTGACTGTTGACAGCGTGTATATCGGCGGCGGTACGCCGACGATACTGTCCGCTGTTCAGCTGTCAAGGCTTGTTGATATGATAGGCAGATTCCCGATAGACACGCTCAGAGAATTTACCGCAGAGGCAGGCAGACCTGATACCATTACGCAGGACAAGCTGACAGCACTTAAAAACGGCGGAGTACACCGTATATCGATTAATCCGCAGTCGATGAACGACAGCGTTTTGTCGGCTGTCGGAAGACGGCATACCGTAAAGCAGGTGTATGAGACATTTACTATTGCGAGAAAAGTCGGTTTTGATTGTATCAATTCTGATATTATAGCAGGGCTTCCCACCGAAACTCAGCAGAGTTTTGAAACTTCACTCGAAAGGCTTTGCGGTCTTGAGCCTGAAAATATCACAGTACACACTCTGAGCCTAAAACGCTCGTCGGCGCTGTTCAGACAGTTTGGCGATGATATAGGTATGGGTGCGTCGGATATGACAGCCGCCGCATACGATATGCTCAGCGAAAAAGGCTATCTGCCGTATTATCTATACAGGCAGAAAAACATTGCCGATAACCTTGAAAATATCGGATACTGCAAAGAAGGCACCGAGAGCCTTTATAACATCTGCATTATGGAAGATATTCAGACAATACTGGCGGCAGGCTGTGGCGCTTCATCAAAGCTGTATGACGGTAAGAATGTATCGAGAGTAATAAATTATAAGCATCCTCACGAGTATATATCACGATTTGAACTTATGAATCAGCGCAAAGCCGAAATAGAAAATTTCTTCGGGAATAATTTTGCGCTTGCATAAACTCTATTATTATGCTACAATATAGAAAAGTATTCCGAAAGGGGAAAACAGCAATGGATTTTAAAGATGAACTGGATTTTATATCCGACAAGGCAAAACAGCTCACGGATATGGGTATAAGAAAAGCGGATGAAGTGATAAGCATATCTAAGCTCAAGTTCAGATGCATTCAGCTCGATAATCTTATAAAGACTAAATACGCCGAACTCGGAAGAATGATGTACGGTATGGTCAAAAATGACAGATCTGACGCTGACAGAATAGCACAGGCTGTACTGGAGATCGACCAGTTATATAGAAAGATGGCGCAGTTAAACGCAAAAATCGAGAAGATGAAGAAAATCGTCACCTGCCCTGTATGCGGAACAAAGAATAAGTTCAGCGATACCTATTGCGTAAAATGTCTTCATAAGCTCGTATCTACAGATGAAGAGCCGGAGGATTATGCGTTTAATCCCGAAGAAGCAGACGAGCAGTAAATAAATATATTCGCTTCCGATTTTACGGAAGCGGCAGACTGTCGATAAACCCACGCACCGCAAAAATGCAAGACTTACTTATGTGTATGTGTTAATTTTTTTGGATAATTTGCAACATAGTTTTGTGGAGCCGAAAACGGCTCCACAAAAGCATTTTTGCTTACTTTGTCAAGAGTCACCTACCGTACTTTTGTACGCCGACGGAGGCTTTTTCCTCGTCTGCGTGTGTTTCTCGCAGTCTGACAGCTTGTCGAAAAATACATTTTCGACAAGCTGTCCGCTTCCGATTTTACGGAAGCGGATTTTTTGTAATAGCAGAGCCCGAGAAAAAATTTCTCAGGCTCATTTTGTTATATTAGTTTTATCAGTCGTTGTACTTTGCCATCAGTTCATGTATCAGTGCTATAACCTTGTCGGCAGTTTCTTCAACGGGTACTTTATACGAGAAGCTCTTGTCTCTTGCTGTTATCTCACAGCAGTTTTCCTTAAGGTTTCTCGGGCTTACTACAACTCTCAGAGGAATACCGAGCAGGTCTGCATCAGAGAACATAACGCCTGCGCTTACTTGTCTGTCATCGTACATTACTTCCGCACCTGCATTTTGCAGAGTATCATACAGCTTATCTGCGCAAGCCTTTACATCGGCGTCATCAGAGCGGACTGCACAGATGTGTACCTGCCAGGGAGCGATAGGCATAGGCCAGATGGGACCGTAGTCATCGTGGTGCGCTTCACATACCGAAGCGGCAAGTCTTCCGACTCCGATACCGTAGCAGCCCATTATAGGAGTCTTTTCTTCTCCGTTGCTATCAAGATAGGTCATACCCATTGTTTTTGTATATTTTGTACCGAGCTGGAATATGTTTCCGACTTCGATACCTCTTGAAATGGATATAGAGTGCTTGTGGCAGTTAGGGCATATTCCGCCGTCAAGTATCTTAGCAAAGTCATGGTATTCGACATTTCCGCAATCACGCTCAATATCAAGACCTGTGTAGTGATATTCTTCCTTATTTGCACCGCAGGAGAGGTTGTTGGTGTTCTGAAGCGATGTGTCGAACAGAACGGTAATATTCTCGGGAAGACCTACAGGACCGATATATCCTGCGTTAAGTCCGCATTCTTCGGTAATTACCGCAGGATGAATCTCACAGCCTAAGAAGTTGCGAAGCTTTGTTTCGTTGACATCTATGTCGCCTCTTGTGAATACGACAATGTAGCTGTCATCTGCGTTTCTCTGATATACGACTGCCTTACAGCTTTTTTCCTTAGGAGTCTTGAGGAAATCGCAAATTTCCTCTATAGTATGGATATTGGGCGTGTGTACAAGCTCCATAGGTGCCGATACTTCATCTCTTGTGTTTTCTATTATGCTGTCTGCGGCTTCCATATTTGCGTTGAATCCGCATTCTTTACAGCTTGCTATCGTATCTTCTCCTACCGGGGTGAGGAGCATAAATTCGTGCGATACGCTTCCACCCATCATTCCCGAATCGGATTTAACGGATATTACTTCGGGAACGCCTGCACGCCTGAATATGTTCTCATAAGCCTTGTGGCACTTGTCGTAATACTCCTCAAGATCTTCCTGCGAGGTGTGGAACGAGTAGGCGTCCTTCATCGTAAATTCACGCACTCTGATAAGACCGCCTCTGGGACGGGCTTCATCACGGAACTTAGTCTGAATCTGATATATCATGAAAGGGTACTTGGTGTAGCTTTTGCCGTATTCACGCACAAGGTGTACTGCGGCTTCTTCATGCGTCATACCGAGCACCATAGGCATTCTGTTTCTGTCGGTAAAGCGGAGTAGCTCGCTGCCTATGCTTGAATATCTGCCGGATTCATCCCATAAAGAAGCAGGCATTACAACGGGGAACTGCACTTCCTGACCGTCAATCTTGTCCATCTCTTCTCTGATGATCTGCTCGATTTTTTTCGTTATTCTTTTTGTAGGCATGTAGGATGAGAATATGCCGTTTGCCATATACTTGATATAGCCGCCTCTCACCATAATTGCGTGGCTGTCTATCTGACAGTCGGAAGGCCTTTCTTTAAAACGGTCGCCTACCAGTTTTTCCAGTTTCATTTTATTTTTCCTCCTGAATTTCGGGCATAGAAAAAGCCCGAAGCATTTTGCTTAGGGCGAAACGTTGTTCCGTGGTACCACCTAAATTCGGTATAACCGCACTTGTGTCCTCTGTAACGGGAGAGACCGGCATTGCTCTTCGCACGCAGCTCAAAGACGGGTTCGATAAAAGCTTGTCGGGGACTCGCACCTACCGTCCCTTCTCTGTGACTTGTTTTTATCTACTGTTTCTTGTCATAGCCTTTCAATATGGCTTTATTTTAGCATAAAACCGATATCTTGTCAAGAGCTCGTTCTTTTTGTAAAATTTTTGTAAGATTGTTCTGAATCTTGACATTTTTACTTTAATGTAGTAAAATTATTATACAAATTGCACTAAAAAATAGAAATCAGTTTTGGAGGAAATATACTTTTATGGTCAACAATGTTTTATCCTTGCTGAGACCTGAATTAGCTCTGAATATGAAATCAGAGGATTTTGCCTGCGGTACATATGTCGGATACGGTTTTACACTCAAAGCAATGAACGAGAAAAGATGTATCGTGTTTAATTCATGGGCTAAGTCAAGCGCACTTACATCACTTGACGCTGAGAGTTATTTCAAGCAGATAATGGCTTTGCCCGAGAACAGTTTTATAAAAGCATACCGTGTTACCGGTTTAAATATATCGGCGGTATTATTTGTTAATGACGACGAGAAACAGGCAGTTACGGATATCAAGCGGTTCATTACCGAACTTGTAAAGTATTATTCATCAAATTACTACAGCAATTCATGCGCTAAGTGCGGTTCTTCGATAGGACTTTCCTTCGGAAACGGCGGAGACGGAAATATCAGGCAGTATTGCAAAATGTGTATGCAGACTTCCGACTTGGATCGTGCAAGCGAATCTTCTGTCGCAGAGAATGCAGTTCAGCCGTCTTTGCAGGCAGTTCAGCAGCCTATACCACCTGTACAGCCTGTACAACAGCCTTCTGATATGGGCATTTACGGAATCCCCGTAGGCACTCAGCAACCCGTTTCTCCCGTACAGCCGCAGAGTAATACTAATATTCCTCCCATGAACAGCGGATACGAACAGCAGCCTGTACCTCAGCCTCAGCAGTTCGGTCAGCAGCCTGCAGAAATGGGTATTTACGGAATCCCCGTTGATAATCAGGTACCTATGCAAGCGTTACAGTCTAATACCGCTATGGATTCTATAGATCCTAAGACGGCGCCGTCAAGCACCGGTTATTCTACCGCAGAGTCGCTTGCACAATTACAGCCGCCGAATAACAAGTATTTACCGCCTATAGACGGAGGCTTTTCACAGCCTTCGTATAACAATCAGCCTATGAACAACGGCGGTTATGTTCAGCAGCCTATGAACAGCGGATTTGGTCAGCAGGCCTACAGCAATAATAACGACGCCCGTTTTATAGCAGGAAGACCGACGGCAATAGAGCCTGAGGGAAATCCCATTCTCGGCATACTTGGTGCAGTTCTTTTCTCACTTATCGGATGTGCTGTATGGGTAGTAATAGGAAAACTCGGATATATCTCATATATAGGCGGCGTCGCTATGTCGTTTACAACGTTGTTCGGATATTATCTTTTCAGCAAGAAATTCGATATTATCGGTATGATAACAGGAATAGTCATTGTGCTGTTAATGGTTCTGTTCGCCAATATGATAATTTATGCATGGGAGTTCAGTGCTGATCCCGAATGTGCATTTGCAATGTCGTACTTAGGATATGACGGATTTTTCAGCGTGCTTTTCGGTTGGTTTGATATAATGAAGCAAGTTGATCTTCTTGCCGGAAAAGAAGGACTTGATTCTCTGACCGGATGCTTTGTGAGAGATTTGCTTTTAGGTTATCTGATATCGGGTATATCAACAGTAGCAATAGGTGCTTCAATGCTTAAGAAGAGCCGCAGATAAAATAATATAAACAGAGGGCTGTCAGTTAAATTCTGACAGCCCTAATTTTTTGCCATATTATATTATTTCTGCTTTATCAGCATATCCGCAAACGCTTCGCACAGCTTTGGATTTCTTATCAGCAACGGACCTATAAGATGCGTTCCGTAAAAACTGCCGTAATTTACGCCCTCGTTTAAGTCGTCTTTATCGTTTCCGCTTCCTTGTTTTACGCTGAACATAGGTGAATCTGCACCGCTTGTATAGCTTGCTTTATTAATAAAGCCTATTATATCTCCGTCGCAGAGAGTGGTAGTGCAAAGGCTGTCGGTTACGATCCTTTCTTTACCTTCGACTGTCTCATATCCGAATAAATCAAGACCGTCGTGCCTTGTTCCCTCGCAGTCGGTCACGCTCTTTCCGAATATCTCAAATGAATTGCCGGTAGCGAGTATTACCGTACCTTTGTCTAAAGCCGCCTTTATGTTGTCACGGTAGGGGAGCAGATATTCCATTGCTACCTTCTGATTTCTTTCAGTAGCCGAGCCAATATAGACAAAGTCCGCCTCCGCAAGGCCTATCGTATCGTCAACAGTCTGATATATGACTTCAACTGCTTCGCCTTTGTTTTCGAGTGCTCTTTTCAGAGCACAGACATTTCCGTAGTCACCGTAGAGGTTGCAAAGATCTGCAAATAAATGTACTATTCTCATATGTCTTCCTCCACAGGCATTATTTCAACTTCGGGCAGGAACTTGCCCTTATCCGAAAAGCAGGTAACCGTGTACAGCTTGCCGAGCGGCTTTTTTGCAATTTCGTGAAGCGCCTCGGTTATGTTTTCGTTTACCGTAATTTTACCCATATCTATATCGGTATATGACAGCCTTGTTTCAAGGTCCTTTGCGTGTCTGCCAAGCAGATAAAGGTGCTCTATGCAATCGGCTTTCAGCATGTCGTAGTCTATATCCCACAGCCAGCTTGTCTCCCCCGTTGAATAACGGCGGCTGATGGAATCTATTATTATGATTACCGAGCAAGGACTGTTTTTGCTGATTATATAGTCATAGACACGGTCGTTTGCTACGGAGTTCTCGTGCTTAGCGATAAGGAATGTACCGCTGTTTACACCAAGCTTGAACTGCAGTATTCTGCCGTTTTTGAGGAAATAATCGGACAGCTCACGGCATATCAGGTCGCTGTCAGCCCCTGCCGCCGAGCAAGCGGCAAAGCAGGCGAGTATGTTGTAGACATTGTAAATGCTCTTGAACACCAGCTTTATCTTATTGTCATTGTTTATCGTTACTGTATTGCTGTCAAAGTCTACATTGGTAACGGTGTACTTTGTTTCGTGCTTTTTGTGACCGCAGTTGTTACAGTGGTAGCTTCCGATATGGGCATAGTGATAATAGTCATATTTCATACGGTGCTTGCACTCAGGGCAGAAAGCGCCGTCGTTGTATACGCCGGTAAAGCTGTCAGAGCTGAAATCCTGCTTGTCCATACCGAACCATATGACATTTTTTCTGTCTTTGCCGAATCTTGATACAAGAGGATCGTCGGCGTTCAGAATCAGCGTTGTTTCTGGTCTTATACTCTCTTTGACCGATTCATATACCCATTCGGGATGTCCGTTTCTTGTCAGCTGGTCACGATAGAGGTTGGTAATGACATAATAGTCGGGCGCAAAGTATTTGAATGAGTATTTTGCATAGCGTTCGTCCGATTCAAGCAGAAGAACATCGCCTTTTACCTTTCCTCCGAATGAACATTTTGACAATACTATAGCGGTAACGCCCGCAATCTGATTTGAGCCTTCTTTATTCCATATAACTTTTTTTCCCGATTTGCCGAGAACCTGCGCCATCATCTCTACTGTAGATGTTTTGCCGTTACTGCCTGTTACAGCTATTACAAGCTCGGGCATTTTAACTCTTGATAAAACATCCGGACACAGCTTAAGTGCAATATCTCCCGGCAGACTGCTCCCTCTGCCGATAAGTCCGAGAAAAAACTTTGATACTTTGCAGGCAAGTATCGCTAAAAACATTCGCATAGAT
>CAMEKR010000025.1 GCA_945921515.1 uncultured Clostridia bacterium | reverse complement strand
CTGCCATCATAGCAAGCGCAGAAGCTGTGTTGTACAGCGTGATTACGCTCGGCGTAAGCAGATTCATTTGTCTTAACAGTACCATTACAAGTACAAGCAAAAGACCGAGTGCGCAAGTACCCAACATAACAGAATGCGATATTGCAAAATCACGCACAAGCTTCTTTGCCGCCATTATGCCTCTTGCAAATGATGTGAATGTTCCGCTGCAGGAAAGCGCACCGCTTCCTCTTGAAGTATACTTTGTACATTCACCGAACTCCTCGTGAGCCTCGTGAGGAAGAATCTTTATCAGAGAAGCGTCAAGCTCATACAAATCGGCAATATTCTCTACAGTAACAAGCGAGTCTGTAGTGTGAACAAGCACCGTAATACCCTTTGCCTGCAGAGCTTTAAGAGTTGATTTTATCTCGGAATTAGGCGTCATGCCGATAACGAACATAGCTACCACCTCTCCGCTTACCGCAAGATAAACAGGTTCATAACCCTCGGGGCAGTATTTCTGCTCGTTTTTCTTGTTAGGAAGATCTATGTTGTGCATCTGCATAAGCGCTCTGCCGCCAAGCATAACTCTCTTTGTGCCTATCCAGCCCGTAACACCGCAGTTATCCTCATAAATGCAGTTGTCTACCTTCTGTAAAAGCTCCTTGTTGCCCAGAGTCATATCATAGAAAGGATAAGACAGGATACCGTCGGTATGAATAGCAAGGCTTGCCGCCAGAAGTATTACTTCATCAACGCTGGTTTTCACTACCGAGTTTTTCTTCTGCCAACGCTTAAGTTTTACTACCTGAACGCTTCCTGCGGGGAAAAGTGACTTTGCGTCTACCATTACCGTGTTGACATCCGCAAACTCTACTGCGGCTTCATATCCCAGCAATACTGCGTTGCATTCGTTAAGCTTTTTCGAAGCTCTGGCAAGAGGCCTGTTCACAATAAGTAAAAGCGAGAACGGCGCTACAACCGAGAAAGCGGCTACTGCGGCAGTAATTGCCCAGCATATCGGATTCTCTGCTCCGGATGTGGGAAATTCGCTTCCGAAAGGATTTATATACGCCAGCACTCCTGCAGTCACAGCGGCTACGGCACCTGCAATCACAAGCTTTAAAGATATCTTGTCAGCTGCATCGTCACAATAGCTTGAGCGTAAAAAATCTGTCAAAAATTCTGTCTTACGCATAGCAGCTATAACGGGAAGCCTGTCGCTGACAGCTCTTGTGAGCGCGGACACCCTCTCCTCTCCGTCTATCAGCTCGGCGTAGTATTTCTGACTGTCGCCCGATACAAACTTGAAATTCCGCTTCGCACGGGATATCATGTACATCTTGCCTATGGTATTGAACATAAGTCCGACAAGCGCCGTTGAAATATATATGTACGAATGACGGACAGTTACCGACTGAACATCAACAAGGGATACTACTCCGCCTATAAGTGCAAGCGCAGAGGTCACAGCACATACCGAGTCACAATCCGCCTTTCCTTTAAGCAGTTTGATAATACCGTTGCTTATAGCGGTGGAGCATACAACAAAACCAAGTACTCCCAGCACAAGTGTGATAAACATCATCGAATTAACATCGCCGTTTAACCTGACGAAGTTGAACTCACTGCCGATTTTCAGAGCGTCAAACAACTGAAAATCATTGAAAGCGCTTATCAGCACGCTGAACAGCGTAATAACCGACAGCATTCCGAATCTGATTTTAAGCCCTTTATGGCTTGCACACAGGTCAGCCCATATCTGCCCCGTGCTGTCATAATCATCAAATTCTTCTTTCTCTTCCTGCTGTTCTTCCTCTATTTCATCCTCATCTTCAAGTACAAAATCCTTGATTTTTCGCTTTTTCGCCGCCGCAAGCTCTGCCTGCTTTTCTTCTTCTATAACAGGATTTTCCGAAGTAATCGAGCCGGTCGCCTCGATTATCTGTTTCTGATAATCTATATTCAGGGGATGCTGAAGCGCAGGCTTATCGCCCTTCAGAGCGTTAAGCGTTATAGTGCGATGAGCTCTGACATTTTCGTTTCTCTGCTGAGCAAGGTTGCGGTTCAGCTTTTCTATAAGTCCGTCGGTTGTTTTTTTGCTGTGATACTCTTTGACAGGAGCGTCATCGTCGTCTTTGTTTTCATCGTCGGAAACATCCGCCGTATCGCCAAGCTTTGTGCCGACAGACGACTCCTTGGGGGCAATATTCTTAAGGTCGTCCCCTGCTATGCCCTGCGTGTTTCCTGCATACATTCCGCTTAGCTCGGCTACCGATACGAGTTCTTTTTCCTTGACCTGCTCTATTACCTTTTCTTTTACCTCAAGCGGATTTACAAGCGCAAGCATATCGTCGGGGTTTGTGTTTTCCCTCTCGGTCTTGAGCATCATTCTGCGTTTTTCTTCGTCGCTGACTATCTCCTTGCGTACCTCATATACAAGCTCGGCAGGCTTTTCTTCGGGTTCGGCAGGCTTCTCCGCCTTTATTGCCGCCTCGTTATCCGCCTTACGCTTAAGAATATCGATCTCGGTGCTTTCATCGGATATCTCAAAGTTGTCACGCTCTTTGAGCACTCTGTCCACGGGTGTAAATTCTCCCGTCAGCTCTCTTATATCTTCGGATGAAGAAGCCGATTCGGTGTAGTTAATGGTTCCGGCAGGCTCGTAGCTTTCCTCGGCAGAAGCTCCGGCTGTATCGTCATCTTCTGTAATTTCGTTACTGCCAAGCCCCTCGATTATAGAAGTAGCGGATATATCGTAAGAACTGCTCTTCTCTGTTTCGCTTTCGGTATCGGCATACGAGCTTTTATTTCCGCTTTTCTTAGCGTCAAGCTCCGCTAAAATATCATCTATCGAATAATCAGCCATATATCAAGCATCCTTTCGTTTTTATTTGTCGCTTTTGTTCGCCATTACTTTCTGTACTTTACCGCTTCATACATCAGTATGCCTGCGCATACCGACGCATTAAGTGAATTAACTTTTCCGAACATCGGTAAAGACAGCACTACATCGCAGTTTTCACGCACAAGCTTTCCTAAACCGAAGCCCTCGCTTCCGATAACAAGCGCTACTGCGCCGGACAAATCGGCTTTATCGATCGGCGTTCCGTCAGCCTCTGCGCCGTATACCCATACTCCGTGTTTTTTCAGCGTCTTTATCGTATCAACAAGGTTTGATACACGAGCTATTTTCACCCATGCCGCCGCCCCTGCGGAAGTCTTGAACACGGTACTGTTTACCGCAGCGCTTCTTCTCTTAGGTATAATTACGCCGTCTGCTCCGGACGCCTCTGCGGTACGAATTATTGCGCCGAGATTGTGGGGATCCTGTATCTCATCACATATTATAATAAACGGCGGCTTTCCCTTTTTTTCGGCATTTTCCAATATATCATCGATTGTACAATAAGTAACCGCCGACATCACAGCCGCTGTTCCGCCGTGCTTTTCACCGCACAAAGCCTTCAGCTTGTCCTCGCTGACATCTTTTATTACTATTCCCTGCTTTTTTGCAAGAGCGACTATCTGATTCATACCCTGTGCATTTTTCAGCAGGTATACCGTATCTATCGGTCTCTCGGCTTTAAGAGCCTCCGTTACGGCATTCTTTCCGTATATTATCTCTTCTTTTGAAGTTGCTTCCATCATTCTACCTCTCGTATCTGCATACAGATATGCAGATTAATTATAACACAAAGCGCTGTGTTTTGCAAGTCGGAAGAGAAAACCGTGCTATCTTTCACGAGGATTTCATATTCAACACCGTTTTACGCACAAAAATACCGCCGTAAAAACGGCGGTCAGCTTGTCGAAAAAGTCAATTATTGAAAAATAAAGCAAGCTTTAGAACACTAACCGCTAATCGCTACCAACTTTTGCGTTTTGTAGTACTTTTTCGATAATGCTATCACCAACTACGGAACACGACTTTAAGCTAACCTATAGCTTGAGGCACTATCCCAACCTACTTTCTGCGTAAGCAGAAAGCAATATGTCGAGGGTTAAAACTGTGATAGCAAACGCAAAAGGTGACTATAGTAAACGCTATCGCTAAGTGGCACTCGCTCGGAGAGAGGATTAGGAAGAGGGAGCCTCGAGGGAGAAAACTAAAGGGGAGAGGGGAGCGAGCCCCCTTTCCCCTTTAGGTGTCTCCCGCGATACAGACACTAAGTTAATAAACTCGGATAGCGTATCCGAGAAGTTAATCTTTGAAGTTAGCAGTCAATCAGATAGAATAGCCCAAACCTTTTTTTGATTGTGAATAGGTTTTTCGACATGCTGATACCGCCGTAAAAACGGCGGTATCATCACTTATCAGTTATTCTTAGTCAGCCATATACTTGCAACATCGAGCGCTTCATATAAGCTTCCTCGTTCGCTTGTCTTGGCAATTATCTCGGTAGCCGGAACATTGGGATCGGTAGACATAAGCTGAACCCTTGTCTTGTCGGCTACATCAAGGTCCTTGACCTTATGCGTGGATAATACGGTGAGCATGGCAACATACTTGTCGGACATATTTCCGAAATAGATTATGTTGTCCTTTCTTACAAGAGGGAATCCCTTGTATGTGAAAAATTCCTGTTGAGTCATATAACCTCCACCGTCGCACCAACGGTCAGTTCGTGACGGACAGATCCTGTGCCAGATTTAAGATCTGCCCCCTATCATCACGATTCTTCTATATCAGCCTTGCGGCATCAGAAATCAGTCTTTATCTCTCCGCCGTTCAAAAGTGCGTCAAGATTTTCAAGAAGTCTTGTTGCGTATACCTGTCTTACTTTGTAACGCACATCGCCGTTTACGGTTATTATGCAGGTTCTGTCGCTGTCGCTGGAATAGAACTCCACAACATCGGACTCTTTTCCTTCGTCACGATGATCATAAGTGAAACCTGCTATGAATTTGTTCTCCTCGGTCAGAGCTTCATTGTATATCTGCTCGGCATATGCGCTGAGAAGATACTGGTAGAATGTCTTGAACCTTGCCGAATCAATTTCGGTTCCGTTATAGGTGAACGAAGATTCGGACGCATCTCCGATTATCTTTATCTCATACTCGTTCCTGTCAGAATCATAAACCTTTACAGCGTCGAGATAATAGATATAAGGAGTCAAAAACAGCTTATAAAGAACGCTTTCGGGTGTTACCGTCATCCAAGGGAGAACGCCGGGAGAGAATATATAAATCGCATCAACACCCGATATCATACCGTAATAGCCGGTGATAGTCTTTACCTCTTCGCCTGTTTCTTCGTTTTTGTCAACGGTATATACTGCAGAGCCTATGCTGAGCTTAGTAACGGTCTCCTCATTGCTTACCATAGTAACATTGCAATAAGGATCGTCAAGGCCTGTCTGCTTTTTCTGCTCGTCTGTAGGCGTTACCGCAAATACATCCGATGCGGATATGCCGTACAGACCGTATATTGCATCCTGGTCAAGCTCATCGTCTGCAAGAACGCCGTTATGGCTTGACAGCTCATAAGCAACATAGGTAGAAGCAAACTCCTTCTCCGTCTCTTCGGGCAGCTTGTCGAACACCATATCCTTTTCAAGATCTTTACGCTCGATACGCACTCTGTTAACGACATCGTTATCCGGGTCGAATGAAGCTACCAACGTAGATGTGTTTACATAATCCAGCACATCCTGCATTGCAAAGCTTACGCCGCCGTTCGATACAAGATATACCGTATTGCTCTTGTCGGTTTTTACATACCAGGCGTTTTCGCCCTCGAATTTGATTCCAACAGAGCAGGTTACATCTTCGTATTTATCGTCCTTGAATGTCATGCTGAACTCAGCAGTAGGATCATCAAAGCCGTATTTTGAAATATCCGAAGCGTTTTCTTCAACAATCTGCTTAGCGCTCAGATCGCCCGCCTTGCCCATAGCGGAAGAATAGGAACTGCCGTTTGCAAGCGCCTCGGGGATAGAGTCTATACCCCACTTTTCCTTGCCAAGACGGTTTATTGTATACTCGCCGCTTTCGTTTTTTACGGTGAGCGTTGAAATGTCGTCTGCGTCATAATCAAAAATTACTATATCCGACTCACTTGTTACCGCAGAGCTTGTGTCATCGGTCGCAGGCTGTGTCAAAACAAGCGCAAGCGCCGCCGCACCGAGTACGGCGATTCCTGCCGCCGACGCAATTATTATCTTAGTGTTTTTTTTCATCTGAAACCTTTCGCTTACCTATGCAGTCTTCTTACCCAGATAATTATACCGCCTATAATCAGTACCACAGGAAGAACTATGACGAATACTATCGCAAGTATGTTCTTCTGTGCGTCATTTATATCAAAGGTGGTCACTTCGTATGACTTGGGGGTAAGCGTTATGCCTGCTTCTTTATCACAGCTTACATTGAATATATTCATAATGAGCTGTAAGTTGTTTACCTGTGAAGCCTGTAAGAATGACGCCGAGAGGAATTCCATACCGCCTAAAGCTACTATGCGGCTTGAAACAGGTTCGTTGTTCTCGAATCTTGTCTTTACTGCCTGCATAATTACAGAATACTGCTTTCTTTCTGCATCGTCTTCGGGCTTCCAGTTGTCGCCGCTGTCCTGAGGCTTTATAACTGCTCCGTTGTATGTGTTCAGAATGGACTGAATGCTGATATTTCCGTTGCCGCTCTTATCTTCCCACTTGCTTGTTACAGCGCTCATATTGTAGCCGTGAACAGGCATATCGTTTGTAAACTCACTGAAATCGGTGTCGGGTACGGTAAGAACCTGATAGGTGTTCATGCCGCTGTAGGTGTAGTTTGTATCGGTCTGATAGGTTACGCCCTTTTCAACCTTGAGTCCCCACTGGTCAAGCAGTCCGTCAAGGTTTGGCGATTCGCCGAGCTTGGGATTGCTGACATAAATAAGATTCTTACCGAATTTACCGCCGTTGTCAAGCCATGTGTCGAGCTTGTTTATATCGGCAACGGAATAATCCTTATCGGGTCCGAACATAAATACAAAGTCATAATCGGTGCTTATTTTATCTGTAAGAGTGATGTTTACCGACTCGATAACATAGCTGTTTGTTTTGAGAACATTCTCCAGTACCGCATTCTGTGTTTCGCCGTAGCCTGTCAGCACAGCAACCTTTACGGGATCTACATCGGTTACATTCATAATGGCAGATACGACCGCCTGCTCAGCATTAGCCTCGACTTTTTCGATCTGCTTTATGCCGTAATAGTTAAGGTACTGTTCGTTATAGGTTATGCTGAGGAAGTCCTCATAGGTCAGCACTTTTATACGATTTGTGGTTTTGCTCTTTACAAGTATCTCGTCCGAAGTGATGGTTTCGGTATACTCAGCGATAGAGCCGGGGTTTGACACTACATCGACATAGTCGAGTGTGATCTTCGGGTTTTCAGCGGCAATCTTCTTTAATATCTCGTTTGTCTGATAGTAGTAGGTGTTAGTGCCTGTAAAAGCCGCTTCTTCGCTCGTTACGGTAATTGTAACTTCATCGTCTATAGCTCTGAGATAATCTATCGTTGACTGCTCAATGCTGTAAAGTCCGGAATCGGTAAGATCCGCTACAGGCATAAACCTCTCACCGAGAAGTGTTATTACTATATTTACAAGAACTACAGCCACGATGAAAATAACGGTAAACAGAATAGAAAGACCGCCATATCTGAGCTTCTTGTTTTTAAAAGGGTTCTTGTGCGGTTTTTTCGCTGTGTTATTCTTTTCCGAAACAGAAGCGTCTTTTACCGCATCGCTGTTTTTTTCTGCTGTATCTTTGATATTTTCAGCCGTATCTTTATTTTTACTCATGCATATTCTCCTTTTAAGTAATCGCCCTTATGCCCAACGGCGCTTTTCAAGCACTCTGACCGTCAAGAAAAGGAAAATGAATATCACGCTTATAAAGAATATCAGACTTGAAAGGCTGAAAATTCCGTTTGTGATCTCCGAATATCTTGAATATACCGATACGCTTGCGAGCACATCCTTGAAAATACCCGAAGGAAGTGCGCTTGTCAGCGTATTCATAAGCAGTATCATAAGATTGACGAAAAAGCTTCCTATAGCCGCTATCATCTGATTCTCCGTAAGTGAAGAAACGAACAGACCTACAGATACAAATATTCCGCCGATAAGCAGAAGTCCTACCGTGTTTCCCCAGATGGGAAGCCATGATATTGTAGTAAAGGTTGACATTACAAATCCATATACAGGCATAACGGCAACTCCGATAACGAATATAGCATATGCCGCAAGGAACTTGCCCATTACTATAGACAGCAGACTTACGGGAGCTGTCAGAATAAGCTGATCAGTCTTCTGCTTTTTATCTTCGGACAACAGCCTCATTGTAAGCAGAGGCACAAATACCATAAGTACTATGAACATCATCAGGAACACGCCAGATATATCGGTCGAGCCTATCGACAAAGAAAAGATATAGAAGAACAAGCCCGAAAAAGCATAGAATATCGCAAGGAATACATATCCTAAAGGCGATGTGAAATATGCTCTGAATTCTCTTTTAAATATTGAAAACATTCTTATTCCGCCTTTCCGATCACTTCGACATATTGAGCTTGTCTACGCTGTCTGCGACATTTCCGTAGATGTCGCCGGTCGTGATCTTAAGGAATATTTCTTCAAGAGTAAGCTCGCTTGACTTCATCATAAGCAGAGCGTAATTTCTCGAAGCAAGTTTTTTCGATACATCACGGCGCAGGTCTGTTCCGGGCTTTGCGTTAAGATAATATTCGCTTACACCCTCCTCAACATTTTCCCTGTTGACAAACACCTCGTCCATACCGGGTATTGACGAAAGAAGCTTCTTGACATCGGCAGGCTTGCCTTCCGCACGGATAACGAGCTTATGATCGGCAGACATATTGCGTGCAAGATTGTCTGCGCTGTCGTTTGCAACGACCTTGCCTCTGTTGATTATTACTATCTTGTCGCATACCGCCTGTATCTCGGGGAGTATGTGGCTTGACAGTATAACGGTATGATTCTTTCCGAGCTTCTTTATAAGCGCTCTTATCTCTATGATCTGCTTGGGATCGAGTCCTACGGTAGGCTCGTCAAGAATAAGCACAGGAGGATTTCCTACCAGCGCCTGCGCAAGACCTACACGTTGTTTATAACCCTTTGACAGATTCTTTATTACACGGTTTCTTACATCGGTTATCTTTACAAGCTCGCATATCTCGTTTAAATGGGAATTAATAGGAAGCTTGCACTTCTTAAGCCCGTATACGAACTTAAGATATTCCATTACCGTCATATCAAGGTATAACGGAGGCTGTTCGGGAAGATATCCTATCAGCTGTTTTGCCTTTACAGGCTCTTCAAGAATATCTATGCCGTTTATCTTAGCCTCACCCTCTGTCGAGGAAAGATAACCGGTAAGAATATTCATCGTTGTAGATTTTCCTGCGCCGTTAGGACCGAGAAATCCGAGTATCTCGCTCTCTTCGGCGGTAAAGGATACATTGCTGACTGCGGTTTTTGAGCCGTAACGCTTAGTCAGATTCTTTACTTCGATCATTTTATGCTCCTTCAAATGAAGTTTTAAAGCAGGAAGAGATTTCCTTCCCGCAACATATCTGTTGTATTTTAACTTGTTAAGGTGAAACCTGTGTGACAATACGGTGTAATTATTGCTTTGCGGCTTCTTTATCACGGTCAAGCTGTTCTTTCAGCTCGCTGACGCTGTTAAAACGCCGTTCGGGACGGATAAAGTCACGAAGTGATACTCTCAGCACCTTACCGTACAAATCACCGCTGTAATCCATAATATGCGTTTCCGCAAGCGGTTTGTCCTTATAATCTACGGTAGGCTTTACGCCGATATTGGTAACCGACGGCATACGCTTGCCGTCGAGCATGGTTATGCTTTTGTACACGCCGAAGCGGGGCATAACTATATTTTCGGGGAAAATCTGGTTTATTGTAGGACTGCCGATGGTAGTTCCTATGCGGTTGCCCTCAATAACCTTTCCTTCTATGGAAAATTCATAGCCAAGCAGCTTGTTTGCCCTTGCTATCTCGCCCGACTTTATAAGCTGCTTTATTGCCGTTGAATGCACTATACATCCGTCAAGGCCGAACGGCGGTATTATCACTACCTCTATGCCGTACCCCCTGCACAGCTCTTTAAGGCCGTTTGCGTCACAGCCTGCTCCTGCGCCGAGTCTGAAGTCAAAGCCGCATACAACGACTTTAGCGTTCATGATACGCACAAGAACCTTTTCTATAAAATCCTGTGCGGTATAGTGCTTAACCGACTCAAAATCCGGCGAATAAATATACTCTATCCCTGCCTGCTCAAGCTTTTCGAGCTTCATATCGTTTGTAAGCAGGTTTTCCGGCTTTTCACGCTTAGGCAAAGCCGTATCGCTGTGGAATGTGAACATTGCAGGACTCAGTCCCTCGTGCCTGAAGCACTCCTCGACCACCTTCATATGCCCAAGATGCAACCCGTCAAAAAAGCCAAGTGCCACAGCTGTCCTGCAAACAGGTATTATATTGTTAGTAAGATCTGTCAAACAAAGACCTCCGTGTAAGGCTTAGTAAACCAATTACTCTAAAATGTTAAGATATACGCTTCTAAGTCCGTTTTCTTCATCAACCTGCGCTACGCCGATAAATTCGCCCTCTGCGCTCTTTAGTCTGAAACGGCTGCCTGCCGATACATCGAGCCCCATCCTTTTGCAGTCAAGAACGACGCCGTTCATAAACAGTCGCTTTTGCTTGCTGTCAAGCGTGATTTCTTCATAGCTCCGAAAAACACGCTCGGTAGGAATGATAAGGCTTCTTATCTCCTCCGGAGTACAGCCCCGTAGCGCTTCGATATCGTGACAGTCGCTCAGCGTAAAACCTGCCGCCATTGTTCGGCAAAGCGAAGTCATTATTGCGCCGCAGCCGAGCTTTTCTCCTATGTCGCTTATGATCGTACGGATATATGTGCCTTTTGAGCAGTGTATATCCAGTACACCCGTGCGCTCGTTTTCGTCATAATCGGATAAGGAGATAGAATGTATCGTCACAGGTCTTGCCTTACGCTCTACTTCTATGCCCTTTCTTGCAAGGTCATAAAGCCGCTGTCCATTTACTTTAACAGCGGAATACATAGGCGGAACCTGCATAATATCTCCCTGCATAGCTTTTACCGCCGCAGTGATATCACCAAGCGGCACCGCAGTACCGTTCTCGCTAAGCGTCTTGCCCCACACATCCTGAGTATCGGTGGTAACTCCGAGCCTGAACATAGCGCGGTAGCTCTTATCTCCGACAGGATTTAAGTCGGCTGTCTTTGCGGCTCTTCCGATATAAATCGGGAGCACACCAGTAGCCATAGGATCAAGCGTACCGCCGTGACCTATTTTTCTCGTACCTGCCGCCCTGCGAATTATGGCGACAACATCAAACGAAGTGAAGTCCTGCGGCTTATTTACGCATATAACGCCATTCAGCTCACTCATTTGCCTTCAGCGCCTTTTCAAATACGGGGAGCAGTTTTGCCCTTACAAATTCTAAACTGCCCTCTATCGAACAGCCTGCGGCTCTTGCGTGTCCTCCGCCGCCGAATAGTGCGCATACGCTTCCTGCGTTTATCGGCTCGGCAGTGCGCACGGACACTTTAAAGGTCGTAGGCGCTTTCTGCTTTACTGTAGCGCCGAGCTGGACGCCCTCAATCTGTCTTGGCATACTTGCAAGACCGTTGAAGTCCTCGCTGTCCACTCTTCCCTTAAAACGCTCCATAAGCTCGGAAGTAAGCCATACAACAGCTATCCTGTCATCGCAGAAAAACTCCATATTCTGGAGTATCGCCTGTTCAAGCTCCAGTCTTCCCTTTGACTTCATATCAAACAGCTTATAGTTGATGCCGCTTACATCAAAGTCGTACTCCATCAGCTTTGCCGCTATCATATGCGTCTCGGGCGTGGTGTTTGAATACTTGAAACAGCCTGTATCGGTAGCTATTCCTGTATAAAGGCAGGCCGCAATATCTCCGTCAACCGGTGCGTCAAGCTCGACAGCTATCTTATATATCAGTTCGCAAGCCGCCGCTGCATTCTGCTCTACAAGAGTATACTGCGCAAAAAGCTGTCTGCTCTCGTGATGGTCGATAGCAAGCATTATTTTGTCTCCGTACTGTGCGTCAAGGTCGCCGAGCAGTTTTCTGTCCGCAACATCAACGCTGACTATCGTCTTTGGCTCAAAATTCTGCTGAACAACGGTATCACGGAGAAATTCCATTCTCGGTGAAACAGCGTCGGCACAAACAGCTCTTGCCCGTTTTCCCATCTTCTGAAGTATACCGCAAAGGCCGTATGCACAGCCGAGAGTATCTCCGTCGGGATTTGCATGAGACAGTATCAGAAAATCGTCGTTTTCTCTTAATATCTCCGCCGCTTTTTTAACATCGATAATCATTCGTCTTCCCTTTCGCTGTCACCGCCGTCGTTTTCATCAGCCGGCTTTGGCAGCTTGCTTATGACCTCGCTGATATGCTCGTAATAATCCATAGAATTATCCGCAACGAATATCAGCTGAGGCAGCTTACGCATTTTCACTCTCTCGTTTATCCTACGCTTAAAGAAGCCCTCTGCTTTTTTCAGATGCTCTGCGGCGGTCTTAGTGGTTTCGCCGCCGTCAAGCGTTGTGATATACACCTTGCAGAAGGACAGATCGCTTGTAAGCTCACAGCGTGAAACGCCCACCATAGCCTTTGCTACCGTGCTGTCCTTGATATCACGCATTGCCGTTGATATCTCACGCTTTATATCCTCTGCAAGTCTTGCCGTATTGAAATTAGCCATTAATCTCTGTACTCCTCGGTAACGAACGCCTCAAAGATATCTCCCTCTTTAATATCGGTGAACTTTTCGAGCGTTATACCGCACTCATAGCCTGCCGCTACTTCCTTGACATCATCCTTGAAGCGGCGCAGACCTGCTATCTTATCAACCGCAACGATAATGCCGTCACGGACTACTCTGACTTCGCCGTTTCTCTGTACCTTGCCGTCAAGTACATAAGAACCGGCAACAATACCCACGCTTGACAGCTTCATAACCTGTCTTACTTCTACACGGCCGGTATCCACTTCTCTGTACTTGGGAGCAAGCATACCCTTCATGGCTGTCTCCATCTCTTCGATAGCGTCGTATATAACTCTGTAAAGACGAATATCAACGCCGTCACGCTTTGCGTTCTCGGCAGCCGCAGGGTGAGGTCTTACATTGAAGCCTACTATGATAGCGCCCGACGCTCTTGCAAGCATAACATCGCTCTCGGTTACTGCGCCGACAGCACCGTGGATAACTTCTACTCTTACTTCTTCATTGGACAGCTTTGACAGAGACTGTGAAACAGCTTCGACAGAACCCTGAACATCCGCCTTGACAATGATGGGGAGCTTCTTCATAGAGCCTTCTTCAATCTGAGAGAACAGGTTGTCAAGGCTTACCTTCTTATAGAGCTTGAACTGTTCTTCCTTAGCGTCGAACTTTCTCTTTTCTACAAGCTCTCTTGCAAGCTTCTCATCTTCTACTGCGGCAAAGTCGTCGCCTGCGCTGGGTACTTCCGCAAGTCCCATGATCTCAACGGGTACAGAGGGGCCTG
Source organism: uncultured Clostridia bacterium (assembly GCA_945921515.1). GTDB lineage: Bacteria > Bacillota > Clostridia > Oscillospirales > Ruminococcaceae > Ruminiclostridium_E. The sequence continues at coordinate 8,719 of CAMEKR010000025.1, read as the reverse complement.
CTTCTTTTACGGTTCTGCCCTTATCGTCACGCATTACACGCACACGGCCTACAGCAGTACCTGCGATTATGGTATCGCCTGTGTGAAGTGTACCTGTCTGAACGAGTACGGTTGCGATAGGACCTCTGCCCTTGTCTATTCTTGCCTCTATTACAACGCCCTTTGCAAGTCTGTCGGGGTTAGCCTTAAGCTCAAGCACATCGGCGGTGAGGTTTACCATCTCAAGCAGCTCGTCGATTCCTTCGCCTGTCTTTGCAGATACGGGTACGCAGATAATATCTCCGCCCCACTCTTCGCAGACAAGACCGTGCTCGGTCAGCTCCTGCTTTACCTTTTCGGGATTTGCGGCAGGCTTATCCATCTTGTTTATTGCTACTATTATAGACAGATTTGCGGCTTTGGCGTGGTTTATCGCTTCGACTGTCTGCGGCATAATACCATCGTCAGCGGCAACTACAAGTATAGCTATATCCGTTGCAAGAGCGCCTCTTGCACGCATAGCGGTAAACGCCTCGTGTCCGGGAGTATCAAGGAAAGTGATATCCCTGCCGCCTGCCTTTACTCTGTAAGCGCCTATGTGCTGTGTGATACCGCCCGCTTCGCCTGCGGTAACGTTAGCATTTCTGATTTTATCAAGCAGAGAGGTCTTGCCGTGATCTACGTGTCCCATAACAACAACGACGGGTGAACGGGGCTGTAAGTTCTCATCGGTATCCTCAACCTCTTCAAACAGACGCTCCTCGATAGAAACAACGACTTCCTTAGTTACCTTTGCGCCTAATTCTTCGGCTACTATGCAAGCAGTATCGTAGTCTACCGTCTGGTTAATTGTTACCATAACGCCAAGCCCGAACAGCTTCTTTATTACATCGGCGGCTGTTACTTTAAGGCGTGAAGCAAGCTCGGATACAACTATCTCATCGGGTACCTGGATCTCAAGCTGTTTTTTTCTTGCCTTTTCAAGCTCCAGACGCTTAAGCTTCTGTGCCTCTGTTTCTTTCTTCTTGCTGAACTGCTGTTTGCCCTTCTGGGACTTCTGATTTATCTTCTGCTTTCTTGTAAAGCTGTCGTTCTGACGGATGTTTCTGCCCTCTGCAGAAGCGATAGTTTCGTACTTCTCGTTGTACTTATCGAGGTTTACATAGCTTCCTCTTGTATCAACGTGCTTTGTGACCTGCTCGCCTCTCTGTACAGCCTCACCCTTGACATGCTTAGTCGGGGGTGCGTTTGTCTTGATGTTTGAAAGGTCGATAACCGGCTGTGAAGGTGCGCTCTGTGCAGGCTTTGCGTCTTTGCGGTTATTATTGAAACCGTTTCTGTTATCGTTTCTTCTGTCACCGTTTCTGTCGCCACGATCGTTTCTGCCCTGATATGCACCGTTTCTGTCGCCCTGCTGTCTTGTGCGGTCGTTTGCATTTCTGTCAAAATTACCGCCGGGCTTTCTGTCGGTTCTTTCGGGGCGGTCGCCTCTCGGTCTGTCCTGCTGAGCAGGTCTGTCGCCACGGTCGTTTCTCTGAGGCTTTGCCGCAGGAGCAGTCTGCTTCTTGTCGGCTGTATCCGCCTTAGGCTGTACCTTCGGCTCGGCTGTCTGAGGCTTAGTCTCGGCTTTTGCTTCAGACGCAGGCTCTGCCTTAGTCTCCGGCTTTGCTTCCGGTTTTGCTTCCGCCTTCTTCTCGGTCTTGGGAGCAGCCTTCTTTTCGGACTTCTCTTCCTTTGCGGCAGGCTTTTCCTCTTTTGCCTTTGCGGCAGACGCAAAATATGAATTGAAATTCTTTACCTGGTTTTTCTGCGAATATTTCTCAAGCACTACCGACAGCTCTTCTTCTGAAAGCGAAGCCTGAGCCTTTTTCTGTACTCCGAAATATTCCTGAACGAGCTCGGTTATTTCGCCCGTTGAAACATTAAGATCTTTTGCCAACTCGTTTACACGATATTTTTGTTCCATTAACTAATCCCCTTTAGGTCAAAATTTTGTCTATATAAATCGGATTCACCGCTTATTTCCTCTTACGCTCACCCGAAAGACTTCCGAATAAGCCTTCATCAAGAACGGCAAGCACTCCCGTGCGCTTTGCGAGTACGCCTTTTATCTCATCCATTGTACTGTCGCACACGATAAGCTTAACTTTGTACTTTTCGCAGAAGAACCGCATCTCCTTGCCCGTTTTTTCGGACACATCCTTTGCAAGTATCACTCCCGCTATTTTATTACCCGGCTTTTTAAGCTCATCGCATACGGGATCAAAGCCGTGTATCAGCCGTCCGGACTTTCTGCAAAGCCCAAGTGTACTCAGAAAATTCATTGCCGCTGCTCACCGTCGCTTTCTTCAATGTTTCTGAGCAGTTCAAGATATATTTCATTCGGTACTTCGCACTTGAGAGAACGCTCAAGTCCTCTTTTCTTCTGCGCCGCCTCAAGACAGGCACGGCTTTTGCAGATATATACTCCTCTTCCGGATTTCTTTCCCGTAAAGTCGAGCGAAAATTCTCCGTCGGGAGTATGCACCACTCTTACAAGCTGTTTTTTCTCTTTCATTTCCTCACAGCCTGCACATTTTCTCATAGGTATCTTTTTTACTGCCAAAGCGACTCATCCTTTCGTTCGGTTTGCCTTACTCCTCTTCGGGCTCCGACTTTTCCTGCTTGCTTTCTATGCCCTCATAGAATCCGCTTTCGGGACGGATATCTATCTTGTAGCCCGTGAGCTTTGCCGCAAGCTTTGCATTCTGACCTTTATTGCCTATAGCAAGCGAAAGCTGGTTGTCGGGTACAATTGCTGTGCAAGCCTTTACCTCGGGGTCGGGTATCTCTACTCTTATAACATCGCTGGGCTTTAATGCCTGTGCGATAAACTCTTCGGGCACCTCGCTGTAGAATACAACATCCATCTTCTCGCCGCCAAGCTCTGCGCATACCTTGCTGATACGCTGTCTGCCCGGTCCTATGCAAGCGCCCAGTGCGTCAACATCGGGGTTGTTGCTTATAACCGCAACCTTTGAGCGTGAGCCTGCCTCACGGCTTATTGCCTTTATTTCTACAGTACCGTCGAATATTTCGGGTACTTCGCTCTCAAACAGGCGCTTTACAAGCTCCTTGTTCACTCTTGAGATCTTCAGCATAGGTCTGTGATCCGACGCCGATACGCCCGATACGTAAACCTTGACCATATCGCCCGGTCTTAAAATCTCGCCCGGTATCTGCTCGCTTTTGAACAGCGGTACTTCGTTGCCGCTGAGATTTACTATTGCGTTGCCCGTTCTTGTTTCGATCTTCAGAACGGTAACAGTAACAGCCTCATCCTGAAGACCGCCCCACTGTGCAACCAGCTGTTCACGCTCTATCTCCTTGAGTCCCTGCTTGATAACCTGCTTTGCCGTCTGTGCGGCAATTCTTCCGAAGTGCTGAGTATCCAGCTTTATCGACACGATATCGCCGTATTCGAGCTTTCTGCGGGTGTGAGTCTTCGCCTCTTCCATTGATATCTGGTTTGCGCTGTCCTCAACCTCTTCAGCCACCACTTTCTCGATAGCTACATCAAACTTGCCCTTTTCAATGTTGATGTCAAACTTGATGTTCTCGCTTCTGGGATACTCCTTCTTTACTGCAATAACAAGAGCTGTCTGGATCTTTTCGATAAGAACAGCAGGGTCTATGCCCTTTTCCTTTGCAAGCAATGTCAGAGCTTCAAAGAGCTCCGTTGTGTTGCTGTTAGCCATTTTAAGTAATTCCTCCGTAAAAATATTTTTATGCGTCAAGGGCTATTCTTCTGCACTTGCCGGCAATGAATGTCATATTGCCGTCATCTGTCTGCAAAATCACTTCGCCCGTATTTTCATCATATCCGCCGAGTATGCCTGTGTGACATACGGTCTTGCCGTTCTCGTCACGAACCGTGACTTTGATTTTCTCGCCCATTGTCTTTTTGAAATGGAACGGTTTTCTCAGCTGTCGGTCAAGTCCCGGTGAGCCGACCTCCAGCACATCAATAAGCTCAAGGCAGGGTAATGTATCAACCGCCTTGTTGATAGGCTCGGTTATCTCCTCGCACTCGGTATCATCAATGCCGCCGTCCGCTTTATCGAACAACACCTTGAGATACCACATTGCGCCCTCTTTTTCAAAAATCACATCCCACAGCTCATATCCGTACTGCTCTATTATCGGCAGTACCTTCTGCTCGGTGAGCTGTTCGACTTTTTCCGCCTGATTTTTCTTGCCGCCTTTTTCTTTCGGCACTTTATATGCCTCCTTTCAGTCAGAGAAAATAAAAATCCCCATATATAAGCTAAAGACCGAGATGAACTCAGTCTTTAGCCTACCATATTCTACTTTAAGCAATTATATCACGGTTTTTTCCTTTTGTCAAGAACAAAATACCGTTGATCAGTCTTTTTTACTGATTTTTTTGCGATTTCCGGCAAATATCAGTACAGATAATCCGCAGACTGCCGGACGCCGTCTTAAAATCAGTCTATCTGCTTGTGACAGATACGGCACTTGCCGGATTTCTTAGCTGTATAAAGCAGTTCGTCCGCTTCGTCGAAATATTCGGAATATGTCTTGCAGTTTTCTTTTGTCCAGGCTATGCCTATACTGCTTCTTATCGGATAGTGCTTGCCGCCGATCTCAATCTTCTGTGCCTCTTCGATAAATCTTTCAAATTCATCCAGCACTGCCGACTTGTCTATTCCTCTTAAAAATACGATAAACTCATCTCCGCCGAATCTGCCTACAACAGCATTGGGGAACATACCCGCAAGCAGTTTTCCCACAGCGAACAGTACATCGTCTCCGAAGCTATGTCCGTATGTATCATTGAAGGTCTTGAAATCATCGATATCAAGCATGGCAAAGAAGCTTGACGCCGCCGCTTTTTCGTGAATAAGCGCCTGAATGTGATTTGTGATAGCAAGCTTGTTTAATAGTCCTGTGGTAGAATCCGTTTCGATAAGCTCCGCCATACGCTGACGCTCACGCTTATCATCGTCGATATCCTGCGTTCTGCCCAGTACCTTGACTATTTTTCCTGTTGCGTCTGCAATGCTTGAATAATAGGTGCGTACCCATCTGTAATTGTTCTGGTCGATTATAGTCGATCTGTAATCGAGTATCTCACAGCTGACCTGTTTTTTGCACGCCTGATAAAGCGCTGAGAAGAATCTGTCGGCGTCCTGCGGAAATACTATCTGCGTGCGTTTTGACGCCTCTGAATAGTTACTGATAGAACGATTTGCCGATTTATCCACACCGCCGTAGAAGAAGGTCATAACATCGTTTTCAATATCGTATTCAAAGGTTACTGCGTTTGATGTTGCCTCAAGTATCCTGTTTCTTTCAACATTTATAGCATTTTCAAACTCAGCAGTCTTTCTTGCGGTTATATCCTGCACGATAGCAAGGAATACCGGATTATCGCTTTCTATGAAATCGACGAGCTGTGCCTTTACAAGCACCCATACATCGCCGCCGTCCTGCCGCTTTCCTCTGCACTCGACATAGAATGTTTCTCCGGTTTTTACAGAATATTCTGCCTTTTCAAAAATCAGCTTTACCGATTCTTCATAAAGCGAGGCGGTAACATTGTCGAGATACTGTTCGTATGCTTCTTTTGTATATCCGACCGTATCGTAGTATCTGTCGCTTAAGTATACTGCGCCTACTCTGTCGGGGAAAACCTCATATACTGCCACTCCGCACATAAGGTGGTCGATAATCATAGAAGAAACGTCATCGATCTTATATCCGTGTTTTATTCTCTTTTTTAACGCTTCCACTTCACGAGCGTCTGCCGTCTTGGTCTCGTTTAAGGTCATTCTTTTTCTCTCCGTTTATTGTAAGGTAAAAAAGCCGTCTTTACAACGGCTTTATATCATCTCATTTGATATAAAACTGCTGCATAAATCTGATACATTTAACATACTCGTTAGCGAGCTGCTGTGCGTCGACGTCGTACTTCTTTACAAATTCTTCAACCTTGTTCCAGTCAGCGTGTTCATAGTCAACAACAAGTCTGAAGACATCTCCGTACAGGCCATCCGCACCGATAAGTCCGTTCTTTATCTCATCGGTAACGGGCAGCTCCTTCATAACACTGTTTATGCTCTTTTCATCCGTTGTACCTGCGACAATTGACATAAGTCCCATAAGGTACATTTCTTTTCTGTGTATATATGCGCCCGGCACTACCTTTGACACACTCTCGCAGAACTTTGCCCTGAACAGTGCAAGCCGTATAAGCTCGTCGGGCGTATCTTTCTGCAGGCGCTGAAGTCCGACAAGATATATCCATTCCTTCAGTTTTTCAAAGCCGAGCATAACAAGCGCCTGATGTATCGTCGATATCTTGTTGCCCGAGTTTCCGTACATTAAGTTTATCAGGCGAAGAAGTCTTATCGTCAGCACGACATCGGTCGAAATTACCGCCGCTATCTCTTCGTAATCGGGATCGGGCGAATAAACAAGTCCTAAAATGTGCAGGAAGGTCTTAGCCATAGGCGTATTCGCCTTATGAGTCATCAGCAGGGGCTTTGCAAAGAAATAGCCCTGCATATAGCTGCAGCCGAGTCTTTTCGCATACTCCACTTCAAGCTGAGTTTCCACCTTCTCGGCAAGCATGGTCTTATTAAGCTGAATACACTTCGAGGCGGTTCTTTCGATAGCCTCCCGTGATGAGCGGAAATCAAGCTTTACTATATCAGCAAGCTCAAAAAGCGATTTAGTGCTGTCGTTGTACTCATAATCATCAAGGGCAAGTATGTAGCCGAGTTTTTTGAGTTCAAGGCATCGCTTGATTATCTCGGGGGTTGCGACAACGCTTTCAAGCAGTTCTACTACGAGAATATCGCTTGAAATCATTTTAGGCACGCCTCGTTCTATAAGGTTGCCCGTAAAATTGACAAAAGCCTTCTTTCCGTCAAGCACGCTTGTTATGTTATCAAGAAAAAACGCATTGTTTATAACATCGGCTGTGCTTATATCACCGTTGTCTCCGGTATACTGATTAACACCCGGCTGATTTCTGTAAAGCAGCTCATAGCCGTATGTGTTATTATTTACATCAAGAATAGGCTGACGAGCAAAAAATACATTCTCCACAAAAATCAACTCCTTTTAAACGGCGTATCTATAATTCTATAATAATTTTACATTAAATTTGCACTAAAGTCAACGATTATAGCTGATTTTCGATTCGTTTCGGAATATTTTGTTATTTTATACAAACTGACTACAACAGCTTTCACAATTTGAATTACATTTATTTCTTGTTAATACATAGTGTGGTAATAAAAACAGTATAAAAACAGCCGATCCAAGCTTTTTGCAGGATAATCACAGCATATCGATACAGACAATATTATCCTGCAAATAAACTTAAAGCAGAATCGGTTATTTTGCGTTATTATTTTTACTGAGATAGCTGTACAGCCTGCACATCAGCATTCCATTGTACAACTTTCTGTTCTTATCGGCTTTCTTGCCGAAAAGCTCTTCAAACTCGCTGTCGGGAGTGATGACAAACAGCCTGCTATCATCCTGCGGCAACATTCTTTCGCCCATTATCTTATAAAGTTCTCTTGCCTGCTCCTCATCCAGCAGACGCTCTCCGTAAGGAGGATTGCAGATAACACAGGTACAGCCGTCGGGGTAAGTAAAATCGGCAATATCACGCTTTTCGACCGTAATATACTCGCCTACTCCCGCCTTTTGTGCGTTGTCACGGGTAAGCTTTACCGCTTCTGCGTCAATATCAAAGCCGTATAGCCTAAAGTTTTCCGGCTTTCTGATATTTGCTCTGAGCGTTTCTCTTTCCTCGTCCCACATTTCCTTAGGCAAAAATTCCCACTGCATAGCCGCAAACTCACGGTCAAGGCAAGGCGGAATATTAAGCGCCTTAAGCGCACTCTCGATAAGCAGAGTACCGCTTCCGCAGAACGGATCGCAGATAATATCGTTATCTCTTATCCTTGCAAGGTCTGCTATACCTGCGGCAAGCGTTTCTTTTATGGGGGCGGCATTGGAATAGCGGCGGTATCCCCTTTTATGAAGTCCTTCACCCGATGTGTCAAGAATCATCATGACATTGTCCTTCATAATAGAAAAGCTGAACTGATAGAGCGCCTCCGTTTCCTGAAAATAGCCTATACCGTATGCACTTTTCATACGCTCGACCATTGCTTTTTTTATTATCTTCTGGCAGGCGGGTACGCTGGATAGTTTTGAGTTTAAGCTGAATCCCTTTATAGGAAACTTATCGAACTTTCCGACATATTGTTCAATAGGTATAGCTTTCACTCCCTGAAAAAGCTCCTCAAATGTGCGTGCCTTGAACTCCGAGAGAAGTATTCCCACACGCTCCGCTACAGACAGGCACATATTTGCTCTTATAAGAACTCTCTCATCGCCTGTAAATGTCACACGGCCGTCAGAAACGGAGATATCCTCGCCGCCGATTTTTCTTACTTCATAAGAGAGCGTTTTTTCAAGGCCGAAATGACACGGCGCAGTTAGTCTGAATGTCATAAACTATCCTTTCATATATTCAGCGGCTGAAAGCAGCCGCTGATTATACTTTATCTTGAACTTGTACTGCCGGAAGTAGTCGAACCTGACTGCGTATCGGTGTCATCATATTTGAACAGCGTTTCTCCGCCGTGCTTCTTTGCGTACTCTCCCTCTTTATGAGTAGAGTCGCAGGTAGCCGGCAGTTTGTCCGCCTTAT
>CAMEKR010000024.1 GCA_945921515.1 uncultured Clostridia bacterium | reverse complement strand
TATTCTTACAGATAACGAATTGAAGCTCGTCACGCTCCAGCAAAAGCATTGACAGCTCTGTACGCATTTTTTCTACTTCGCTTTTCAGCTTTTCAAAATCCGGGAATACAATAACATTACTCGGTGAAGATACTTCTGCCGTCGTCTCGGCGTTTTCTTCTTCATCGTCCCTAAATATCATATACTCTGCGGCACGACCGGCAAGTCTTTTTCTGATTTCTTTTTCGTCCATTCAATCGCACCTCACTTTTCAGAACATAATTCTTTCTTCAGTTCCTTTGATAAAATGAAGGAATTATCTGGCATTATTCAGACTATTCATAGCCTCACTTATCATTTTGTAATACTGTTCTTTTACATTTTTTGGACCGAGTATTTTAACCTTTCCATCAAAACCAAATACCCATCCAAAGAATGTTGGACTTACTGATACTTCCGTTATCAATCGGAAAGAAGTCATATCATAAGCAAGTGTTTTTACATTTTCACCAAAACGGTCTATCATTGTTTTCATTAAGCTATTATCACATTGAAGGTCAACTTCAACCTCATCCCCGGAAAACATAAAGAACACTTCTTTTGTAAAATTTTCAAGGTCAAAATCTTTCGGCACAGGAATTGCATTTTCGGACAATATAGTTGGCGCAACGGCAATACGGTCAACTCTAAAATTGATAACTTTACCTTTCTTTTCAGAATAACCAATCACATAATAGTAATCGCCACTCCAAATCAATTTATAAGGACTAAGTTTGTAAATTTCCCCTTTATTTTTCAAAACCTTTTTCTTAAGCCCGGAATAATCATAATATTGGAATGAAATCTGCTTTCCTTCGTTAATTGCATCGTTGATGGTATCTACTATGTAATAAATCTGCTCATTGTCTGGCTTAATTCTATCTACAACATAATTGTTTCGTCTAAGTTTGGACACTTGTCCCTGACTTGTCAGAGTGTGGATTTTTCTTATCAAACTTTCACTTTTCTTCGCCGTGATAAATCGTGACGACTCAACGGCATCAATAAGCAATTTTAATTCCGGCAACTCAAATTTTCTACTACCAATAAAATATTTGCATTGGGTAGAATGAACTGTTACAATGTCAACTCCATACTCCTGCAAAGCAACAATGTCTTTTGTAAGAGTAGTTCTATGAGCCGAAATACCATATTCGTCTTGCAATTTATCAATGAGCTGTTTGGTCGTAAGAGGGTGTTCTTCATCAGTGTACTGTTCCAATATCCTCAACAAATATAAAATTCTTGGTTTTGTTTCCATAGTCTACCTCTTGAAAATATAATTTCCAATAGCAACCTTTCTAAACGGTTACTTGTTTGTTCAATTTTCCTTGGCTGTTATGATATAGCATCTTTTTTGCAAAAACACATCTCATTTTGTTCGCTTATATGTTTTGTAAATATATTTTTGTTCCCATATCTCATCGTGATATGACCCGTACTCTGAAATCTTGCAATCATTGTAAAGGTCATCGGCAATCTCCAAAATAACATCTTTCAATTCAAGATTATCTAAGTATTTTTTGGGGATACTTTTCAGCCCAAGGTATGCACCTAATATATTTCCAGTTACAGCGCCTGTAGAATCACTATCACCACTATGGTTAACAGAAGCGATAATTGCTTTATCAAAATCATCGGAGTATTTTAAGGAACAATAAATAGCAATCGCAAGCGTTTCTTCAGCAACCCAACCTTGCCCAAGTTCTCTGATTGCTTCCAAATCATCAATGTCCTCTTTTGATAATGCAATAGCTTTATCTATTAAATCAATTTGTTCCGATAAGTGTTTTCTGTTAGTAAATTGTCTACGAAGTGCTTCTTTCATATCTAACACAGCATCCAACAAAGAAATATCTTCATTATGAGAAAGCGACTGAACGATATGTACCAATCCGGCTGCTGGTATATAGCCTAATTCGTGACCGTGTGTTATAGCTGCTGTTTCAGCACCAATCATATCAATTTCATCAATGGTTCGCCTTTTGGTTTCAAAATACAAACCAATAGGTGCAACCCTCATAACGCCACCACAACCTTTACTTCGGTTTATTGGCTCGTCTATTGTTCCGTTTGCACCGTTTTCAATAGCGGTAAGACAAGTGTTTCCGGGCGCTCTGCGATTATATAATTCAGGAATATTGATTAACCAAGAGTAAGGGTATTCTTCATTTAAGGGATACTTTTCACACTGAGTACGAAGCCAATCCTTATAACAGAAGGCAATATAACTCGGATATGACCCCATTATTCCACGTGTCATTCCTCTTGTTGTACCAAGTAATAACCCATTAGCAGTAAACAAAGTCATTTGTGTATCGTCTGAAATCTCTGCAACTCCATTAACAAGGTCGTATTCAGTTATTCCATTTTCTCCATAACGACTAAAGATGGTTTCTTCATCAAGAAATTCAACAGCATATCCCAATGCATCTCCAGCAGCACCACCTATTAGGCAACCTCTAAATTTATCAATATCCTTCATTCAGCACACACCTTACTTTCTCTGCAATGCACCCTCCATAATCGGAAGGTCAGAAATATCTATACTGTTTATTTCACAGAAACGTTCCAAAAATTCCTGAGCAAGAGCTTCATCTTTTTTTCCTTTTTTAACAGATACAATATCTTTCAAAATGCTTGCTGCTTGTTCATCGGTTATGTATCTGTGCAATCCTTGACCCCAAGCTGCCTTTTCAGGAGCATTTTCATTATGATAGTAATTCCAAAACAACACCTTTTTTGCTTCATCTTTTGTAAGACTTAATTTGTATTTTGATGAGGTTGTTACATAACCCTCATCACGATTGTCGCCTTCATAGGCTTCATCAACAAGGAATACCCCAAATACAAATCTATCTTTTTCAGAATCGTGAGGTTCTCTTGTCGTAAGAATAGCTAAACTGTTTACCTGAACCTTATTCAACTTCATAGGTCTTTGATGATTTTCTTTTGTCAATGCAAATCCGGCAAAAGCTGTCCAGTTTCTAAGCATTTGACTTTCATAGCAAACGAATCCATCTTCTTCTGAAATGCTATCCAATTCTTTTCTTGTAATAATTCCGTCATAATACTGCTTACAAGGAGAGTCATCATCACAGCACCAATTATGCTGAGCGACCTCAATGTTATAATCTATCATTTCATCACTACAAGCACATATATATCCGATTCCGTTTTCAGCCAAGCCACCATTACAATAGTTACACTTAAAAGCAATGTTTTCTTTCGGATATGTTTTCTGTCTTGTGCCAGATGGTTTAACAATCGTTTGAGTTTTTATTAAACGAGCTTGTTCTTCTTGCTTTTGTCTTTTGATTTCCGCTTCTTTTTCCTTTTTTATCGCCAATTCTTCAAGCACTATATTCTGTATATTTGAATTTTCGCATTGTAAGAACTTTTCAAAAGCTTCAGGAAACTGAAACTGCTTTGTTCCTACCGGAAATTCGATTTTAAGATATGTGTCTGTTTGTTCAATGACCTTGCCGACACCAAAACTCTTATGTTTTATATTAACACCTGATAATTCAACCATTCCGTTCACCTTATCTTTCGTTATCCGCATTTTTATAATATGGACTCAGATTTATAAACAACTTTTTCATATCATCCACATCTTCACAATTTTGGAATATGTATTCAAGCAGTTCTTCTTGTCGCGCTTGTCCCAAAGTTAAACGATACAAGGAAAGAATTTTAATAAGTCTTTCGTACGCCAATCCATCACGACTAAACGGATACATTGGTACAATACGCTCTATCTTTACCATATCTTCACGCTCAGTTAATCCCCAAAACGGAATTAAGTCAGAGCCTTTTCCTCCGTTTTCCTCTTTGGCTGCAACATCGAACATTTCTTTCCAAACATTTTCCTTAAAATTAATATCTCCATATCGTTTCGAGATGTTCTGACGAATAGCCAAACACTCAAAGCGATTGATACGCCCTTCTCGCTGTTCTAAGTCAATCGGATTTGATGGCAGATTCCAATGCACAATTCTTCGGCAATAATTGTGGAAATCCAATCCTTCTTGCCCTATGGAAGTAGATGCTAAAACAAATGGTCTAAATGGAGAATTGAAAGAATTTCTAACGCTCTTTTTTCTGTCTGCGTCCTTTTCTTTTCCATCTCCTTTAGTAAAGGCAACTGCAAAGTGAGAACGAATAGCAGTTGGTTTTTCCTTTGTTCCATTTGCTCTTGCCTTAAACGCATTGAATGTATCAATAGTGTAAATTGTGGTTCTCACATCCATAGAACTTGCTATTGTATAGTGTAAGTTATCAACCAAATTATTGTCTGCGTCTAAACCGTTTGTAATTAAATGAGCATATTCATCAAACATAGCCTGAATGTTTCCCTGCTTGCAATAGGTAAGCAGATTTTCCCAATGTGCGTCCTCGCTTTTTTTACCACAAGCAAGTTCGACTGTGGCTGTAGACTCGGCTGTATTCATACGGTTTATAAAGATTTTTGCAATCTGACTTGGCAAATAACTTGGAAAAGTAGTTCCTCGTTTGCAGTAAGATTGATAGGTTCTGTTTATAGTTATTGCAGGAGAAGCTATTGCCATATCTGCAAGAACATCTAACAAATCATCAGGTTTTTTCCCAAGCGTACAAATCTTTCCGTAGTTTGTTTCCAAATACAACTCCCGTAATGTCTGAAGATGGGTTAAAAATCCCTTTTGTCGCTTGGATTTCTCTTCTTCTTCATCAAACGAAGCAAGAGCTTCACCACTATTCAGCCAAGTTGTAACATATCCCGCACCGTCCAATAACAGAGGTGCAAGATAATACCATCGTTTATCCTGCGTTCCCGATGTCGGAGCAGTATATTTATCTAATTTCTCAGCAATCTTGCTCTTTATATCTTTTTCTATTTCTTTTAAACTCGCACCTGCATTAAGATATTCAATAGGGTCATAACATCTTGTTAAAAACTGCGATGGATACATTAAGCAAAATAAAGTCATTGCATTTGGTGTTCCATTACTTACTGAAAAATTGAGTCTCGCTGATGGATAACGCCTTTCTCCGGTATAAAAGTAATGAGCTTCTTTTGCTTCATTGGATTTTGCTAATTTACCCACAGTTTTTCGTTCTGCTTCATAAGACAGCAATCCGGCTATCATTCGAGGAACCATCTCCCAAGACGAGAAGATAAGTGTCTTTGAAAAAGCAGGAACATTTTTGAAAACACCTTGTGGAGCATAATAAGGCTTTGAAGGAGGAACCCATAGTAACAATTCAGCATTATCCTTGAATGTATGAGCCATAACCCTATCAAGTCGTGCGTTGTTATTAGGAATTTTGTCATACTTATCAATGGTTCTTCTCTTTAGCCAAAAGCTATCTTTATTGATTTTATTTATTTCCTCAGGTCGCTCTTTGAAATATTTCTCCAAGTATCTTTTAAGTTGGTAATCTCGCATAAATGACATAAGATAAGGAGTCGATTTAATATAGTCTACCGGAACATTAAAAGAAGCTCCAACTTCTTCAAGAAGTTTCTGTGCCTGCAAATAGGATTTTATATCTTGTTCCATTACACTTAGTGGAACATTAACATCTTTATCATCAATAATATCTGCATTTTCCGTTGCAGAAACACGTTCCGTTCGGCATATATGCTGATACATAGCGTCTTCTGCTGCCTTTTTGGCTGCAAGGATGGTTGTATCCCCATCTGTCAATTCTTTTAAGTGGACAGAATAATTGCTCCACACCGACTTAAACTTGTTTTTTTCTTTTTCTGTAATGTTAAGAAAATTCATAACATCAAAGAATTCGGAATAATGTTCGTCTACCTGTGCTTCATCAATTTCTTCAAGGGTAGAGTACATCTTATACGGTGTAGCAGACAGTAATAACATTCTAACTTTATCTGAATTAAAGAACTTATTTGCTAACATTCCTGTTTCAGATTCAGGGTCAGAATTAATCAAATACTTAAAACGCTGAAACTCGTCCATAATGACAAGGTCGGGTTCAAGTTTATCTAAACTGATTTTAGCAAAAAGGACTCTTAATTTTCCAATGACATAAGTGTTGTTCTGTTTTTTATAACCATACTTTTCAATATTTTTGCACATACCTATTATCAAGTCTAAGTATGTAACATTTTCTTCTACCGTTTCTCTTAGTTCCACAGACAATTTATCAAGCATATAAGACAGATACTTTCCTCCGGAAAGTTTGTCACATTCTACAACTTCTGTTTCATACCAAGATTTTGCCCAGCCATCCCAACCACTGCTTGCTCCATCTTTCATTGCAAACTCTAAGGCTTTTGTATATGGAGACAACTCCGGCAATCTTCTGAGGATTGCAAACATCAATGCACGTTCAGAATAAGTTCCTGCACCATTCGTCATTCTAAACGAAGTGTCCGGGGTAAGTGGAATCAGCTGAATATATCGACTTAATAAGTCTGAGTCATTCTCTTGTTTGAAAATATTAAGGTGCTGCATAGACAGTCGTGATGACCCAGTATGCTCGGTTCTTAATTCACTTGTTATTCTTAGTTTATTTAGATTCTGTTCTGCAATAGAAGCATTGGAACAGATATAAACAACCTTCACAAGATTATCTCCGGCTTCTTTTTGCATTTTTGCGAGTTTTGCAATCGTGCCACGTGCAATCAATGTCTTTCCAAGTCCTACTTCATCGGAAACCAACACTCGCATTTGGCCAGCTCTATAAAGCTGATCAATGCGAGTAACGGTTGCTTTTTGGAAGTCCTTTAACCCTGATATTACTGTATTTTCAATTTTTTCAATCTGATTTATTACATTAACATCAGCCATTAAAGTTTCACCACCTTCTTAAACACGTTATATAATGCCTCGAACTGTTCAGGAATTACTCCATCTTCCGATATTGCTTTTATCAAATAATCTATTTCCTTGAAACGTTCCGGGGCTGTCGCTGCTGTTTGAAGCATTTTTTCATAAAGAGCAGGTATTTGAATTGTTCTATGAGTATGATTTCCTCCCACAATTTCTGCTCCACTTGCTACTTCCAATGCACTCAGCACGTAATTGTCTCCAAGCAAAAATGCAATATAACGATAAAAACATTCTTTATCTTTCACAATATTAGAAACAACAACTTTTTCTCTATCTTCCGGCATTCCCTCCGTAGGAACAATGATTACCCTTTGTACGGTACTTGTTCCGTCACTAACAGAAATCTTATAAAACTCAGAAAGCTGTGTTAATGACAATGATGTGAATAATATGTTTTCACTTATCGCTTCCGTCTTGTTGGAAAGAAGCGGAGATACGGTAACAACATATTCGCTGTTTTCAAATCTTGCAAAATTTACATTTATATCGTAATTATCGCCATTACAAACCACAGTAGCAGATGGTTTCATTCTATTGATTTCCTTGATATAGCTATCAAGAATATTCTGATTTTCTTGTTCTTCATCAGCAGTAATATTGTCCGTCAGTTTTACCTCCTGAAATGGGTTAGACGGATTATCTTCAGAACCATTAAATAGTGATTCTGATAGTTTTCTCATATTCAAATAACGATTTTTAGATTTAAGCATCATCGTAAATTCCACATTGCCTTTAATCGCATTGTGAGAAGCATTCATCGAACCTAAATACAAATATGTATCTGAGTATTTGCGAACCATATATAATTTTGCGTGAATATCTTGCTTTTGAATTTGCTGCGTTTCTTCTTCAGAAATCGTTGACTCTCCATCAACCACAGCATCTTTCATTGTAAATATTCTAAAATCAGCACAATCGGGAGGATTAAGTTTTCCAAGTGACATCGCTCTTGTGAAAAGCATATAATCCGTATGATTTATGTATTTGTTTCTATCAATAAAATCTTTGATTACCGAGTTCGTTAAGAATGGGGACATTATCAATATCTCGTGAAAACTGTCCTCGAACAACGGTGCAAACGATTTATCTTCGGTTGTGTGCAAACCACCGTCGCCATTTTTTATTCCAGTTGGCAAGAACTCGAAATCATCAAATTCCTTAGAGTTCAATTCAAAATGAACATAAGGCAACTCTCGAATAATCGTTCTGATTTTTTTTGACTTTGCCTTTGCATTTTCATCAGAAGGCAGAGTGTTTGTGAGGTAGGAGAGGAAGTCGCTTACCGGAGCTGTTTTAAGTGTTTTACGACCATTTACTTTACCTTCCATAGTGAAGGTCACATCCCAACTTCTATCAAAAGTCAGGTTTCTACTTAAAACAACAACTCGGTATAGTGGTGTTCCATTCTCATCAACATATCTGATAAGCCAAAATTTTGGGTGGAATGACGGATACTTAGCAATTCCTTTTCGCTTTGCTGTACTTACCTGAAATACCATTTTTTCAAGCAGAATATAAAGCGAAGTTATGTTATTAGGGGTATGTATCTGCCCACCTTCACAAAATAGGGCAACTTTATCTCCGGTTGCTCGCAATGCTTCCAACAAACAAATAGGATTCTTCATCAAATCACTATCGGTTTCTTCCGAAAGACCAAGAGCAATACAAGCACCTACAAGTGCATCTAAATCTAATGAATAGGTTGTACCTATTGCAAAATCAAGTGTACAACCGTCAGGTGGTGCAAGAACCTGACCATAATCTAATCGGTCATTATTTGGATTAAGCATTGGTCTTGTCCTCACTTTCCATAATATCTCTGACTATTGTTCTTGCATTGTAAAAACGATAATCCAGTTCTTTTCCTCCCAGCCATTCATTCGGATTAAATTCGCCTGGATGTTTAGTTTTTGCTCTGTTAGTACCTTTTAACTGTACTTCTCGTGAAGTAATACATTTTTTCAAGGCTTCCACATTTCCGGCAATCATATATTCCTGACATTGTTTCAAAAATTTTCGGAGCAGCGGATTGTTGAACACTTCTAATTTTTCTAAAATGTAATCTATATCAATATCTGCCAACTCAGAAAAGATTGGTTGCAATCTTTCCAATTCTCTGTTGGCTTCATCATTTTTACCATCCGATATGACAATGTTATAAACTGTACGAATAGTATATATAAAATCCGAAAACGCATACGCAAGCCAATATGTTTCCTTAATATCTTCAGGGAACATATCAATAATGCTGCTAACATCTTGAAAAGAAGTGCAATCAAGGAACTCTGTAATATCATTTTCAAGTACATACGCAAGCATTGAGCCTTTGCAAGATGTGATAATTTGCTCTTTCAAAAATGCAGCTTCTTCACTACTTAACTTCATTGAGAAATCTTCAATCCAATTATCTCTATAAAGGGGCATTTTCCAAAATTGCATACCGTACAAATCACCAGCATTTTTATCATCGCACTCATTTTCTTCTGCATTATCATTTCTATTACCAAGTTTTTTCAATGTGGCTTTCTGTGATTTTAATGCACACGAAACACGCACATATTCGGAGAGAGAAAGACTTCCTCCGGTAAATATCCCATATCGTCTGAGTCCAGCCCAATAAATACTTGCTGGTGTTCGTTTTACCCAATTCCCATTTTGAAGCGAGTTTTTACCAATAAGTCCACTTTCATTTCTGTTCTGACTAAATAAAATCTCGCCACAAGTTCTTTCAATCGTATCCAATGTCTTTAAGACCTTGTTCGGATTGGTTTCATTGCTTTTCTCCAGTTGTTTCAAGGCATACGGAACAGCAAAGAAATATTTTGCTCTTGTTTGGATGGTGGAAGTCCCCGGAAAGAAAAGGTTGGAAAAACCATCTCTAACAGCGGCAATGCCCAGCTCATCTAAAGTCCCGCTCTCAGAAAGCAGGTCTAAAACGCTCAACACTTTGCTTCGTTCTGATTTTGAAAAGTCAATCCAACCTAATTCCATTTTCTTATCTCCTAAATCTATGAATTACTTTGCATATTTTTTGAAATTCTCAGCCTGTTCAAGAACTTCCTTGTAAACATCATCAATCGTTACCGGAGGATAATCAAACTCATCAAGCAATAGAATAAGGTCAACTTGCAAATTTGCTTTTATATCTTCACGGGTAGACCAATCAGTATATCGTGATTTGTCATCGACGATAGTTTTAATTCTCTTTGAAAGCTCAATCATCTTATCGTCAGGGTACTCAAACTCATATTTCTTGGATACCGCTTTCAAAATATCATAGAAAGCTTTCTCCTCGTAGTCGATACCCATTTTCTTAAATGAGTTTTTCTCTGCTTTGAGTTCAGCAAGTAGCTGTGCAAGCTGTTCAGC
Organism: uncultured Clostridia bacterium; assembly: GCA_945921515.1. Lineage (GTDB taxonomy): Bacteria > Bacillota > Clostridia > Oscillospirales > Ruminococcaceae > Ruminiclostridium_E. Next base: position 12,343 of record CAMEKR010000024.1, on the reverse strand, counting down.
AACATCATCAAGAACCTCGTTTGCATACGCTTCATCACGACGACGGTTGTTATATTCATCCACAACCCTTTTCAATCTATCAGCAAACTCAACACCCATAATCTTGTTGACTTTCTTAAATTCATCAATTGCTTGTGAGAGAAGCCTTTGTAAGATTTTGATTTTTGTGTTCGGCAACTGAATGGCATTTATCTTGTCCATATATTCATCGCTAAAAATATCGACAGAGATGTGCTTTCCAGTTTCAAACAGTTCCTCTATACCGTCAGACTGAATAGCCCCCTCAAGCATTTGACGAACACGAGCGTTCATCTGTTCAATATCAGGAGCATCACCCTTTGTAAGTTTGAAAAGGATGGAACGTACAGCACAGTAAAAATGGATATAATCTTTATCTTTATCGGAAAACTTCTCACTCGAACTGCAAAGATTAAATGCTTGCTTCATTCTCTTGACAGCAGCCATAAATCTTCTTTCTAATTCTTCTGAAAGCTGAACATACTCAACAGCACGATTTAAGCAAGCAAGTTGCTCCGTAGGAGAACCGTTGAAGAAATCGGCACTGTTAAAGTTATGGAACATCTGACCAAGAACTTCTAACTGGTCTTTAACTATAGTAATAGATTGTTCCACGCCCTCAAATTCTTCACTTTCAAAGTTGGTGTATTTTTTGAGAGCCATATTCATATTCTTTTTAATACCGATGTAATCAACAATCAAACCTTTGTCCTTGCCCTCACATACACGATTAACACGAGAAATCGTCTGAATAAGTGTATGCTGCTGAATAGGCTTGTCGATATAAATTGTGTCAAGCTCAGGAACATCAAATCCGGTCAGCCACATATCGACAACAATGGCAATCTTGAAATTGGACTTAGGATTTTTGAACTGACGGTCAAACTCCTTGCGGTCATCTTTTGAACCAAGCATTTCAAATAGCTCCGGTTCATCATCTTTATTGCGTGTCATAACCAACTTGATTTTTTCCATTGGTTTCAACACTTTCTTGTCTTTATCGTTTAGAATAGCACCGTCATCACAGATTTTCTTTTCTGTCCATTCAGGTCTGAGTTCTCTAATAATCTTGTATAGGTCATATGCTATGTAACGGTTGGAGCATACGAACATTGCCTTGCCTGCAACCGTGGCACCCTCGGCGACACGATTTTCGTAATGTTTTATAAAATCTTCCGCCACAGCACGGAGTCTGTCAGGGTCGCCAATAATGATTTCCATATTTGCAACTGCCTTTTGACTTTCTTCAATCTGATGTTCGTTTGCACCTTCACGCTCACATTGAGCATAATATTCTTCTATTTGTTTTACTTTTTCTTGGTCAAGCATAACCTTAGCAGCACGACCATCATAAACGAGATTTACAGTAATTCCGTCACGCACCGCTTCGGTCATTGTATATGCATCTACAACTCCACCAAAAACCTCAATCGTTCCGTCAACCGGAGTACCCGTAAATCCTACATAAGTAGCATTAGGAAGTGAGTCGTGCAGATATTTAGCAAAACCGTAGGTTCTCTCAACACCTGACTCTGTGATTTTTACCTTTTGGTCAAGATTGATTTGACTCCTGTGTGCTTCATCAGAAATGCAAATTACATTTGTTCTGTCTGTAAGGAGCTGTAAATCCTCTGTGAACTTCTGAATAGTTGTAAGATATACACCACCGCTTGTTCTGCCCTGAAGCTCCTGACGAAGTTTTTCACGGGAGTCAATGCTGACAACTGTTTCGTCCCCAATATATTTTTTAGAGCTGACAAACTGCTTTGAAAGTTGGTCGTCAAGGTCAGTTCTATCCGTAATTATCAAAATGGTTGGGGAAGAAAAGTATGTGCTTTTCATCAATATACGAGTAAGGAACAGCATAGTATAGCTCTTTCCACATCCGGTTGCACCAAAGTATGTACCACCTTTACCGTCTCCTTCAGGACGAAGATGAGCCTTGATATTCTCATACAGTTTGCTTGCTGCAAAGAATTGTGGATAACGACATACTATCTTAAGGTCTTTGTCTGAGTTATCAGGGAAGTAGATGAAGTCTTTGATAACTTCAAGTAAACGGTCTTTTCTGAAAAGTCCCTTAATCATTGTTACAAGGGAGTTGATACCGTCCAATTCTTTATCGTCAGCATTGATTTTTCTCCACGCATAGAAGAAATCATATGGGCTAAAAAGAGAACCATACTTATTGTTTGCTCCATCACTGATAACAATGAAAGCATTGTACTTGAAAAGCTCAGGAATATCTCTGCGGTAACGAATTGTAAGCTGCTTATATGCGTCCATTATAGTAGTGTTTTCTTTTACAGCACTCTTAAATTCAAGCACAACAACCGGAATACCATTTACGAACACAATGCCATCAGGAATACGCAACTGATTGTTTACGCCTTCAATTTCAAACTGATTAACCACCTTGAAAGTATTGTTTTCGGGAGCGTCGAAGTCAATAAGTTCAATATAGAGGTCTTTCTGAGTTCTGTCCTCACGGTTAAGAATAAAGCCATCGCAGAGTAACTTGAATACAGCTTTGTTGGCTTCATAAATCGTACCGGAAATATTACGCAGCATTAGAATGACACTATCCACCTCGCTCGGTGTGATACCGTCTTTCGCATAGCGATTATAGAGATATTGCTTCAGGTCGTCTGTAAGCAGAACCTCTGTCCTTTCTCTGTGAATTTGGTCGCCACTCAAATAGGCATACCCCTCATCTTTGAATAGCTCCATTATCGACATTTCTAATGCGTGTTCGTTAAAGTTTGTCATTGTGTTCGCTCCTTTACTCGTATTACTTCTTGGTGAAATGCTTTATTCCCGGCACAAGCGAAGCAACAGTTAGTCCAAAAGCACCAACTGTGCCTAAAATCTCACGTCTTGTCTTTGCACGTTGTCTACGACAGTTTTCACAATACTTGTGTTTGCTTTTACTTCTTAGAGGGTCGCCACATTTTTTACATACTTTTGCAACCGACTTATCCTCAACAATTACATCCTGTCCTATTTTATTTCCCATCTTCGCTATCCTCCGTTATCATCAAAACATTTTGTCCGGTCAACGCTCTGCTTGCATCGAAAGAAGTGATTCTTTCTGATATTTTCATAAACTCGTCTACGACAGTTAATTTCTTCTGTGGAGTATTCTCATTAAGCAGCAACAGCGTATCCCTATCATCAAGTTTATTGCTTGTTATGAACTCTTTGAATTGCAGTAAACTTTCCTTGCTTGATTCGTATTCGCCCAACAAGGCATATCCCTCACATTCCGCCTGAACAGTATTCGTGATTGATACTAATGCCTGAAATGCGTCGGATACTTTCTGAGGAATATCTTTTCCTTTCTTACCCTCCAAGAATAACTGCAAATCCGTCTTATCTGTATGTTCTTCAATGTACTGAAGGTTCTCTGTGAAGTTCCTCATTAAAACTCGTTTTGCTTCTGTTGCCGAAGACACAGCGTTTAATATAGCTATCTCCCTCAGTTTTGTATCCTGAATTTTAGCAGCCAATAGCAGTTTGTCCCTTGAACTTTCTGCCAAAGCAATTCGGTCATTCTGAAGCTCTATATGTAATCCTCTAATAGCATCGCCCACATACTCGATTTCATCAAGTATCTGTGCCATTGCTGCGTGTGTCGTAAGATTGTTCAAAGAGCTGGTTAATTCCGGTGTGAGAGTCATTTCTTCAAGGCGAACTTGTTTAACAATACCCTCTGTATCTCTAATAGTCGGAAGTATTTCCCCCTGCTTATCAATCGTAAAACGATAAACTCCTTTGTCTATCAAATTCTTAATGTAGGAGTCCATTTTGGCTACAAGAACTTCATCTTTCTTTGCCATACCTTTTATCACTTGTGCGATTGCCGGCATTTTAAGCTTAATAGTCTGCCAGTTACCAAAGTATTGAACAAGGTTTCTGTTGTCTTCAATAGCCATAACACTAAGCTGACCTCTATTCGGATTCCATTCTTCAACATCGTAGTTGAACACCGGAACAACTTCATAGGTGTCTTGTACGCTTATTGGGAGAGAATGGTCTGCACTCATATATCCACAATGAGGACAAGTTAAAGCTTTATCAGATATTTTTGTCCCACATTCAGGGCAAAGAATTAAACTCATTTTCTCAACCTCTCTTTCGTTATGGTCATTATATATCAAAATCTATTATTTTAGGTCGCTTCCAAAGCGACTATCTGCTAAATGATAATTTAGCGGCTTAATCGGACAGTTTTGCAAGCAGAACCTCTTGAAGCTCGTAGAGCTTTTGGACTTCGACAGTATTTGCTTCGATTTGCTCATTAAAGACATCCATTTTATTCTGAAAATCTTCAATCACCTTGGTCGGTGGAACAAGGATTTTCATTGATTGGATGTTATAAATCGGTAACTTCGCTTGAACCGCTCCAACAGTCAATAGTTCAATCTCTTTAATCTGCTTTTTATAGCAGAGAGTGTAATAGAGGTAATCAGATGTTACGGTATGAATGTTAGTAAGTTTAACGCAGTTTTCAGTTAGGTTGGCTTTATCGAGTGAGGAATGTACTTTGCCAAGCAAACCGATTGTTCCAACGATAGAAATAACAATGTCTCCGGTATTTACGATGTAACGAGAAATAGCCGAGTGTGTTTCTTCATCAATGTATTGGAATTGGTTTGTGAGACACACATAGCGACTGCTCCCAACATCACGCACACGAATATAGGGATGTTCTGTCGGCGTATCAAGCAGTTCGCAATCAGCAGGCAGGCGTTTTCCTCCTTTAACTGTACAAAGACTATCTAAATTAACGATACTGTAACCATCAGGAAGCTCGTCAGCACCATAAAAAGAAGCAAATTGTTCTTGGAATACTGCTTGTGCGGTTGCTTCTAAATTATCATTTATCTGCTTCTTGAGAGCAATTCTGTCTGTGATGGTTTTGTAGGCTTTAACGATATTCTTTTGCTCCTTAATATCCGGAACAGGAAGTTCTACCATACAAAGTTCGTTCCAATCAAATATCTCCCTTACGCTGCCGTGTGACTTATACCTTGCATATCTATCAAACTCAGGTCTGCTGAACCAAAGCATAAGATATTCAGGGTCAAGTTCTTCTTTATTTGATACTTCAAAAACGGTATATGAGCTTGAGATGATACAGTCATCACCATCTAAATAAGCGATGGATATTTTTTCACCATTTCGTGAAGTAACGGGGCCGTATGCAAATTGTCCCGTTTTGACTATCTTATAACTTGATAAATCTGTACCTACGATGTTAGCAATTGACGGGATGAATTTCTTGCCAATACTTACACCAAGCAGATTTGTAACAGATAAATCCTTATTTCGCTCATCTACAAGACGAATGTAATTTCCTAATACCTTGTAATCAGTTCTCATTCTTACCACCTCAGCCAATGTATTTTCTGTGTGCTATCTTAACATTACTCTGTTTAACCATTGCATATTGCAAGGTCGTATCTATTCTTTTATGCCCTAATAGTTGCTGAAGTTGCTCTATGGGCATTCCTTTGTCTATTGCCATCGTTGCAAGGGTTCGCCTGAATTTATGAGGGTGAACTTTATTTAATCCCAAGCGTTTCCCAAGCTGTCTAAGTCTTACTTCAATTCCGCCGATATTCATTCGGTTGTATGGATATTGTAGTGATACAAAGAGTGCCGGGTTGTCGTCTTTTCGGCTGTGCAGATAGTTCTGTAAATGGATTTTCGTCCTTGCGTCAAAGTAAACTATTCTTTCTTTATCGCCCTTACCGAACACGACACATTCTCTTTCGTTGAAATCTATATCTTCACGGTTCAGCAGCACCATTTCTCCGACACGCATACCCGTTGAAGCAAGCATATCTATCATTGCCAAGTCTCTTAGTTCTGTACAACTGTCACGCATAAGTTCAAGTGCTTCATCAGAATAAGTTTCTTTTATGTTTGTTCCGGTTTTAACCTTATGTATGCGTCTAACTGGACTTTTCAGTATATAGTCCTCGTCTTCAAGCCAAGAGAAGAAACTTGACAGTATCCTTCTGATATTGTCTATTGTAACCTTGCTTGAATTCTTTTTAGCCTGATATTCCGTGAGGTAACAGCGAATATCATCAGTCACAATATACTTAATTTCTTTCCCAATACCATCGAGCATTGAATGTATTGTTGCTTCGTAGTATTTTAAGGTTTTCTCAGAGCAGCCTTCAATCTTCTTTGCAGAAAGGAAGGAATCAACTAAGTTCTGCTCTGAGATTACCTCGTCATTTTTATTTTTTGTTACCTCATAGTCAAATAGTGTGTGTTCCAACACTTCTTGTAGTTTTTCTGTTTCTGCATTGTTCAGGTAGGGCAACATAGCCTGAACAACATCTGTGATTAAATTCTGTTTCATTGTCTTTCTCCTTTAATTATTTAAGAGAACGACAATCAACGGCAGTTCCTTTTGTTTAACTCCTGCCGTTGGTAGGAGTTATTTAGCTCAACGGTAAATGATAATTTAGCGGCTTAATCGGACAGTTTTGCAAGCAGAACCTCTTGAAGCTCGTAGAGCTTTTGGACTTCGACAGTATTTGCTTCGATTTGCTCATTAAAGACATCCATTTTATTCTGAAAATCTTCAATCACCTTGGTCGGTGGAACAAGGATTTTCATTGATTGGATGTTATAAATCGGTAACTTCGCTTGAACCGCTCCAACAGTCAATAGTTCAATCTCTTTAATCTGCTTTTTATAGCAGAGAGTGTAATAGAGGTAATCAGATGTTACGGTATGAATGTTAGTAAGTTTAACGCAGTTTTCAGTTAGGTTGGCTTTATCGAGTGAGGAATGTACTTTGCCAAGCAAACCGATTGTTCCAACGATAGAAATAACAATGTCTCCGGTATTTACGATGTAACGAGAAATAGCCGAGTGTGTTTCTTCATCAATGTATTGGAATTGGTTTGTGAGACACACATAGCGACTGCTCCCAACATCACGCACACGAATATAGGGATGTTCTGTCGGCGTATCAAGCAGTTCGCAATCAGCAGGCAGGCGTTTTCCTCCTTTAACTGTACAAAGACTATCTAAATTAACGATACTGTAACCATCAGGAAGCTCGTCAGCACCATAAAAAGAAGCAAATTGTTCTTGGAATACTGCTTGTGCGGTTGCTTCTAAATTATCATTTATCTGCTTCTTGAGAGCAATTCTGTCTGTGATGGTTTTGTAGGCTTTAACGATATTCTTTTGCTCCTTAATATCCGGAACAGGAAGTTCTACCATACAAAGTTCGTTCCAATCAAATATCTCCCTTACGCTGCCGTGTGACTTATACCTTGCATATCTATCAAACTCAGGTCTGCTGAACCAAAGCATAAGATATTCAGGGTCAAGTTCTTCTTTATTTGATACTTCAAAAACGGTATATGAGCTTGAGATGATACAGTCATCACCATCTAAATAAGCGATGGATATTTTTTCACCATTTCGTGAAGTAACGGGGCCGTATGCAAATTGTCCCGTTTTGACTATCTTATAACTTGATAAATCTGTACCTACGATGTTAGCAATTGACGGGATGAATTTCTTGCCAATACTTACACCAAGCAGATTTGTAACAGATAAATCCTTATTTCGCTCATCTACAAGACGAATGTAATTTCCTAATACCTTGTAATCAGTTCTCATTCTTACCACCTCAGCCAATGTATTTTCTGTGTGCTATCTTAACATTACTCTGTTTAACCATTGCATATTGCAAGGTCGTATCTATTCTTTTATGCCCTAATAGTTGCTGAAGTTGCTCTATGGGCATTCCTTTGTCTATTGCCATCGTTGCAAGGGTTCGCCTGAATTTATGAGGGTGAACTTTATTTAATCCCAAGCGTTTCCCAAGCTGTCTAAGTCTTACTTCAATTCCGCCGATATTCATTCGGTTGTATGGATATTGTAGTGATACAAAGAGTGCCGGGTTGTCGTCTTTTCGGCTGTGCAGATAGTTCTGTAAATGGATTTTCGTCCTTGCGTCAAAGTAAACTATTCTTTCTTTATCGCCCTTACCGAACACGACACATTCTCTTTCGTTGAAATCTATATCTTCACGGTTCAGCAGCACCATTTCTCCGACACGCATACCCGTTGAAGCAAGCATATCTATCATTGCCAAGTCTCTTAGTTCTGTACAACTGTCACGCATAAGTTCAAGTGCTTCATCAGAATAAGTTTCTTTTATGTTTGTTCCGGTTTTAACCTTATGTATGCGTCTAACTGGACTTTTCAGTATATAGTCCTCGTCTTCAAGCCAAGAGAAGAAACTTGACAGTATCCTTCTGATATTGTCTATTGTAACCTTGCTTGAATTCTTTTTAGCCTGATATTCCGTGAGGTAACAGCGAATATCATCAGTCACAATATACTTAATTTCTTTCCCAATACCATCGAGCATTGAATGTATTGTTGCTTCGTAGTATTTTAAGGTTTTCTCAGAGCAGCCTTCAATCTTCTTTGCAGAAAGGAAGGAATCAACTAAGTTCTGCTCTGAGATTACCTCGTCATTTTTATTTTTTGTTACCTCATAGTCAAATAGTGTGTGTTCCAACACTTCTTGTAGTTTTTCTGTTTCTGCATTGTTCAGGTAGGGCAACATAGCCTGAACAACATCTGTGATTAAATTCTGTTTCATTGTCTTTCTCCTTTAATTATTTAAGAGAACGACAATCAACGGCAGTTCCTTTTGTTTAACTCCTGCCGTTGGTAGGAGTTATTTAGCTCAACGGTAAATGATAATTTAGTGTCGGTTGGCACTGCTTCTATCCAAAAGAACGTCGGCAGAGGTGCATTGATAAATCTGACCGAGGCAGAAATGGATAGACTGACTTTGCCCGATGATTTTGAAATCCAAACCGTATCTGAATTTTGTAGAGAAACAAAATCCGGCTCTACTCCATCTCGAACCAACAACGAATATTGGGAGAACGGAACGATTTCTTGGGTTAAATCAGGCGAAGTCCATAATAATATCACGCTGCAAACGGAAGAATACATCACTCCGTTAGGGTTGAGTCAGAGTTCCACAAAACTGCTTCCAAAGGACACAGTTTTAATGGCGATGTATGGCGTTACCGCTGGCGAAGTTGGTTATCTCGCTATTGAAGCAACGACCAACCAAGCTATTTGTGGTATGATTTGCAATTCAAAAGCTGATGCAGCATACTTGTACTTCTCACTAATTCAGAGCCAAGCGGCAATAAGCAGACTTTCTAATGGTGGAGCCCAAGATAACCTCAGTAAGAACTTCATTGATAACATAAAAATTGTTGTTCCTCCGTCTGAGTTTATTGAAAAACTGAATCTTGCTGCAATAGTTGAGCAAATGACCTTAAACACAAAGGAAATTGCTCTACTTGAAGAACTGCAAGCCACAGCTTTGGCTCAGTTATCAAGCCGCTAAATTATCATTTATCTGCTTCTTGAGAGCAATTCTCTCTGTTATTGCCTTATAGCTCTCCACAATTTGCAACTGCTTCTCATAAGGCGGAATAGGAAGCTCTACCTTGCACATTTCTTCCCAATCCATTATTTCTCTAACACTTCCGTGTGACTTAAAACGAGAATATCTGTCAAATTCGGGTCTGCTAAACCACAGCATAAGATACTGGGGAATTAACTGCTTTTCGTCAATCACTTCAAATACTGTGTAAACATTGCTTACAAGTCCTTCTTCGTAATCCTCTAATAGGGCTATTCCAATTTTGTCTCCTCGCCTTGAGGTATCAGGAATATATGTGAACTGTCCCTTTTTTACAACCTTATACTTTGTAAAATCAGTTCCGACGGTATTCGCTATTGAAGGCATAAATTTTTTCTGAACAGAAACGCCAAGCAGATTTTCTTCCTTGCCCTCAGTGTTTCTTACATCGACTTGCCTAATGAACTGTCCTAATTGCTTATAATTCGATTTCATAACCCAGCTCCTTAAATACAGAAAGCAAATCAGCCTTTGACTTTTCTTCAGCAACAAGAAGTTCCTTGAGTTCGCCCTGCAAAGTTTTCATTTTTGTGTCAAAATCAATGTTTTCATCACGGTTGACGAACTCAATATATCTGCTTGGAACAAGAGTGAATCCCTTTTCCTTAACTTCTTCAAAAGAAGCAGAATAGCAAAACTCCGGTACATTCTGATAAGTCTCCTCATATCCTTCTTGTTGCCAAGCGTGATATACTGTTGTAACTTTTGCTCTATCTTCCTCTGTGAGTTCAATGTACTTCTTTTCATAAGGACTGCCCATTTGACGCAAATCCATAAAGAGGATTTCCTTTTCACGATTGCGATAGCGTTTGAGCTGACCATTCTGTTCTACAACACGAGCTTTTTTGTTCTTGTTCAAAATCCAAAGAGTAACGCTTATGTCAGTCGTATAGAAAAGGTTTCTCGGAAGTATGATGATTGCTTCAACGAGATTATTCTCAATGAGCTGTTGTCTGATTTTCAACTCTGTCCCGTCATCAGACAAAGCACCGTTTGCAAGCAGGAAACCTGCTACACCGTTTTGAGACAGCTTTGAAACTATGTTCAAAATCCAACCGTAGTTTGCATTACTTGTAGGAGGTACTTCATATCCATTCCAACGAGGGTCGTCTATGAGTTCATCATTTCCTCGCCATTCTTTCTGATTGAAAGGAGGGTTCGCCATAATGTAATCGGCTTTTAGGTCTTTGTGCTGGTCATTTGTAAATGTATTTGCAGCCATCTCTCCGAGATTTGCAGCAATACCACGGATAGCTAAATTCATTTTTGCAAGTTTGAATGTGGTATTGGTGTACTCCTGCCCATAAATAGAAATCTTTTTCTTATTTCCGCTATGAGCTTCCACGAACTTAATTGACTGAACAAACATACCGCCTGAACCGCAACAAGGGTCATAAAGGATACCATCATACGGCTCAAGCATTTCGGCAATTAGGTTTACGATACATTTCGGAGTGTAGAACTCGCCCTTACCTTTACCTTCCGCAAGTGCAAATTTGCTAAGGAAATATTCATATACACGACCTATGATGTCGTTCTCTTTATCGTCTGTGTTTATGCGGTTGATTTCATCAAGCAAAGAAGCGAGCTTTGCTGTGTCTATATGAAGGCGAGAATAATAGTTATCGGGCAATGCACCTTTAAGAGCCGGATTATTTTTCTCAATAGTGTAAAGTGCTGTGTCTATTTTCAACGCAATATCATCTTGCTTTGCGTTTTCCATAATATAAGACCAGCGGCTTTCTTCGGGAAGATAGAACACATTTTCCTGAGCATAAAATGGTTTCATATCTGCGTACTTCTCACCGTGAGTCGTAATAATTTTCGTTCGACATTCCTCAAATTTATCGCTTGCAAATTTCAGGAAAAATAAGCTCAATACCACGTGCTTATATTCAGCAGGTTCAACAGAACCTCTTAGCTTATCAGCGCTTTTCCACAGAGCTTCTTCCATTGATATTTCTTTCTTTGGTTTAGCAGCCTTTGCCATTACGGTTACCTCCATTTATTTGAACTATCTTACTAATCATCTAAAATAACTTCACATATGTCACCAATATCACAATGAAACACCTTACATATACGCATAAGTACTTCAAGCGATACCGGTTCATTCTTATTTATCTTGGTGGCTGTTGTTCCACTAATCTCGGCAGCTCTCATCAAATCATTTCGTTTCATTTGATTTTCAATCATAAGCTTTTGAAGTTTCATATAACTCACTTGCATACGCAATTTCTCCTTTTCTAAAGCATAAAACTCATAGTGATACAGGTTTTCATTACACATTATACTACAAAATATTAGCTTTTTCAACTTGACAACAACAAAAAACACTCAATTTCTATATAGGTGTCGCTTTTTTATAACACCTATCTGAGGTAACCTATCATTACTAATGGTTGGTTTGGATAAAAATAAAAAATGAGGTGCGATTGCACCTCAACTACATAGCTTATTCTCTTAAACCATCAGGGAGATAGAAGCAATTACCCTTTCGACCGGCGGTTCTTTTCCGTCCGGGGCAATTTGTTTCCAAAACGCCTGTGCCGTAGGGTCTGTGTTTTTCATCGCCGCCCTAATAGCAACTCTCATTTCATTTCTTACTTCCTGTTCGCTTATTCCGTGTGCTTTTGCAACTTCCTTAATTATGTTCTTCAATATACTTCCTCCTATGTCTTGTGGTGATTATCTATCACTAACAGTTATAGTTATACCACAACCGATTTGTCGAAGTCCCGCAATACTTGTCGAAAGTATAATTTTTTTCTCATCAAAAAAAGAAAGCCCGCTGATTAAGGCGAACTTTCGTGATTTATGGTGCAA
>CAMEKR010000023.1 GCA_945921515.1 uncultured Clostridia bacterium | reverse complement strand
GCGGCACGCCGGGACGGTTAAAATAATCCTATAATACCCATAACGAATACAAAGATAACCATAACCGGCAGAACAAAGGTCATATAGCCTTTCATAAAGCGCTTTATCTTCAGACCTTTTCCGCTGTTGGCTTCATTTACGAAATTATCCCAGCCCCAGCCCTTTTTAGTCACGCAGAACAGAATGAATATAAGCGCACCTATCGGCAGTATGAAATTGCTTACGATAAGGTCTTCAAGGTCAAGAATACTGCTTTTGCTTCCGATCGGTTGAAATCCGGCAAGTACATTGAATCCCAGACAGCAGGGGACGGATAAAACGAAAAGCAATATACCGTTTATTATGCAAGCCTTTTTCCTGCCCCAGCCGAAAAGGTCGGTAGTATTGGCTACAATACATTCAAATACCGCAAGCACCGTAGACAGCGCCGCAAATGACATAAATACAAAGAACAGACTTCCCCAAAGCCGTCCTAAAGGAATGTTGTTGAAAATATTGGGGAGCGTTATGAATATAAGCCCCGGCCCGCTGTTTACATCCACTCCGTATGCTGAGCAGGCAGGGAAAATGATAAGTCCCGACGCAACCGCCACAAAAGTGTCAAGCAAAGCGACATTCACCGATTCGCCCAAAAGCGAGCGTTCCTTGCCGATATAACTGCCGAATATCGCCATACTGCCCATACCTATGCTGAGCGTGAAGAACGCCTGATTCATAGCGCTGACAAGGATATTGGTTATCCCGACCTGCTCTACAGCCTTGAAGTCGGGCATAAGATAAAACGCCAGCCCTTCGCCGCCGCCCGGCATCGTGAAGCTGTTTATTGCAAGCACTACCATTATCGCAAGCAAAGCTATCATCATAAACTTTGTCACTCGCTCAAGGCCGTTCTTTACGCCGATAAGGCACACGATAACGCCAATGATAACAACTATACCCATATATATTATCATCATAACGGGATCGCCCTGAACGTCATTGAAAAAATGGTCGGATATTGCCGCAGCGTCCATTCCGCTGAGCTCTCCCGAAGCGGTAGATACAAAGAATCTCAGCATCCAGCCTGCAACAGTAGTGTAGAACATCATAAGAAGATAACAGCCTGCAACCGTCAGCTTGCCGTGTATGTGCCACTTTGTGCCCTTCGGCTCAAGCTGTTCGTACATCTTTGCAGGGCTTCTCTGTGCGGCTCTGCCGAGCGAAAACTCCATAGTAAGCACAGGTACGCCGAATATTATCAGAAAAAACAGATAGATCAGAACGAACAGTCCGCCGCCGTTCTGACCTACCACATAAGGAAACTTCCATACATTTCCTATTCCTATTGCACAGCCTGCGCTGATAAGTAAAAATCCTAATCTGCTGCCGAGTTTTTCTCGCCCCATTATATCCTCCTGTGTTAGTTTTTATTCTCGCCTGCAAATATCTCTCTGTAATCCCAGAAATACTTGATACCCGAAATTGCCGTAAGTATGCAGGATATATACATAAGTATGTCGCTTATAAGCTGAACGGGGAAGGTTTCCGCAGAAATCACGCCAAAGCTCACAAGTATATGCATGATAATGATAACACAGATAGCCACCATAGTCGACGCCGTTTTCAACTTGCCCCATATGCTTGCCGCTATGACGGTCTTTTTATCGCTTCCTGCCGCAATAAGACGAATACCCGATACTACAAATTCACGGGCGACAATAATTGCCGTTACCCATGCGCTTGCCCAACCCAGCTCAACAAAGCAGATAAGCGCAGTTACTACAAGCAGCTTGTCGGCAAGCGGATCGAGGAACTTGCCGAAATTGGTCACCATATTGTATTTTCTTGCTATCTTTCCGTCGGCGGTATCTGTTATGCTTGCCAATGTAAAGATTATTGCCGCCCAGAGATAATTGTACGGTATCAATCCGCCGGTAAGCATAAAGAACGCAAAAAACGGCACCAGTATTACTCTCAGCATAGTGAGCTTGTTAGCGAGATTCATAACTGTCGTATCCTTTCGGTAATTATACCTGCTCGCCGAGCAGATTGTTTTCGAGCACATCCGTTATCTTAACGCTTATAAAATCGCCGATCACGGGACGCTTTTCTTTCTGTGATGTAAAATATATCATTCCGTCTATCTCGGGGGCAAAGTGCATACTTCTGCCGAAATACATATCCGAATAGCGATCAAAGCCTTCGCATACAACTTCAAGCGTTTCTCCCACCATACCGGCATAGTATTCTTCCATGCGGATCTCCTGCTCGCCCATAATTATATCGGCTCTGCGCTGTCTTTCGCCCTCGTCGACCTGGTCGGGCATTTCAGCCGCAGGCGTGTCCTCTTCGGCGGAATATGCAAAGCATCCGAGTCTCTCAAACTTTATCTCGTTTACAAACTCGGCAAGCTCGCTAAACTGTTCTTCCGTCTCGCCGGGGAAGCCTGTGATAAGCGTAGTTCTCAGCACTATGCCCGGTATCTCCCGTCTGAGCTTTGTAAACAGCTCTCTGAGGCTCTGCTCATCGCCGCTTCGATTCATATTCTTCAGTATCTCTTTATTGCAGTGCTGAATCGGTATGTCAAGATAGTTCAGCACCTTGTCTTCGGTCTTTATCGTTTCAATAAGCTCGTCGGTTATCCTTTCGGGGTAGCAGTAGAGCAGTCTTATCCACTTTATTCCGTCTATCCTGCAAAGCTCTTTCAACAGCTCGGGCAGAGCGTATTTTTTGTAAAGGTCTATACCGTATGCGGTAACATCCTGTGCGACTATTACAAGCTCCTTAACGCCGTTTTGTGCAAAAGTCTTTGCCTCTTCTATTATATTCTCCAGCTTTCTTGAGCGCATTTTTCCCCTTATAAGAGGGATAGCGCAGTAAGAACAGCAGTTTGAACAGCCATCGGCTATCCTGAGATAAGCATAGTGGGGCAGAGTAGACTGCAGCTTGTCGCCCTCCATATTGTGACACAGCTTGTCGCCGAAGGAGATAACTCTCTTGTCGAGCATAACGGAATTGATAACTTCAACTATATCATCGTTCTTCGCTATACCTATAACTGCGTCAACCTCGGGGAACTCCTCGTCCATCTGCTTCTGATATCTCTCAGCAAGACAGCCGGTAACTATTATCTTCTTATTAATACCGTCGTTTTTGCGGTTTATCGCTTCCATTATCTCTTCGATAGCTTCTTCCTTTGCGCTTTGTATAAAGCCGCAGGTGTTGATAACAACAACATCCGCAAGACCTGCTTCATTTACTATCTTAAAGCCTGCCTTTGCTATCTTCGCAAGCATAAGCTCTGCGTCGCACTGGTTCTTGGGACATCCTAAAGATACCATTCCGACTTTTATCGTTTCTGCCATTTTGCGTCCTTCCTTTTGCTGTATCATCGGCTCAATCTTCATCATAATCGCCGTTTTTTATCCGGCTTAGCGCCAGTTTTATATCTTCATAGCCAAAACCTCTGCGTGCAAGCGCCGCAGTTACACGCTGTACACTTTTATAGTCCGAAAAATCAAGCTTATCCGCATATTTTTTGTTTACAAGCCGTATAATTTCGTCTATAAAATCCTCTGTGTCATATTCTTCTTCCTGCTGTGAAATAAGGCTGTCGGGCAAGCCTTTTCTCCGCAGCTCAAAGCGAATCTTAGACTTACCCCAACCCTTGTTTATATATGCTCTGTATAGCTTTTCCGAATATTTTTCCTCGTCGATAAGACCATGCTCGCACATAAGGTCAACTACGAGCCTGCATAAATCTTCCGGGTAATTCTTTATCAGCTTATCATACAGCTCTTTTTTTGAGTGGTCACGCTGAGCGAGGATATACATAGCTCTGCGCTTTGCCTTTATCCTCTCATCGTCTGTATATGACATCAGTCAAGATCCTCGGGAGAAAATTCTTCAAAATCGCTGTCCGCTTCAACTATTACGCTCTTCTTAGCGGCGGCTCTCTTTTTAGGCTTTGCTTCTTCGGCGGAGGAATCGACTTTTGCCGCTTCTTCACCGAGAGCTGCTATCTCCTTTTCAGCCGCTTCTTCGGATGTATCGGTCGATTCGTCATCGTTTGCGGACATATCGAGCTTAGACATATTCTCTTTTATCTTTTCCTCTATCTCAAGGCGGAGATCGTCGTTTTCCTTTAAGAACTTCTTGGTCTTCTCCTTGCCCTGACCGAGTCTTTCGCCGTTATAGCTGTACCATGCGCCGCTCTTCTTGATGAATCCCAGCTCCTCACCCATAGTAACGATCTCGCCGAGTCGTGAAATGCCCTCGCCGAAAATCATATCGAACTGTGCCTCTTTGAACGGAGGAGCGACCTTGTTCTTTACGACCTTGCACTTTGTATTATAACCAATTATCTCGCCATCGTCAACTATCTTCTCGCCCTTGCGCACTTCAATACGCACGCTTGCGTAGAACTTAAGCGCACGGCCGCCGGGTGTTGTTTCGGGGTTTCCGTACATTACTCCTATCTTTTCACGCACCTGATTGATAAAGATAGCTACAGTATTTGACTTTGAAATAACGCTTGTCAGCTTTCTCATTGCCGCAGACATAAGTCTTGCCTGCACTCCGACAAAGCTGTCACCTATCTCGCCGTCTATCTCCGCCTTTGTTACCATTGCCGCTACCGAGTCAAGAACGATAATATCGATAGCGCCCGAGCGTGCAAGCGTTTCCATTATCTCAAGAGCCTGCTCGCCCGTATCGGGCTGAGATACGATAAGGTGGTCGATATCAACGCCGAGCGATTTTGCATATACGGGATCGAGAGCGTGCTCAACATCTATGAAAGCCGCCATACCGCCCAGCTTCTGCGTTTCGGCAATTGCGTGCAGGGTAACGGTCGTCTTACCGCCCGACTCGGGACCGTATATCTCGATGATTCTTCCTTTGGGAAGTCCGCCTATACCGAGCGCATAGTCAAGACCTATAGAGCCTGTAGGAACGCTCTCAACATCGAGCTTCTTATTTCCTTCGCCGCCTAAGAACATTACAGAGCCTTGTCCGTAGTTCTTTATTATCTGCTCCATTGCAGTATCAAGAGCCTTTTTCTTCTCCTCGGGTGTGGTAGGGTGGTTTACGCCGGGAGTCTTTTTGGTGTTTGCCTTTGCCATCGTTCATATTTTCCTTTCTGCTGATTGATTTTGTGATTTAATTTTATCGTAACTGCTGTACCATTGAAAGTACAGTTGTGTTGTTCACTGCTTTATTGCAAAGACTATGCGGTCATGTCCGCTGTAATCTTTTACTGTAACGGGGGAAAGCGAAACGCTTCTGAATATCTCTTCGACAGCCGCTCCCTGCTCCTCGCCTATCTCAACGGCAAACAAGCCGTTAACACTCAGCTTTTTTACCCACAGCGGAAGCATCCTTTTGTAATAGTCAAGTCCGTCTTCGCCTCCGAAGAGCGCAAGACGAGGCTCATGTTGTACCTCTCGCTGAAGCGTTTTCATATCTGCCGAGCATATATACGGCGGATTTGACAGCACCGCCGATAACGAGCCGTCTGCAAACCTTGATATCACCGCTTCATCGAATATATCTGCGTTTATCGCTTCAACAAGCGAGTTTGCATTATTTCGGGAGATATTTCTTACAAAATATCCGTATGCCTTGTCTGACAGCTCTATGCCGCTTACAAATAAGCCCGTTTCAAGCGCAACGGTAACGGCGATACATCCGCTTCCCGAGCATAAGTCTATCGCTTTTCCGCCTGTTTTCTTAAGGTGCTCTATAGCTAAGGCGCACAGCTGTTCGGTCTCGGGGCGGGGGATAAGCACGCCCTCTCCGACCGAAAAAGTCCTGCCGTAAAAGTCCCAGCTTCCGAGTATATACTGCAAGGGCTCGCCTTTTGCCCGCCTTTTTGCCATATCAAGACATAAAGCGTACTGCTCGTCGGACAGCTCCTCAAACGGCAGTTTTTTGCCGCTTACTTCGCTTATTATCTGTCTTGCGTCAAAGTCGGCGTCAGCTGTACCTGCGTCGGATAAGAGCTTTGCCAGAAGGCTTACCGCCTGCCTTATTACCACTTTGCGTCCTCCGGCTTTTCGGGGAGAACCGGTTTCATCGAGGCTATCGCTACTTCTATCATCTCATCCTCCGGCTCTTTTGTGGTTAGGCGCTGAATGGCAAGTCCGGGTGCGGAGATTATTCTTGTTAAAATGTTATCGTACCGTCCTGCAATGCGGATAAGTTCGTAAGATATACCTACCACTATCGGCAGGAAGATTATCTTACAGCATATTCTGAGCAGGTCGCCGACAAACTGCGACACTCCGAAATTTACAACGAAAAGCTCGCTGTTTATCGGCAGAACAGTATATACGAGTATGCTTATGGCAAGGGTAAGGAAGATAAAGCTTGTACCGCATCTTGGGTGGAAACGCTTGTATTTACGGACGTTTTCCACCGTCAGCTCTTCGCCGTGCTCATAGCAGAAGATAGTCTTGTGCTCGGCTCCGTGATACTGATAAAGGCGTTTCATCGTCTTCATAAGAGAAGTGAGCCACAGATAGCCTATAAACAGTCCTATCTTTATAACGCCCTCTATAAGCGAACGGAACGGGTCTATAGCCTCGCTTCCGCCTGTGAGCATCTTTATTCCGGTAAATATGAAGGTAGGAAGCATTACAAACAGCGCTATTGCAAGTCCCACGCCCAGTATTCCCGAAATTATCATAATTACGGTTGACGCGGCGGAGCTTTCTTCTTTTTTGTCTTCTGCCTTAGCTTCGTTTTTCACGGCATCTTTTGCCGTATTTTCCTTAACGGTTTCCGATATATTTTCTACAGTTTCTTCAGCCGCTTTCTGTTCGTCGTTTTTCTTTTCGGATTTTGTTTTGTCGTCCTCTTCTTCATCGAACATTCCGCTTATCTCGCCGGATTTGTTGATATAATTATATCCGTCTGCCATCTGCGATACAAAATTGATACAGCCTCTGATAAACGGCGCTTTGTTATACCATTTCGGTGCTTTTCTGTCCCACTCTTCGGTATATATCGTTCTGTCGGGCTTGCGTACCGCCATACAGCCTTTTTTGGGGCCGAGCATCATAACGCCCTCGATAAGCGCCTGTCCGCCGACTTTTGTCTTAATTACTTCTTTATTTTCACTGCTCATTAAAAATATGTTATCCTTTCTTCTGTTCCGTGCTGTCGGGAAGCGGCAGGGTAACGGTTACTCTTGTATACTCGCCCAGTTCGCTTTCTATCACGAGTGTGCCGCCATGAGCCGATACTATCTCATCTGCTACGGCAAGACCTATTCCCGAACCTCTGACCGTATTGTTTGCCTTATAGAATTTTGACTTGACCTTTGATAAGTCGCTTTGTGCAATACCGCAGCCGTTGTCCTCAACGGTGATTATTACCGATTTATCCGTGACTGCCGTATCAACCGATATCCTGCCGTTATCCGCAGAATATTTTATCGCATTGTCAATTATATTTATAAACACCTGTCTTATACGGTTTCTGTCGCCGTAGATAGTTACTATCTCGCTGGGCTCATCGTATATCAGGTTTTTATTTTCCTGTCTTGCTTTTTCGGAGTAGATAATTACAGCGTCGGTAAGCTCCGCAAACACATCCATATTCGCTTTGCTGAGATTGAACCTGCCGCCCTGTATCCTTGAGAAGTCGAGCAGCTCCTCCACCATA
Source organism: uncultured Clostridia bacterium (assembly GCA_945921515.1). Lineage (GTDB taxonomy): Bacteria > Bacillota > Clostridia > Oscillospirales > Ruminococcaceae > Ruminiclostridium_E. The sequence continues at coordinate 15,034 of CAMEKR010000023.1, read as the reverse complement.
TCCGACAGTCTGCCGGTCTCCTCTGCAATTACCCTCATACCTTTTCTTGCCGTTTCTTTATCGTCGGGGCTTGCCGCTATGGTTTCGCTCCAGCCCTTGATAGCTGTGAGGGGAGTCCTCAGCTCGTGAGAAACGGAAGATATAAAGTCGTTTTTTATCTTCTCCGAGTTTTCAAGCTCGTCCGCCATATCGTTGAACACACGGCACAGCTCTCCAAGCTCATCATCGGTCTTTTCTTCAATATGTACGCTGAAGTCGCCTTTTGCTATCTTCCTTGCGTTTGCGCTGATAACACGCAGAGGCATTACTATCGATTTGATGAAGTACAGACCGAGCACCAGCATAAGTATTATTATCGCTCCGCTTATCGCTATTATGAAAATCATAATTACGCCGAGCTGTATGTCCACCTTTGACAGCGAAGTGACAACTCTTACTGCGTTATAGTTGTCATTGCCCGTTTCAAGAAGAGCAGTAACAGCCATTACCTTTTCTCCGTTGCTCTGATAGCCGCTGTATACGCCTGTGCCTCCCTCGCTTTTACGAGCCGCGTCATAGTCGGGCATATCATAGGTGTTGCTCGGCTCAAAGCCGCTTGATGTAATGATTACCTTGCCTTCGGAGTTTATCATCATAAGCTCCATACGGTCTTTTTTAGCGAAGCTCTCAACGGTGCTTCTTACCTCGTTTGAATAGTTTACGCCGCTGCCTGTTGAGTTGCTGTTATAATATCTCGTAAGTACGGTGGATACGAGATTCAGCTCGCTCTTCAGCGTCTGCTCGACCGTACTGTAGAAGTACGCTCTGAACAGACAGTACAGAACTATATCAAGCAGTACCAGAACTATAACTACTGCGCTGAAGCTCTTCAGAAACCAGCGGTTAGCTATCGTTGTGCGTCTTGCCAAAGCGTTTACCTCCGAATGTTTTTAACCGTTGAACTCGCCTGCGGCGGCAAGCTCATCAACACACCACTTGTAGCCGTAGCCCCAGATAGTAGTTATGTATCTTGGATTTGACGGGTCTTCTTCTATCTTCATTCTGAGTCTTCTTATGTTTACATCGACTATCTTGTCGTCTCCGTAATAATCATTTCCCCAGACATGAGTAAGTATGCTCTTGCGGTCAAGGGCAGAACCGCTGTTCTCCATAAAATATTCAAGCAGCTGATATTCTACCTGAGTTATCTCAATGCCCACGCCGTTCTTTGTAAAGATGCGGCTTTTTGTATTTATTGAGAACGGACCCGACACAAGCGTTCTGCCGTCGTCCTCGTGAGGCCGTGCCGCACTCAGCCCTACTCTGCGGTACACCGCATCGACTCTTGCGACAAGCTCCGACGGAGAGAACGGCTTTGTCACATAGTCGTCTGCTCCTTGTGTAAGACAGCGGATCTTATCGACCTCCTGGCTTTTTGCCGAGAGCATGATTATACCCATAGTATCGCTCTTCTGTCTGAGCCAGCGGCAAAGCTCGCTTCCGTCCATGCCGGGCATCATTATATCAAGCAGAGCTATATCTATCTGTCCGCCGTAATGTACATACGCTTCCATAGCCTGTGCGGCGTTGCTAACATCTATTACATCATAGCCGCTTCGTTTAAGATTTATTACGACAAAATCCCTTATAGCGTCTTCGTCTTCACAAACAAGTATTCTTTTCATATCGTTACCTGTCCTTTCCCGTTATTATAAGACCGGTCATTCTTCGTAGCCTGCGGGACGGACCCTTAGTGATGCGGCTATTTCATCATCGGTAAGCGACAGCCCCTCATACATTATGCTCTTGTAGTAAACCGTCTTTTCGCTGTCGTCCGAAAAAACCTTGAATCCGTCACGCAGAGCGTCTTCTGCGCCGAATGAGCTTTGTGAAGTATCTCCCTTTAGCTCGGTCTTTATTGTCAGCAGAGCGTACTCGCTCTGCTTTACATCGCCTTCATATTTCCAGAATGTGACTGTGTCATCGGTAGTATTCACAGTTGCTGTGACCATACCTACCCATCTTCCCGGGAATGTGAGGATATAATTTTTTTGCGGATCGACAAATGTATAGCAAACAGCCGTTATTTCATCGCAGTCCTGTCTGAACCAGTTGACCGCACTGAGCTGTTCGGGGAATGTCAGGTTTTCATAGCCGGGAAGAGTTACGGTAATGGGGATATCAAGAACATCATCGCCGTCTATATCACGGGATCTCAACCTCGGAGTGTAGATGTTTGTTCTTCTGGTGTATAAAGTATCGCTTCCGAGCCGTACTATCGTATCTGCGTTTACAAAAGCGTTTCCCGAATAGTACAGCACACCCGTGCCGTAAAGGTTTTCGGAGCTTAGATAATCTATCGCTATGCAAGGCGTTTTCTTGCCGAGTATAAGCGCATTTCCGACTGTTATGCCGTCAATCTCCGCTACTGCGCTTCCGAAGGATACCATAGGCATTGCCATGCCGAACTGCTTTTTATCGTTTACGGCGTATACGCTCATATTGGCGTCTTTTTTGGCAACATCACGGTTAAAGCAGGCAAGGTACTCGCCGCTTCCGACGCTGTCAAGCAGAAGATATGAAGAATAGCCTACCGAGCCCAGCTGTGTGGCTATGCCGTTTTCGTAGTCGATAACGGACATTATCTTGTCGGAAGAGCCGAGCACCGTGTAGCTGATAAGTATCTTTTCCTTATCGCTTCCCAGCTTTGAGAATGCCACGCTTTCTATCTCTGTACCCGCAGCAGGAAGCTCGTATGCCGCCTTCCAGCTGCCGTTTTCATCTTTATCAAGAAAGCTGACTCTGAGATTTCCGACGGCGGAAGCGTCATTTGTTGTCGGTTCTTTTGCCGCATCGGACTTGTTTGCTTCATAAAATACTATTGCCTCTTCGGTAGGCTCGTCATCTATATTTTTAATTACAAAGGCACTGCGGTGCTCTCCGGTATGGGGATAACGCAAATCTACCCTGCCCGCACTTGCGGTCAGGGCATTATATATTTCGTTTTGCTCATCGGTGAGCCTCGGAGAAGTAAGCAGATCTCCTCCGAAAAAAGCCGCAGAACAGCCGCTGAGCACAAAAGCAAGGCACAGTACAGCAAAAAGCCGTACCGCAAGAGCAGATATTTTGATGGGGCGTAATGTAAAGACGGGTTTCATAGCTTCTCCTTATAGCGCTTTACTCGCTGTCTGCTTCATCGTCGGAAGAAAGCTTATTATCGGCTATACTTTCGGCATTATCGTCATATTCAGACGCTGTAAAAGCTTTTATATCATCGTTGTTATCGGCTTCTTTGCCGCTGTCGCAATCTTTTTCCGCTCTCTTTGCGGAGAACTGAACAACTGCCGCGATAGCCGCAGGAACAAATGCGGTCATGATAAGCTCAAGGTCGGGTATGTCGGCAAGCTTAAGCCACTTTTCGCCGTCAATGGCGGCAAGAGCAAAACAGCTTACAAGATATGCCGCAGAACAAGCGCCGCTGAAATATCCCGACGCTATCAGAGCAGTTCTTGTCAGCTTCTTTTCGCCGCCGCAGATAAATCTGCCCATATTGATCCAGAAAAGCGTTGTGAGGATATAAAACATCATCAGCATGAGCTTCTGAGGCATACCGGTTATTATCGGGTTATCAAGATAGAACTTGACCGCCGTCAGAAGATAATTTGCTATGATGAAAATTGCGGATACGCAGTGGGCAGGGACTATCTTCGACTTCATCATTATCGACATTCCGCCTATTACATACGCCGCACAGCAGGCGAGCGAGCAGACTGTGAACAAATCCACAGCGCCTGCGGAAAAGTCGTTTACCGCAGGGAGTATACATGCCGCACCGCCCAGTATCATAATTACTCCGACAGCGTTACAGCCCTTTATGCTGAGCTGTTCCGCCTTTATTACACGGGCATGCTTTGAATCGAAGAAAGCAAGCAAGCAGATAGCAACAGCTGATAATATGAGAAGTATGTTGTATGCCGTATTGAGCATATCACTGCCTGCGGCATATAGATTTGAAGGGTACTCTGTAGCATTCAGGAGCTGAAGTGTGCGGAGTACCGATAGGATAACAGCGGCGGCTATTCCTGCCGTCACCGCTTTTTTATCGGAAAACAAAGCTTTCATTTATGCGCCTTTCGGTTTTTCTGTTTATCAGCGCTCATCAAGAGCAACATAGTCTCTGTTCTTGATAAGTGTTCTGTAGGCAGGACGCATAATGCGCTTGCCGTTTTCTATTTCTTCCATTCTGTGAGCGCACCAGCCGGGCATTCTTGCGCAGGCAAAGAGTGCGGTGTACATCTCAACGGGGATACCGAGCAGTTTATATACAAGACCGGAGTACATATCGACATTTGCACACATGGTCTTTATATCTCCCTTGTTCTTTGCAAAAAGCTGAGGAGTGAGTCTTTCGATAGTATCCAGAAGTTTGAACTCAGCTTCTACCTCTGTACCCTTTGCAAGAGCAAGCGCAGACTTCTTGAGCTGTACGGCTCTGGGATCGGACAGGGTATATACTGCGTGTCCCATACCGTAGATAAGTCCGCTGTGGTCGTTCTCTTCCTTGTTCAAGATCTTCGTAAGGAAGTCTGCGACCTCGCCTTCGTCCTCCCAGTTCTTAACGCCGTTTTCGATGCAGTTAAGCATTTCCATAACCTTTATGTTGGCGCCACCGTGACGGGGACCTTTAAGTGCGGATATTGCCGAAGCATAAGCGGCATAAGCGTCTGTACCCGTAGAAGTAACGCAGCGGCAGGTAAAGGTGGAGTTGTTACCGCCGCCGTGCTCTGCATGAAGCATAAGGCACAGGTCGAGCAGTTTTGCCTCTTCCTTTGTATACTCACGGTTGTCACGCAGAGTTGAGAGTATGCTCTCTGCAAGGCTCTCATCAAGATTTATAGGATGCATTACCATGCTGGAATTATACAGATAGCGGCGCATCACCTGATAAGCTCCAACCATTATTGCGGGAAGTCTTGCGATAACGGATATAGCCTTGAGCATCTCACTCTCCATGCTCTTGTTCTCAGGCTCTTTATCGTATGTATAAAGAGCAAGAACGGACTGAGCCATTTTATTCATTATATTAGCAGAAGGACAGCGCATCAGAACATCCTCTGCAAAGTAAGGGGGCAGAGTACGGTAATGAGTTACTATCTTCTTGAAATCTTCAAGGTGTTCTTTATCGGGGAGATTGCCGAACAGCAGAAGATAAGCCGTTTCTTCAAAGCCGTATCTTCCGTCCTTTTCACAGCCTGCAACTAAATCGCAGATATCATAGCCTCTGTATATAAGCTGTCCGGGCGCAGGGCGCTTTTCACCTTCGTCAATAACATAGCCGTGTACACAGCATATGTTTGTAAGTCCTACTACAACGCCGCTTCCGTCTGTGTTGCGAAGTCCCCTTTTTACGCTGTATTTATCATATAATCTGGGGTCTATCGCCGTCTGTATCTTATAGTCACGGCACAGCTTCTGAAATCTCTCGTTCATATCTTTTTATTCCTTTCTTTTGATTGAACATACTAATATATTCTATCCCGCCCGGAAAACGAATATAATAAAACACGGACGAACCGGTCTTTAGAAACGTCTATTCTTTATTATTATATCCTATTTGCGTGAATAAGTCAAGCAAAGCGGCAAAAGCCGAAGGGAGTCAAAGATGAAAAAGAAGCATATTGTTTTTCTCATTGCGGCACTTGCCGCCGCTGCCGCCGTGCCTGTAATATGGCTTGTTATAACTTCGGTTTCGGTAAGACCTGAGCCGCCTATGGAAAAAGTTACATACAAGGGTGTAGAATATGCCTACGCCGACTTTCTTACGGGGTGCGTGCTTGAACAGCTGAAATCGCTTGACTCGCCGCCATCGGACAATACGCTTGAGGGGATAAAGGCAACGGCTATGGCGCTGGACTGCTCCGCAAGATATCTCATAAAGACGGGCAAGGCGCTTGACGGCGGCTATCCCTGTATGGATTTTATCAATGATAAAGAGGCACTCCTTTATTTCGGAGAAGAGCTTTATTTATATAAAAAATATGCCGCCGAAGCGGCAGAATATGCAATAAAGGCGGGGTATAACATAGGCGGAGAAGTAGCTTTTCTGCCTGTCTGCAGAATTTCGTCGGGTACTCTTATTTCGCCCGAGGACAGCGGCTACAGCCATACCGCTAAGCTGTACTGCTCAAAGGACGAAAAAGCGGCTTTCTATAAAGGCGGCTGTCAGCTGACCGCAGACGGTATCGCAGAAATTATGATAACAAGATATCCCTCTCTTATCATTCCGCCCGACGAGTCAAAATGGATAAGCGAGATTGTCCGTGACGATACAGGCAGCGTGCTGAGGCTCAATGTGTGCGGAATAAATATGAGTGCAGAGGAGTTCAGAAGGATTTTTTCCGTGCGTTCTCCCGCCTTTGAAATAAGCTATACACAGCGACTGTACAGCTTTGAAACAAAAGGCGACGGATGCAATATGGGTATGAGCGTGTATTCGGCTGTGCGGCTGTCTATGAGGGGATATAAAGCAGAGGAGATACTGAGGGAATTTTATGTGTAGCTCAGGTAATGCAGTCTGTGAATGCTTTTCCTTTTCTGATATACCGATTGTAGAAAAACAAATCAACAGCAAGAGCAAGCAGCCAGCCGACAGGCCACGACATCCATATACCGTCCGAGCCGAAAAACGGAGAGAGGATATAAGCAAAAACCACACGCAGTACAAGATCAAGGCAGGTGCTTATCATAAAGGGCGTCATAATGCCGCATCCTCTCAGTCCGCCGTCTATTACTATCTTTACGCAGATGAAGAAGTAAAACGGCGACACTATCGACAAGAATTTGCTTCCTGCCGATATTATGCCCTCGCTTGCCTGTACCGCAAACAGATTTACAAGATTTCCGCCGAAAATAAGGAAGCACAGCGCAAAAGGCAAAGCTATAACAAGACAGATAAGCATACCCGATCTGACTCCGTCACGGACACGGTCGGGTTTATTTGCGCCCATATTCTGCGCCGAAAAGCTCGACACGCTGTTTGACAGGGTAGAAAAGCAGGTAAGCGCAAAGGTGTTCAGCTTTACCGCAGAGGCATAACCGCCTATTACCGCCGAGCCAAAGCCGTTTACAAGGCTCTGTACAAAAAGATTTCCGACAGAGACAAAGCTGCTCTGAAGTATAGATGGTATCGATACCCTGCTTATCTGCTTCATAGCGTCCGATGAAAAAATACGGGGCTTGTCAGACGGGATCTGCTTTATCTTTTTCATCAGAACGAAAAATGACGCTGTTCCTGCCGCACCCTGTGCAACAAAGGTCGCCCAGGCAACACCTGCCACCTTCATATCGAATACGATAACGAACAGCAAATCAAGCGCAATATTTCCGAGCGAAGAGGCGATAAGGAAAAACAGAGGCGTTTTCGAGTCGCCTAAAGCCGTATATATGCCGTTGCAGGCGTTGTATATGAAAAGAAAAACCAATCCCAGCACATATATCCTGAGATATGTATCGCTGTCGGCAAATATGTCATCGGGCGTGCCGAGCAGTTTCAGCACAGGCGTGCAAATGATACATCCGACAACGGTAAGCAGTACGGCGGCGGCAAGAAACGCCGACAGAGCAGTATTAACCGCTGTTTTCATTGCCGTGTTTTGTTTTGCGCCGAAAAGACGGGCAGTAACTACCGAAGCACCGACGCTTCCGCCGGTTGCGACCGCCATAAAAATCATCGTGACAGGGTAGCCTGCTCCTATTGCGCCGAGCGCCTTTTCGCTTACAAAGTTGCCGGCGATAACGCTGTCTACTATGTTGTAAAGCTGCTGAAAAGCCACACTCAGCAGCATAGGTACGGAAAATTTCAGCAGGACAGAGGATGTCCTGCCGGTAGTCATATCTGTAACCATTTTATCACTTCTTTGATATATATATATTCTTCGCTTTACCCCTTGTTTTACCTGTTAAGCGATTTCGGCGCCGCCTTAGTAAGACGGGCAGCATAATCTTTAATCATATCGGCAAACTGCAGTTTTTTTATAAATGACGAGGGTATTTCGGAATATCCGTGTAATACGCCTTTGAGCGCACCTGCTATAAATGCGCATATATCGCTTATTCCGTCCTGATTTGCGGCAAGCTGTACGGCACTGAGATAATCGTAATGTATGCAGGCGCAATATACGCCTATAGCAAGCGCAGAGTCTGCGGTGCTTCCGTTGCCAAGCTCGGCAACATCGGTCAAAGGAGAAGTCTCGCTGTCAAGCAAAGATAACGCTTTATCCAAAGCGGCAAAGCAATCTTCAAAGCCGTCACGATCTTTCAGAATCTTCATTGTATCAAGTACGGCACGCTCTATCGTACTGCCTTTGCAGATAAACGCAATAATAGCGGCAAGAGCGCCTGTTGCAAGATAAGCCGTAGGATGAGAGTGTGTTATCGCCGCAAGCTCACAGCCCACCGAAAAAGCCATAAACGGATCGCTGTAATAATAAAGTCCGCAGGGCACGGCACGGGGCAGACAGTCAAACAGCTTGTTCTGATTTATCGGGCGAGATACTCTGCCGTAGCTGTTCTCGCTTTTTATTGACGCAAGCGTCTGTACCAGCTGTTTTGTGGGGTTTCTCTTTTTTGCAAGCGCAGGCTCCGAGAGCAAAGGGCAGGGGAAGCCTGTCTCTTCGTCATCAAGTATCCACTGCAAATCGACCGATGATGTTCCGCCTGTCTGGGTATAAAGCCATTGCTGAAGGGCAAGGAATACATAGTCGGCGCAGTCTGCCTCTCCTGTTGTGATTCCGGCGGCGTCTCCCCAGAGAATACCGTGAGCGGTAAAAAGCATCGTCTGCGTTTCATCGGAAATGCGGGCGGTCTTCTTGTGCTTTTCGGGGACAAATTTAAGCACGCCTTTTTTGCCGTAGCAGTCCTTTATCTGACTTATCGTCATAGTTTTTACCTGAGAGCCTAAGGCGTCGCCTGCCGCAGCTCCTAAGAGGCATCCTGCAAATCTCTCTTTTTTGTATAGTTTTTTAGCTGACATATTTTCTCCTTACGGGTCTTGCGTTACCCTTTTCAAGCGGTATATCATAAGGTCGACAAACCTGCCGTATGAATGGCGGCCGTCGGTCTGTCCCTGCGTTTTGAGATAGGTATCGTTTACTGCCGCCGCCACTTCGGCAACAGGAGTTTCGTACTTCTTCCAGTAAGCGCTGTTCGCATTAAGCTCGGTTATAACTTTTTCATCTGCATAGCTCATAAGCTGTAAGTACGCCTCTTCGCCCGCCGCCGAATAAAAAGCGTTTGCCGCATACAAAAGCGCATATATCCATCCTGCATAATTAAGATACTCGTTATCCGAGCCTATGCAGGCAAGGAAGGCGATATAATTTGCCTCATCCTCTCGCATAAAGCCCTTGAGATGCGAAAGCTCATGGCATACGGTAAACGGCTTTGCAAAGTCGGGGGCGTTCACATTATAATTTGCCTCAACGGTAAAGGGCGCATACATTCCGAGAATGCGTATGCACGACATACCCTCAGACGCAAGTACGGGTTTTGCATTGGGATAAAAACCGGACAGACTGTTGTACTCTTCTCCGAGCTTTTCCATTGCCTTTATACATTCCGACTGAATATCGAGCTTGCCGCTTAAGTTGACGATAAGCGTATCATCGGTTTCTATATTTTTCGCCGCCTCGTTTGTGTTTACCATAAGATAAACGCACAGGTCGGCAAGCTCCTGCACGGTATAGGTATCCGCATCAAGTCCGCTGACAACCGAAAACGGCGTTCTGTAATAGTTTATTCCGCACAGAAGGGTAAATGCAAGATAAACGCTGACCGCAAAGCACAGTATCACGGACAGTATGCGCAGCAGCAGTTTTTTGCGCCGTCCTTTTCCTCTGATAAGAAAAACAACGGACAGCACAGCTCCGACCGCCGCCGCAATTATCACAAGATACAGCAGTATCTCGCATACCGAAAAGGGCAGTAACGAAGAAAATCCGCCTATGGTATTCACGAAAACGGGGTAAATATTGCAAGAATACCACTCGGCAAAGCCGTTTGCATTACTTGCCGCAAGCGACAGCACAAGCGCAAGTATAAATGCCGGTATGACATAATAGAGCCATTTCGGCACTTTCAGAAAAAAATTCTTAATCTTTGTCATCGCTGTACTGCTTTCCGATATTCTCTATATACTCACGGCATTCGCTCCGCAGAGATTCGGGAGATACTATGCTGACCTTGTCTCCCAGCTGGAAAAGCCAGCCGAAAAAGGTCGGGCTGACATTTATCTCTTTTGATATGAAGAAGTGACTGTCATCCGCCTTATGCATAACGATATCCGAGCCGAACTTGTCCATAATAACACTTGTCAGCGAATTGTCACAGCACAGCTTTACCATCTCGGTTTTGCCGCTTGCGAACATACCGAATACCTTGCGACTGTACTCTCCTATGCTGAATTCTTTTTTCTTTTCCGCCGCCTCATCGGATACCTCTACATCTTCCATACGGTCTACCCTGAAATTAGAGATAGAATCGTATTTTTCGTAATATCCGATGCAGTAGTAGTTCTCGTCCTCCCAAGCAAGAGAATAAGGAGATAATGTATAGCGTCCGTCGCTTTTATATACCTTGTTCTTTTTTATGTCATATCTGAAATAACGGAAGGTTATCTTTTTGCCGCTGTCTATAGCGTTATGTATCGCCTGTATGTTGTAGAATATGCGCTCGTTTACCGTTTTTACACGGTTTGCAACGATAATGTTTCTCTGAAGCTCACGGGCTCTGAAATTGCTGGTGAGATGGGATATTTTATTTATCAGCTCACGGGATTTTTTCTCGGTTATGAATTTTGAGCAGGCTACCGCATCGCACAGCAGCTGAAGCTCTTCAAACTGGAATGTGTCCGAAGCAAGATAATAGGCGGTCTGCGAGCCGTTTCTTGCGGTGCAGATGTCCATATCCATAATATCTCTCAGCACCTCGATATCGGCATATATCGCCTTTCTCTCTGCACTGATATCGTTTTTTGCGAGCTTTGCGATAATATCGTTTACCGTCAGGGGATGAGCTTCATCGGATTCCTCACGGAATATCTTTTCAAGATAAAGAAGCTTTACTTTCTGACCTGCTGAACGTGGCATATTCTACTCCTTTCTTATTCACGAAGACAATGCATTGTAACGGACAATGCAACTACCGCCGCAAGCAGCACCGATACGATTATTGTAAAGATGTTGTATGCGCCGAATATGTACGGTATCAGCGACATCGCAAGCGCTATGGCGGACAGCACCGTCACCGGCGTCTGACGGCGGCTTCTGGTAACCGTCCGTACAATAGACAGCAGTGACGCTATCGCAGTAAATACCGCACATATCATATAATTGAACATTGCATACCCAAAGGGCGTAATGTCGAAATATGAATAGTTTTCAAAGCTGAACGAGACGGTTCCGTCCTGTGCCGTTATGCCGAAACGAAGCACAGCTCCGAGCGGCAGTATCTGTATAACTACCGCCGCAACACAGCACACAAGACGGGCTATCCCGAGAATTTTCATCTTTTTCCCCATATAACAGCCTTATTTTACCTTTATGAAATGTGCAATATAAGACCTGAAGTCTCCCCAGAGCGAAGGAATGTCAAAGCCGCTGTTCATCAGCAGTTCGGCGGAATATACCTTTCCTGTTTCTTCGTGACGGTAATAACAGCCCTTTTCCAGTCCTTTGAGTCTTACTCTGTGCAGGAATACGCTGGGTTCTTTAAGCACCTGGACATATTCAAGCAGAGTTTCACTCTTGTCCTTTGCGACAAACTGCCAAGCGTCAAAGCGGTCGTTTGCAAAAGGATCGCCGATGCGGTAATAGTCGCCGTTTCTGACTAAAGGATTATACTTGTTAAATTCTTCAATCTGCTGTTTTATGGCGTATTTGTCGTCGTCGGATATCTTTGTTACATCAAGCTCATAGCCGAAGGTTCCCGACATTGCAACATGGCCTCTTGTTTCAAACGGGGTGATCCTGCCTACGCAATGGTTGGGGCTGTCCGAAACATGAGCTCCGAAGCAGGAGCAGGGATAGCACATAGAGGTGCCGTACTGGATCTTCAGCCTTTCGATAGCGTCGGTGTCGTCGCTTGTCCATATCTGCGGCGAATAGTACAGCATACCTGCGTCAAAGCGTGAGCCGCCGCCTGCACAGTTTTCGAGCAGTAAATCGGGGAAGTCGGTCAGCAGTCTTTCCTGCATCTCGTATACGCCCAGCACATATCTGTGCCATATCTCACGCTGTCTTTCGGCAGGGAATACCTCGTTTCCGACCTCGCTCAGCTGTCGGTTCATATCCCATTTTACATATTCGATATTTGCGCTGCTGAGAATATCTTTTATCCTGTCATAGATATAGTCACGCACTTCTTTTCTTGAAAAGTCCAGTACCAGCTGGCTTCTGACGGTAGTGCGGTGTCTGCCGGGGATATGTATGCACCAGTCCTGATGCTCGGCGTAAAGCTTGCTGTCGGGGCTTATCATCTCCGGCTCAAACCATATACCGAACTTAAGTCCTATCTTGTTTACTTCATCTACAAGGTGCTTAAGTCCGCCCTTGATTTTGTCCTCGTTTACAAACCAGTCGCCGAGAGATGATTTGTCGTCGTTTCTGTGACCGAACCAGCCGTCGTCCATAACAAGCATCTCTATGCCTGCTTTTTTAGCCTCTCTTGCTATATCAAGAAGCTTGTCGGTATCAAAGTCGAAATATGTAGCTTCCCAGTTGTTTATAAGTATAGGGCGGCGCATATCCTTCCACTTGCCTCTTATAAGATTGTTTCTCATAACATCGTGGAAATTTCTCGACATCTGACCGATTCCTTCGCCGGAATAGGTCATTATAACTTCCGGCGCCTGAAAATCCTCGCCCGGCTCAAGATGCCATGAAAAATCGTAAGGATTTATGCCAAGCAAAGCTCTTGTCTTTTCATACTGGCCTACTTCCACCATTCCTAAGAATGAACCTGAGTAAACAAGAGCAAAGCCGTAGGCTTCACCGAAATCTTCCGTTGCGGTGTGGTCGCACAGCGCAAAGAAGTTGTTGTGGGCGTGGCTTGTTGCACCTCTGTTGGAATCTATCGACTGCTTGCCAAAGCGGATGGGGAAACGCTGTACATGGCGTTCTCTTGCCCATGTTCCGTGCAGCGTTATCATATCATAGTCCATTCTGTCAAGGTCAAGGCTCATCGAAATAAGTCTTCTTATATCTATGGCGGAAAGTCCGTTGTTTTCAACTCTTACACTTCTTGTTATTACATCGTATTTCGGGAAAACGCTGTAGCAAAGTGTTATATCAAGTCCGCTGTGAGGATCGTAGCAGAATACTTCAAGAGTCTGCGCCTCATCGTCTGCGGCATAGGTGGCAGGCAGGCCTTTAAGCTTCGGCTTGCCGTCGGTTATCCTATAATCTTTATAGTAGCACTCGCAGGCGGACATACCGTTTATGTCCATCACCTGCATGGCAGGCTCTCTGAAATCGGCAACGCCCGATGTGGGAAATTCTATCGGAGCGCAGTCAAAGCTGTGCGGACCCATAGCGTCATGCACAGCAGGTACAAAAGGTTCGTCGCCGGGTATCCTCAGCATATGAGTTATATCCGTTTCGGGAATGTAACCGCCGTAATAAAGGTGGAGCAGATTTTTGCTGTTGGTGATATGAAAAGCATAGGTAGACTTCTTTGTGTCAAGCTTAAAAACACGCTTGCTTTCGTCAAAAACGATAGACATAATAATAAACCGTCCTTTTCCTTTTTGGCTCAAAAAGCCGCATATATTATAAATATAACACATTCCGGCGATTTTCTCAACGGTTTACGGTAAATTTTTCTTAAATTTCACACGCCATAAAAGCGGCTCAAAGCAGTCCCGTTATCAGAAAAGTTATAAGAGAAACTGCAGCTCCTGCCGCAAGCCCCGATATACCTGCTATAACGGTGATACGGTTTATCCGGCGTTTTCTTTTCTCAAGACCGATATTTCCGAGATACAGCTGTGCCTGCGCCCTAAGCTTGTTGCTTGCTGACATCTCGGGGCGGACATAGAACACGGCTTTTTCAAAATATTCGTTTTCGGTGTTGTTTATTTCCAGTATCAGTTTATTGACCGCTTTAACCATAACTTAACGCTCCTTTTTTAACAATTCGTATTTACAGATTGTATTATAGGAAATTTATGTAAAATTATACCCTGCGGAATATAGTTTTCAACATAAAAGTGTTGAAAACTATTGTTTTTTCAACCGTAGTCGGTGAAAAGCCTTTTATTTTTGTTGAAAAGTCCGTTGAAAGTGTTAAAACTTGCGATTAAAACGAAAAATATCGAAAAATGTGGAAAGGTTGAATGTAAAAAGTTACATTAGCGAACATTGTTGAAAAATTGGTAATAAAAGTAAATTATACAGTAACCCCTACCGATTTTTTAAAAATCATGTTGTCAGGGTGTATATTGTAACAAAGTTACATTTTTCCGTTTTGTAAACACTGTGTATATTCAACCGTTTTGCCCGACTTTCAACAGAAAATCAGGTCGAAAAGTCGAAAAACTTTCGGTTTTCCACCGATAAACCTTCAAAACGGCATTGTTTCGGTTGAAAAGTCCGTTGAAAATGTGAATAACTCCGCTTAAAATCGGCTTGTACGGGTTTTTTCGTAATTATCTTCATTTTTGTGGCGAAAAGAGTTTGTGCAATTATTTCTAATTACTGCTAACTTAAAAGTTTAACTTCTCGGACTCGCTATACGAGGTTATTAACTTAGTGTCTGTATCGCGGGAGACACCTAAAGAGGAGAGATATGGCTTGCTTACGCAAGGATGCGTAATCGGCGGCAAACAGAGGCTCTGCACGATGCAGAGCCCACAAATGCCGCAAGCCCCTCTCCCCTTTAGGTTTCTCCCTCGAGGCTTATGCAAGGATGCATAATATGAGTCAAACATTGAGAACACGCACCAATAACCGCAAAAAGTTGGTAGCGACAGCGAAGCGTTGTGAGTGCGCTTGCAAACGAA
>CAMEKR010000022.1 GCA_945921515.1 uncultured Clostridia bacterium | reverse complement strand
TGCGTGTGTTTCTCGCAGTCTAACAGCTTGTCGAAAAATACTTTTTCGACAAGCTCATGCCTGTATCAACAATTCTGATACAGGCATCTTTTTATAACTCGTTAATATAATCAAAAAACTCATTCAGATTGCTTACGGTTTTATTCTGACCAAAATCTTTACCATTTTTACATCTGTCTATATATACAGACAAACATCCGAAGTTTAAAGCGACCGTAACATCCTTCTTTTCGTCACCGATAAAAATCATTTCATCGGGTTTTACTCCAAAATGATTTGCTATATCGGTAAGCCCCTTGATATTAGGCTTGCGGTAACCGCAAGTAGAAGACGAAACATATAAATCAAAATAAGGCATAAGCTGTGGAAAGTAACTCTTGTGCAATTCGTCGGGCATCGCAGTCGCTACATCTGTAAGCGTTGCTATGCGTATTCCTTTGTATCGAAGCTTTTTAAGCACATCAATAGTTTCGGGATAAGTATAATCGCATAAATCGAACGACTCAAAAAAGCAGAAAGCGAGCTGTCTTATATCAACACCGCTGATTTTCCACTCTTGTAATATCTCCGAGAAAATACGCTCATATCCGTAATCTGCCTCACGATATTTTACTGTTGGATTGTATCCTCGCAGTATTGTCACAGCGGCTTTTATATCGCTATCGGTTAGTTTCGGCAGCATCTTATCACGAATCGCCCTTAAACCATTTTCATAATAATCGATCCATACGCCCGGCATTCCTTTATATTCCATAAGCGTACCGCCGATATCAAATGCAGCTACTTTTATCATAATTCCTCCGTTATTCAAGCTCAGCTACGGTCACGCCGGCTTCACCCTCGCCGTACGCACCGTCACGGAAGGATTTTACATGGGGATTCTTTCTTAAATATTGCTGAACTGCCGAGCGAAGTGCACCTGTTCCCTTTCCGTGAATTATAGTTATAACAGATATTCCGCTCATAAGACAGCTGTCTATAAATCTGTCTACCTCCATTACGCCATCATCACCGAGCATACCTCTAATATCAAGCTCCATACCGCCTTTACGGGAATAATTGCTTATAAGCTTTTTGCCGACTTTAGCAGGAGTCTGTTGTTTTTTGCTTTCCTTCTTCTCTTCAACAAGACGGAGATTATCAAGCCTTGTCTTAGTCTTCATTGCACCGACCTGTACAAAACACATATTCTTGGAATCGGGCAGCCTTAAAAGAGTTCCCTCTTTATTAAGATCGGCAAGCCTTACGGTATCTCCGACCTTAAGAGGTCTGGGAAGAACATAATGATCAACCTTTTTATTCATTATAGGATTAGCTGTATCATACATTCCGTTCACAGATGTGTTGATTCGTGAACGAGCTCCCTTAACCTTCTGAGAAAAATCTGCGCTTTCTTTCTGTTTTCTTATCTGTTCAAGCTCTTCTAACATAAGGTCACCTTGAAAACGCACCTCTTCAATTATGCTCGCCGCTTTACTGCGGACATCCTGAAGCTCTTTTTCTTTGTCCTTATCAAGCTGTTCTCTCTGCGCTTCAAGCTGTTTTGTTATTTCCTGTGCCTTTCTGTTTTCGGCGGCTGCAGAGTTTTTCTGTTTTTCAAGCTCTTGCCTTGTCTTTTCAAGCGACTGTACAACTTCTTCAAATCGCTTATCTTCTGTGCTTACAAGCTCCTTCGCATTTTCTATGATATCGCTGCCTATACCAAGCTTTGCCGAGATTGCAAATGCGTTTGATTTTCCGGGCATACCGACAATAATACGATATGTCGGACGAAGGGTTTTGATATCAAATTCGCAGGAAGCATTCTCAACGCCATCGGTCTTTACAGCGTATATCTTGACCTCCTGATAATGCGTGGTCGCCATTAATTTGCAATCTCTTTTCCTGAACTCATCAAGAATAGAAACCGCAAGCGCAGAACCTTCAACGGGATCTGTACCCGAGCATAGCTCATCAAGCATAATAAGCGACTTATAATCGGCAGTTTTTAGTATCCTTGAGATGTTGGTCATGTGTGACGAAAATGTAGATAAGCTTTGCTCAATGCTCTGTTCGTCGCCTATGTCTACATATATCTCATCAAACATACCGATAACGCTGTTCTCCGAAGCGGGTATCATCATACCGCACATTGCCATAAGCACAAGCAATCCCGCTGTTTTCAGCGAAACAGTTTTACCGCCTGTATTGGGACCGGTTACTATAAGCGAAGAGTATTGTCCGCCAAGCTCAATGGTTATAGGAACGACCTTTTCTTTATCAATAAGAGGATGCCTTGCCTTTATTATATTAAAATACGGTTTGTCCGTGATTATCGGAGTAACCGCCTTCATCTTAGCGCCGAGATTTGCTTTTGCAAAATATGTTTCAATATCAATGACCGTTTGGTAATCATTTATCATAGGCTCTGCAAAACTGCCGACAAGCTCAGACATTTCCTTAATTATACGCTCTATCTCTTTTTGCTCTTCAATCTGAAGAACTCTTATCTCATTATTGGCTTCAACTACCGCCATAGGCTCTATGAACAGCGTTGCGCCGGTAGCAGAAGTATCGTGGACGAGACCGCTTATTTCGCTCTTATACTCTGTTTTTACAGGTACTACAAATCTTCCGTCACGCATAGTGACAAGGCTTTCCTGAAGATATTTCTGATTCGTCTGACTCTTTATCAGCTTATCGAGTCGTTCCCTTACTGCAAGGCTTTTGCGCTGTATTGCCCGTCTTATTGCCGCAAGCTGAGTGCTTGCGCTGTCAGCAAGCTCTTCCTCGGATATGATAGCGTTTGTTATCATATTTTCAAGATGCTTGTTGACGCTTAGCTGTTCAAAATATTCAGAGAGCGATGTTTCTATACCGCTGCACTGAGAATACCATTCGTCAAGTCCCGATACCTCACGCAAAAAAGCTCCGATATCCATAAGCTCTCTTAAAGACAGCGAAGAGCCCTGCTGAGCTCTCTTTGCACTGAAACAAATATCTTTTATGTTATAAAATCGTGGTGTGCCGAATTTAGCCGACAGTGTAAATGCGTCATCGGTCTTAGCTATCTCTGACTTAACCGTATCAATATCAAAAGAAGGTCTTATCTTTTTTATCCGTTCTTTACATGAATCACAATATGCACATTGTGAAGCTAAATCAAGTATCTTGTCAAGCTCAAGCTTTTTATAATCCTTTTTCATATCTTTACCCTTTATTGTTCAAGCTTTATATTCTTATAATAATCAAGTGTAGAAAACGACCTGTTCAGCTGTGTCAGAAGATAGAATTCCGTCACCGCACCAAACAACCGTTCATTTTCCTGTGATATTCTGAATTTATACATTTTATCGGTATCTGAATACGCAACATATCTCATAGTGTGAAGAAGCGTAGGATTAAGAGCAAAGGCGTTTTTATCATGAAGCTCAACGTGCTCTTCAAAACAGTCTTCGCAGTAGATAGCTCCCTCTGATGGAAGAAAAAACATTGTGTCGCTCAGATAGCATAAACATTCACGGCAGGCACGAAGGTCAGGCATAAAGCCTATCCTCGAAAGAAACCTGAACTCAAACACCGCTTTTATAAATCCGAGAGAAAGCTTTTGCTTTTCAAGCTGAAAGTATGTCATACAGACAAATCTCAACAAATCCTCGTGTTCTTCTTCGGAAGTAGCACAATAGCGAATAACATCGGCAAAATAAGCGGCAAGAGAAAGAGCCTCAATATTTTTAGATATGTTGTAGAAGCTGCAGATCGGCTCAGCGCTGTTGAGAGTATACCCTCTTGAACTTTTATTAACGCAGAATGTAGAATAACCGAACAGAGATGATGCGCCGGAATTTTTTCCGCCGATTTTCTTCACTCCGTGAGCCATTACCTCAATCAAACCGAGCTTGTCTGTAAACAGGTCAAGAAAACAGCTATTCTCGCCTATACTGCGCTGTCCGATAACAAGCCCTTTCAGCGTAATAAGCATAGAACAGCCACTCCTTTTTTAATCTGCTTTAAGTCCGAAGTCCGCAATGTCGGACTCTCTGTTTCTCCAGTCCTCTTTAACCTTTACCCATATCTGCATATTGACTTTACAACCGAAATAGTCCTGCATATCCTCTCTTGCTTCTGAGCCGATTTTCTTTAACATTGAGCCCTGCTTTCCTATTATCATGCCTTTGTGCGAAGCCTTTTCGCATACTATCACTATGCCGATATCAACGATTTCTTTTCCGTTAGGCTTCTGCCTTACCTCCATAGTTTCAACATAAACAGCTGTACCGTGAGGTATCTCCTCGTTCATATTACGAAGAATCTTCTCACGGACTATTTCTGCAAGCCATACCTTTTCAGCCTGGTCAGTAGGGAGTTCATCGTCAAAATAGTGAGGCGATAGCTTTACATATCTGTCTATAATAGGCATTATTTCTTCAACACCTATCCTCTGTCTGACGCTGATAGGAACTATTTCTTTAAAATCATACAGCTCGCTGTATTCTTGTATAAGTGATAAAAGCTCGGACTTATCCTTGATTAAATCGACTTTGTTGATAAGCAGAATCACATCTGTCTTTCTGTCTTTGAAACTATCTATAAGGTTGTGTTCAATGGGAGAAATCTTTTTTGTAGCGTCAGCCATCATAAGTATAACATCAACATCTGTTACACTCTCTCTGATAGACTTGAGCATCTGATCGGATAGCTTATTCTTCGCTTTATGCATACCCGGAGTATCTATAAAAACATACTGCGTTTCGCCTTTTGTCAGCACTCCGTTAATTCTTGTTCTTGTTGTTTGAGGTTTGTCACTGACTATGGCAATTTTCTCACCTACAAGATAATTGGTAAGAGTAGATTTACCTGCATTGGGTCTTCCTGCGATTGCAACAAACACAGATTTTGGATTATTCATTTATTCATCTTTCCTTTAATATTTCTTTTCTTGCCTTTGATTATAAACATATATGACAGGCAGGCAAACGCCGCAAGCATTGCCATGTTCCACCAATCGCTGATAAAATAGTTAAAAATCAGCTTGAATCGGTCGATATCCCAGAATAGTACAAATCCGATAATCATTGCCGCAATTGCTGTAACAAATACGGCACCTGCCGCAATATCCTTTCCGACTTTAGCAAGAGCGGAATAACCGGGAGAAACCTTGTCTATAACAACTTCTATTGCCGTATTCATCATTTCGGCAGAAAAAACCGCAACGCAGGTAAGTATCAGCAATATAAACTCAGCTTTTGTAAAATCATAAAATTGGGCAAGATAAAACACACACATAGTCGCTACTATGTGTATGCGCATATTCATTTCATGAGCTATGCAGAACCATATTCCGTGTGCCGCATACCTGAAACTGTGAGCAAGTTTTTTTATCACAATAGCCTCTGAATTATTCCCGTGTGATTTTCAGGTTGTTCAGCACACGATCCTGAAGCTCCAGCATTACTTTTTCACCGTCGGGATCATCCTCATGGTCATATCCAAGCAGATGAAGAGTAGAATGTGTAGCTAAAAAACCAACCTCTCTTATCAGCGAATGTCCGTATTCTATAGCCTGTGCGTGTGCCTTTTCCATAGAAATAACGATATCGCCGAGCATAAATGCGCCGTTCTCCGGATTTATATCATATTCGTCATAAGCTCCGAGAGGGAACGAAATAACATCCGTTACCTTGTTCTTGTCACGGAACTCCTTATTGATTCTCTTTATCCTTTCGTTATCCACAAGAGTTACCGAAACATCGGCGTCACCGACAAAATCAGTCACTCTTAGCGTTTCTGCAATGCACTTTCTTATTACGGTACGAAGGCCGTTAGGAACATCAATAGCTTTCTGATTATTTCTGAACGACATATAAACTTTAGACATTTTAACTTCCCCTGCTGTCAGCTTTTCTTTCTTTCATTATATTGCTCGTAAGCCTTAACTATATCCTGTACCAATCTGTGACGCACAACATCCTTTTCGGAAAACCTGTTTATTGCTATGCCATCGATATTTTTAAGAATACGAGTTGCTTCAATAAGTCCCGAACGCTTTGAATCGGGCAAATCAATCTGCGTTACATCTCCCGTTATTACCATCTTACTGTTAAAACCGAGACGGGTAAGAAACATCTTCATTTGCTCGGGTGTGGTATTCTGCGCTTCATCCAGTATAATAAAGCTATCATCAAGCGTTCGTCCTCTCATATACGCAAGCGGGGCAACTTCAATACAGCCTCTCTCCATATTTCGTTGGAAAGCTTCAGAACCCATCATATCAAACAGTGCGTCATATAACGGACGCAGATAAGGATCAACCTTGTTTTGAAGATCACCCGGCAGAAAACCGAGCTTTTCACCTGCTTCTACCGCAGGCCGAGTAAGTATAATCCTCTGGACTTCATGCGCTTTAAACGCTCTGACCGCAAGAGCAACAGCAAGATAGGTCTTACCCGTACCGGCAGGACCGACTCCGAATACTATTGTATTCTTCTTTATGCTGTCAACATACTTGGATTGTCCGACTGTCTTTGCCTTTATCGGCTTGCCGGTATGGCTTACGCATATACAATCAGAGGATAGCGATCTCATTTCATCGCTTTTACCCTCGTTTACCATCGATATGGCATATCGTACGCTTTGCTCGGTAAGTTGTTCGCCTTTTTCAACTACCGTTATAAGCGAAGATAAAACCTCGCAAGCTTTATCAACAGCATTTTCATCGCCTTTTACCCTGATATCTTCATCACGGCTGTATATAGAAACCTTGTACTCTTTCTGTATTATATTGATATTCTCGTCAAAGTCGCCGAATACAGCGTGCATATAGCTCATATCCGATATACTAACGGTTCTTTCGGTCATTTATCGCAGTTTTTTCCTTTCAAAAATGATTATAACGAGTCTATTTTATGTTAGTATATCACAAACCGTTCTTTTTTTCAATATTATTCGGTCAAAATTAGTGTAAAATACCGATTTCCCGCTTAACTCCTATATTGCGCTCGACTTTATAATTTACTTTCATTTTTATTCCTTTGTCATTTACCTCAAATTCTTTTTCATCGGATATAATCACACAATCGGAAAGAAAATTTGCTTCAAAATCTTCCTTTTGCTGTTCGAGCTGATGAATTATATCGCTGTTTTTATACACTACCTTTTCTCTTTTAAGCTCGGTATAAACGCCCTTTTTGTAACTGTAAGGTGTTTCGAAGCCAAAGATAGATATTTTGTGTGTATCCTCCGTGTAGCTGATATTGCTCATATCATCCGTGTGATATTGTTCCCATGGAAGTGCAAGCGCATATGAGCCGAGCATAAAATATGACGAATAATGCTTAACATCGGTAGGTACTATTCGCTCCTGTTCATACGGAAGATAAAACTCTTCTGTCTGCTCGCATACAGCCTTAAGAACACCGTCTGCATGGACATATACGATATGTCCGCCGTTATCATTAACAGCACCGCTTATAAGAAGCTGTCCCTTAACAACACCGCTGCCGACTGTCGTCTGCAAACGACCTTTATATATCTCGGTATAAACGAGCTGGCCGTCAAAATCGCTTATAACATTACACGGAGTGTTAACAGGTATTTCGCTATCTTCAGTATCGTTTATCTCAGCAATTTTTATATATACCTTACTTCCCTCTCGTTCTACACTTATCCATGACAAATTTTTAAGCTTAGTCATTGCTGAAAGCTCGCATATCTTAGTGTCAAAGGATTTTCTTGTGCAGCCCGGCATCAATCCGTTCTCTTCCATAACTGCACATATCTCTTGAGACGAAAGCTCTATATTTCCCTCGATATCGATTTTCCAGATAAACTGCGACAATATTGTGATTACAGCGCAACAACATAGTGAACCGATAATCAGTCCCCATCTTTTTCTAAAAGGATACAATCTGAAACGCAGTCCAATCCGCTCGATTACTCTAAGCCTTATTCCGTGTTTTTTAGCGATTCTTGAAATCTTAAGATAATCATAAGGCTTTACCAAAGCTATAAATCCGCTCTTCTCCTGCGAGATTTCATAGATATTGATATTCTGTGAAATAAGCTCGCTGATAAACTTTTCCTGAAATCCTCCGAGTCCTGTTATCCTGATGTATGAAGCCGAAAATCCGTGATATTTTTTTCTCACTTAATATCCTCCGTTTTTGTGCTGTTTATTTCTTCAAAACCGATGGAATGTAGCTTGCCGTATATCTTAACATTGTCAAATCCGAAATTCTTCATACGCAATCCAAGTCCGACGATAGTAATTTTTCCGCACGGTATCTCAAGCTCGGCGATATTATCCTCAAATTTCAGCACCTTGCGACAGCACTCTATTTCTATCATTTCTTTGTCCTTGATAGTAATATAAGAATGTGTACGGACGCTTGATTTAAGATTTTCGTAGCCGACTGCCAACTTGTTTACATTCATTTTTCACAGCCCCTTTCATATAATCTATATGCAGGTACAAGCAAAAAAGAAGTGAGGCGATATATTGAAAAAGATAAAGATAACGGTATTGTCCTTATCGACAGTGATAATCGGAGTAATGCTGATAACCGACAGCAAAGGAATAGCCGAAGCTATAAGAAGATGTACTGAAACTTGCCTTGACAGCCTTATCCCGTCGCTGTTTTGCTTTATGCTCTTCGCTTCAGTCGTGATAGGAAGCGGAGTAGGCGAGATAATTACCGCTCCGTTCTGGATTGTTTTCAGATATATAATAAAGCTTGACCGTAATATGCTTGCAGTGTTTTTGATGAGCCAGTTCGGCGGCTATCCTATCGGAGTTAAACTATTAAATGAGCTTATAATAAAAGACGATAGATATAATAATCAAGCAAGAAAAGCAATATATTACTGTTTTTCGAGTGGTCCGGCGTTTGTTGTGGGTATAGTAGGGATAGGAATATATAATGATGTTACAGCAGGTGTAATAATATTCATATCCTGCCTTACGGCAAATTTAACAGCGGCTATTGTTATGAACATTAAATACAAGACTCCACAATTTGAAAAGCTTTCAGTCTGTCTGAAGCCTATAATAATAAACAAATATCTTAAAGACTGCATTAATTCGCTTATAAAAATAGTGTCATTAATTCTGCTTTTCAACAGCGCAGCAGAACTTATTAAATTCATTCTGTCACAATTATTTGATATAAGCATACCGTATATTATAAGCACCGCTATAGAGATAACAAACATAAAACAAACAAATATTATACCATCTGTAATTCTGTCTGCAGCGTTAGTTTCGTTCGGCGGATTGTGCGTCATTTATCAGATTGTTTCACTTGCCGAATTCAAAGTAGGGATAATCAAATTCATAGCGGCACGGATAGTCATTTCGTTGATATCTGCGTTTATTTGCAAAATAATAATATTTATATCGGGATATTCACCCTCGTTAAATGTATTCGCATATAAATATGATGTTACTGCGACAAGCCCTATTATTGCTGTTTGTATAATTTGCATGACTGTCATTATACTGTCTGAAGCGGGAAAACTAAGAAAATTATAATTTTTTTCAAAAAATACTGGATTTATTCTGATGAATATGATATAATGAAACCAAATAGAAGGGCGTTCGCCTCAAATACATATATTTTGATAAATTGTTTAAGGTGGTGTTTTATATGAAAAAGAAACTTTTCGGTAACAATATCAAGCCTTCCTGTAAATACTGCGCACTTGGCACAGCTTTAGGTGATGATAAGATTCAGTGCTCAAAGTTCGGTGTGGTAAAGTCGTACGATTCATGCAAAAAGTTTGAATATTCTCCTTTAAAGCGTATTCCTAAAAAGGAAATTCAGCTTGCAAATTCTGAAGTTAATAACATTAATTTCTGATGAGCAACAATATTTTTATGTAAGTCGACAGCCGTAGCTTCTTATGAAAGAAGCTGCGGCTGTCCTTTTATTTATTCAAAATGCAACACAAGTTTTATATTAACAAGAGAATTATCTGATTGAGAATAAATGCAAAATGCACAAATTGTCACTATATTAAACAGTATATGATATTGTTATGTCTGAATAACGGTGATATAATAACGATAGGTTAAATTCGTTACAAAAAACAGGAGGTTATTATGAAGAATTTTAAAAGAATACTTGCGGGCATTATGGCAGGTACAACCACACTTTCCTTTGCGGCTTGCTCTACCGAAAGTACTTCAGGTGCAGGCAGTTCGACAGATAGTGATAGTTCAAGCTATTTCACAACTATCGACGATGAAATAGAGAATCCCGTAAGTATCGACAATATAAGTATCGATGCAGGTGATAAAGTTGAACCGGCAGAATTAATTTATCTCGGATGCTATGACATAACAACAGCCGGAGATGTTAAACCTGCTTACAAGTATTTCTCAGCAAACTATGACTGCACTATCAAGTGTACAATTGTAGGTTCTCTGCAGATCCTTGAAAAGCTTACAACTGCTATTTCTTCGGGCGATTCTCCCGACCTTGTAGACTATGCAGACAGCACATTTCCTCTCATAATGTCAAAGAATATGTATACTCCTCTTGACGAATATATGGATCTATCTGCTCCACAGTGGTCAGGACTTGAAGAATATATCAATAATTACAGATGGAACGGAAATAACTATTATTACCCTTGGGCTTACAATGTCTCGCCATATTTCCTTGTGTACAACCGTGGTTTATATGAGGAGCTCGGTATTGACGATCCCAAAGAGTTATATGATGAAGGCAACTGGACATGGGATACTATGACAGACTGCATCCGTAAGTTCATAGACTCTGATGTTAACGGCGAAAGAACAGGTCTTTACGGTGCAACGGCATATGCCGCTCAATCTATTATTAATTCTACCGGCACTCCCCTGATCTCTGTCGGAGATGACGGAAAGCTCGTAGGTAATTTTGATAACGCAAATGTTGACAGAGCCGCAAACTTTATGCAGAGCCTTAAAAAAGAAGGTCTGGCAAGCTTCCAGGAAGGTGTTATAGATGTAGACACCGTTCCCATTAAGGATGGTACAGCGGCTTTCCAGGCAATGGGTGAATGGATAATTTCCGGCTATGCAAGAGATATGACAAAGGATGATACACTTGACTACTTCTTTGTTCCGTTCCCAAGAGATCCAAGCGCAGATGATTATTACTATTCGATGACTACATTCGGTTATCTCGTTCCTGCGGGTTCAAAATATGCAAAACAGGCATCTGTATTTATCAACTGCTGCCGTCTGAGTAATACTGATGAAGACCTCAAGGCGACAACAAAGGAAAGCATTATGAAAAATAAGAAGTATACAGATGAAATGTACGACTTTTTAATCAGTTTTAAAGAAATCAACAATTTCAAAGCAGTTGTAGACGAGCCTTACGGTCTGGATGAAACAACAGGTCAGATAATCAAGGACATTCTCGGCAATACCCTGTTCGACCTTCAGAACGAAACTTATGCCGGTCAATCATGGACACAGATGCGTGAAGCTAATATCGGCGCAATAAATAAACAGATTGACTATTATAACGGTCTGCTTTCAAAAGACGATTAAATAGTAAATTACACATAATAATAAGCCTCGGATTTTTAAAAATAGAAATCCGAGGTTTATTAGCTAATAAAGCAAAATGTGAAAATTGTTACATTAATATGATTAAATAAAATAAAAACATGGGACTAAAAAACTACTTTTTACACAATTTTTATACATATTGCACAATTTGCAAGCGGAAGATTTGACTATATTGTGAATTGAATAATAGCTTACATTATGATAAAATTTGAAAAGAGATGTGTGTAAACGATTGCAACACACTCAGAAATTATGGAGGTGTTTATGATTAATTTCAAAAGAATTATTGCAGGCTTAATGGCCGGTGCAACCGCCCTTTCGTTTGCAGCATGCTCAAGCAGCAGCACTTCGAGTACAACCGATTCTGCTGACAGCAATAACACAAGCACAGGAACTACTATCGACGATGAGATAGAAAACCCTGTAAGCATTGACGATATCAGCATTGATGCAGGTGATAAGGTTGAACCGGCAGAGCTGCAGTATCTCGGATGCTATGATATCACAACTGCCGGTGATGTAAAGCCTGCTTACAAGTATTTCTCAGCAAACTATGACTGTACTATCAAGTGTACAATTGTAGGTTCTCTGCAGATTCTTGAAAAACTTACAACTGCAATTTCTTCAGGCGATTCTCCCGACCTTGTAGACTACGCAGACAATACATTCCCTCTTATTATGTCTAAGAATATGTATACTCCTCTTGACGATTATATGGATCTCTCTGCTCCTCAGTGGTCAGGACTTGAGGAATATATCAATAAATATAAGTGGAACGGCAAGAACTATTATTACCCTTGGGCTTACAATGTTTCACCCTATTTCCTGGTATACAACCGTGGTCTCTATGAAGAGCTCGGTATTGACGACCCCAAGGAATTATACGATGAAGGCAACTGGACATGGGATACTATGACAGATTGCATCCGTAAGTTCATAGACTCTGATGTTAACGGCGAAAGAACAGGTCTTTACGGTGCTACAGCATATGCAGCGCAGGCGTTCATTGATACAACAGGTACTCCTCTTATTTCTATTGCAGAAGACGGAAAGCTTGTAAGCAACTTCAATAACGCAAATGTTGACAGAGCCGCAAACTTCATGCAGAACCTTAAAAAAGAAGGTCTTGCTAAGTTCCCCGAAGACATGATAGATGTATCCGAAGAGCCTATAAAGGGCGGAACAGCCGCATTCCAGGCAATGGGTGAATGGATAATCACAAACTATGCAAGAGCAATGACAAAGGATGACACACTCGACATATTCTTTGTTCCTTTCCCCAGAGATCCCGAGGCAGACGAATATTACTATTCAATGACAGCATTCGGTTATCTTGTTCCCGCTGGTTCTAAGTATGCTAAGCAGGCTTCCGTATTCATCAACTGCTGCCGTCTGAGCAACACAGATGAAGACCTCAAAGCAACTACTAAGGAAAGCATAATGAAGAATAAAAAGTACACAGATGAAATGTACGAATTCCTGATGAGCTTCAAAAATGTTACAGACTTCAATGCAGTAGTAGACGAGCCTTACGGTCTTGATGAAACAACAGGTCAGATTATTAAGGATATCCTCGGCAACACAATGTTCGAACTTGAAAACGAAACATATGCCGGTCAGTCATGGACTCAGATGCGTGAAGCTAATATCGGAGCTATTGATAAACAGATTAATTATTACAACGGACTTATCACAAGCGGTAACTCTTAAATAAATAAACAAAAAGGTCGCAATCATAAGGTTGCGGCCTTTTAATATACAACAATAATTACAACGGCTGACATCAGCCGTTTCAGACTGTCGATAAACTCACGCACCGCAAAAATGCAAGACATGATTAGGTTTTTGCGTTAATTCTTTCTAATAATTTGCAACATAGTTTTGTGGAGCCGAAAACGGCTCCACAAAAGCATTTTTGCTTACTTCGTCAAAAGCCTCCTACCGTACCTTTGTACGCCGACGGAGGCTTTTTCCTCGTCTGCGTGTGTTTCTCGAAGCCTGACAGCTTGTCGAAAAATACTTTTTCGACAAGCTGCAACGGCTGACATCAGCCGTTTTTTATTTATTCAGAATGCGTTTAAGCAAATCAAGGTTTTCTTTCCGTCTGCTCTCGGTAGCTGTTATATCCGAAACATATATTCCGCTTTTATCTTTGAAAATAACATCGCCTTCACGAACAGAAGCGTTTAACTCTTCCCTGCCGATGATAAGCTGTTCTTCTCCGTCAAATACAATTGCTTTATCGCCTTCAAATCGGTCAACTATCAGCATAAGTCTTCTCCGTAACTACATCAATATCTTTTCCGTTGCTTATAAACACTACCGAGCCATAGCGATCGGTACGGTAAATTTTACATCCGAATTCTTCATAGCGTCGAAGAACAGCATTGTGCGGATGACCGTAATCGTTAAAAGCTCCAACTTCAAACACGGCATATTCCGGTCTGACATTTTTCAAAAAGTAATAGCTGCTTGATGTCGTGCTTCCGTGATGCGGAACTTTCAGAACATCAGCAGAAACATCTGCGCCGCTGCGAATTACAGCTTCTTCTGCTTCATATTGAATATCGCCGGTAAATAAGAATGAATTCTCTCCGTGTACAAGCTTACATACTATAGAGTAATTGTTCAGCTCCTCATAATTTTCTACCGATGCAAGAAATGTAATATAAGTGTTATCATCAAGCTTTAGCGTTTCATTCTGAGCAGGATATCTAACATCCAAGGACTTTTGTTCAATAGTTCTAAGCAAATCGGTATAACTGTCTGTAGCCGGGATGATTTCATCAGGAATTTGCGGTAAAATAACCGTTCCTGTCTCTATCTCACCGATAACCGAAGAAATGCCTCCTATATGATCTGAATGAGGGTGAGTGCATATAACGAAATCCAGTTTATCAACACTGTTGGCTCTTAGGTAAGAGAAAACCTTTCCTGCCATATCATGCTCACCTGCGTCGATAAGAATGTTATACCTATCGGTCTTAATAAGTGTACTGTCACCTTGACCAACATCAATAAAATGTACTTGCACTTCATCAGCCAAAGGACTATTTATTATCGGCTCATTGTATCCGATAAGCTCACTCCAAACCGGGAATCCGTCTATATGAAACCATATACTGTTAAGCGTAATAAAAAGGGCTGTGCAGGCTACTACAGCAACACAGAGTATTGTTACATTAACGCTTTTTCTGTTTGTTCTTACTCCTGCCGCCGCTTTGATAGCCTTGTCGTTGATGCGTCTTTGCTTTTGAAGAGGAGTTTTTGCCATTCTTTGCCGTTCCTTTTCTGTCTTGAGGTAAAGACAATCCGTCTGGTGTTATCAGGCACTCCTTTCCATAGCCGATTAAATCGGTTCTTCCGGCTTTAATAAGCGCCTTTGCTACAATTTGTTTGTTTTCCTTTTTGAAATATTGAAGGAGCGCTCTTTGCATCTCCTTTTCATGCGGTTCACGAGGTACATATACCTCTTTCATAGTATAAGGATCAAGTCCTGTGTAATACATCGCTGTTGATATTGTACCGGGGGTAGGATAAAAATCCTGCACTTGCTCGGGTCTTATATTGTGCTTTTTTAAAAATACAGCAAGCTCAACAGCTTCTTTTATTGTACATCCCGGATGTGATGACATAAGATAAGGTACAAGATACTGTTCTTTACCGCATTCTTTGGTATATTTATAGAACTTTTTTTCAAACTGTTCATATACTTCTATATGAGGCTTTCCCATGAGGTCAAGCACCTTGTTGCTAGCGTGCTCGGGTGCAACTTTTAGCTGACCGCTGACATGATGTTCGACAAGCTCTTTAAAAAACTCGTCATCTTTATCCTTCATCATATAGTCGTATCTTATACCGGAACGAATAAATACACGCTTGACTTTATCTAAAGAACGCAACTTTCTCAGCATAGTAAGATACTCGCTATGGTCTACCTTAAGCGCAGGGCAAGGCTCGGGAGCGAGACATTTTTTGCCTTTGCATAGACCTGCCTTGTCCTGCTTATCGCAGGAGGTACGGCGGAAGTTCGCTGTCGGACCGCCAACATCGTGTATATAACCTTTGAATCCCGGTCTTTTGGTCAGGTCTATTGCTTCATTTATAACCGACTGCTCGCTTCGTGTCTGTATCCGTCTGCCCTGATGAAGTGCAATAGAACAGAAATTGCAATAACCGAAACAACCTCTGTTATGAGTTATAGAAAACTCTACTTCTTTTATACCGGGTACCCCGCCGCCTTTTTCGTAGCATGGATGATATGTCTTCATATACGGCAGTTCGTATGCCTTATCAAACTCGCTTTGAGTAAGACTTCTCTGAGGCGGATTCTGTACAAGCATCATATTACCGTGACGCTGTACTATAGTTCTGCCGTAAACCTCGTCCTGCTCATCATACTGCTGACGGCAGGATTTTGCATACGCTTTTTTATTCTCACTTACGATTTCATAACTATCACACTGAACAGCTCCGATAGGAGTATTAATAGGTTCTGTAAGATAGCAGGTACCTTTAATATCGTGAACCTCTGACAGTTTTTTGCCCTGAGCCAGTTCTCTGTATAGCTGAACGATAGTAAGCTCGCCCATTCCGTACATAAGCAGGCTTGCACCGCTGTCAACAAGTATTGACGGCATAACCTTATCCGCCCAGTAGTCGTAATGAGCAAAACGGCGCAGGCTTGCCTCAAGTCCTCCAATAGCAATTTCCTTATCGGGAAACAGCCTTCTTAGGCTTTTGCAATAAACTGTCACTGCTCTGTCGGGTCTTTTTCCGCCTTTGCCACCTTCGGAATATGCATCATCCCAGCGCTTCTTTTTAAACACGGTATAGTTAGATACCATACTGTCAATATTACCACCTGTCACAAGAAAACAATACTTAGGCTCTCCCAGCTTTTTAAAATCATCATCGGTAACAGGCTGAGCAATTATTCCTACATTACAGCCGCAGCTCTCAAGCATTCTTGAAATTATAGCAATTCCAAATGAAGGATGATCGACATAGGCATCGCCCGTAATACAGATAAAATCGAGCTGTTCTATCCCTCTGTCTTTCATATCCTGTTTTGAAATAGGCAAAAATGGCATTAAATTATCACTCGTTCCTTACTGTTGTTTATTCATCTGACGCTCATAGTACTGCTCTTTAGTCATAAGCACTTCTCTGGGCTTGCTTCCCTGTGAGGGACCTACAATACCCATCTCTTCCATTACATCGACAAGTCTTGCTGCTCTGCCGAATCCGAGCTTTAATTTTCTCTGAAGCGTACTTACACTTGCTTGTCCGTTCTCGACAACGATACGGATAGCGTCTTCAAGCTTATCATCGGATACATCAATATCTCCGCTTTCGACAGTTGACGCGCTGTCTATGCTCTTATCATTAGTCTTAACAAGCTCTGCATGACGCTCAACTTCTCTGATTACTTCATCGTCATAATCAAGAGTAAATGAATGCTTGAGGAAATTAACAACACGCTCAACTTCCTTATCGGATATCCAGCATCCCTGAACACGAACCGGCTTAGGCATAGATATAGAACGGAAAAGCATATCGCCTCTGCCAAGTAGCTTCTCTGCTCCCTGCTCGTCCATAATAGTACGGCTGTCGATACCCGAGCTAACTTTAAGGGCGATTCTGCTCGGTATATTGGCTTTGATAAGTCCGGTTACCACATCAACTCTCGGGCTTTGCGTAGCTATTACAAGATGCATACCTGCCGCTCTTCCCATTTGAGCAAGACGACAAATACTGTCTTCAACTTCATTCTTTGAAGTCATAATTAAATCGGCAAGCTCATCTATAAAGATTACAATCTGCTCCATTTTTTTCATTTCGGTCTCTTTATCTGCAAGAGCATTATAGCCGTGAATGTTACGGGTGTTATACTCCGAGAAGATATTATAACGCCTGAGCATTTCACTTACCGCCCAACCAAGTGCGCCGGCAGCTTTTTTAGGATCGGTGACAACAGGAATAAGAAGCTGAGGGATACCGTTATATGACATAAACTCAACTGCCTTGGGGTCTATCATAATAAATCGCACCTCTTCGGGTGTGCTTCTGAATAGGATAGACATTATTATAGAGTTCATACATACCGATTTACCTGAACCTGTGGTACCCGCAATAAGTAAATGAGGCATCTCGGAAATATCTGCAATTACTATTTCCCCGGAAATATCCTTACCCAGTACAGCTGCAAGCTTGCTCTTCTTGTCGGCAATATCAGGGCTTTCAATAAGCTCTCTGAAAGATACGGTATCTCTGTTCTTATTAGGCACTTCTATACCTACTGCAGGCTTATTCGGAATAGGTGCCTCTATACGAACACCGGAAGAAGCAAGGTTAAGAGCAATATCATCCGCAAGACCGGTTATCTTGGATATCTTTACACCTGCCGCAGGCTGAAGCTCATATCTTGTAACAGAAGGACCTCTGCAAGTGCCTATGCATTTTGTCTGAACGCCGAAACTGCGTAAAGCATCAACGATTACAGTTGCGTTTGTTTCAAGTTCTTTATCAATATGCTCCTGCTTCTTATTTGGTATAACATCATCAAGTAAAGTGGTAGGAGGAAGAACATGCTCTTCGGTCTCGTTGATAATATAGTAATATTTTTCCTCGCCATTTTTACTTGCGGAATCATTGTTATTCTGCTGTTCATCAGGCAGTATATCATTTTCAGCCGTAGGAACACTGATATCGCTGATAAAGCGTTCTTCCCTTTGCTTAACTTCATTTTGTTCGTTGCTGGCTTCTTCTATGAACGAATCAAGTGCCGCTTCAACAGGATTTACCTCCTCCGGAGGATAATCGGGTAGCGGAGGATAGTCATACTCCGGATTCGATGATACTACTGCTGTTCCTATTGCAGTATTACTGCCTTCGTTGATATTTTCGGAACGATTTTCTATTGCGGCTATTTGTGCAGGAAGATCCGGTAGTTTTTCACAAGAAGTATGTATGTCGGTTTCGGGTGCTATTTCAGGCAACTTTTCATTGCACGGCTTTACCGCTTCTTCGGGTTTTGGAGACACTATTCCGTTATAATTATTAAGCTCATTAATAAAAGCATTGCTTTCTTTTTTCTGTTCTTTTTTACTTTCAGCGTGTTTATCTTCGAGAGTTGTTTTTGGACTGCTTCCTACAGTGTTCATTTCCAGCTGGCTGAGACGATTCTTCTTCTCGGCTTCTTCTGCCTGGATTCTAAGCTGTTCCTGTTCCTGCTCCTGTCTTAATAGTTCCATCTCTTCTTTACGCACAGCACGCTTTTCTTTTGCATTAACAGCCGCTTTTTTCACAGGCTTGCCGACAGCTCCGAAAAAATCCATAAGGCTTTTTCTGCTTATCAGCATAATAAATACAAAAGCGATAAGTATAATTATTACTATTGCACCGACATTTCCGAACAGTAAAAGAAGCCATGAAGGAAGACCTCCTATAATTCCTCCGCCGATAAGCTTTGTTCCGTCACTATAAAGTGATGCTACCGCTGAGAAAAAGTCCCTTGTATCCTTACCAACCGATCCGACAAAAATTATCTGTATAGCTGTACTGAGCAGAATTATTCCGCCCGAAAGCTGTAGTATCTTTGTAAGTATACTTGTTCTGCTTTTGTCGGCGGCGAGAAGTACTGCGACATAAATTATAATCGGACCGGTGAAGAAAACGGTAAATCCAAATATGCCGCAAAGGAAAGAATATATAATATCAAGTAGATTACCTTCTGCGCCTTTACCGCTGATAAGTCCTATGACTGTAAACAGAACCAGCAGAACGCCGATTGCAAAAAGTAAAATCGAGCATTTTCTTCTGCGTGAGCGTTCTTCTTTAATCAATTCTTCTTTTCTTCTCTCACTCAGCTCTTTCTGCTTTTGCTCAACATTATCTGCTGTGCTCTTACCCGATGTGTTCTTTGACTGAGCAGTCTTTTTAGTTGTCTCGTTAAGTTTTCTCTTTGCCGCCATATTTTACATCCTTTCTCCCAAATAAAAATATATATCAGAATACAAGTTCAAAATGTGAACCTGTTATCAGTTCGTATACTCCTATACCTATGCAGGCAACGCCAAGCAATGCGGTATAAATTCCGAATATCTTGAATCTGTCTTTCTTGAGCAACCATTTTACAAGAGCGATAGCAAGAAGTCCCACAACAGCGGCAACAACAAATCCTATTGCCAGTGATATCCAGTCAAGCTCCATATTGCTCTTTAATGCGTCGCCGATTTCAAGTACGCTTCCGCCGAGTATTGCCGGAATACCGAGTATAAAAGAAAATGTTACAGCAGTTTCTTTTGTCATACCACAGAACAAACCTGCCGCAGTAGTAGAACCTGAACGGGAAACGCCGGGGAAAAGTGCTACGCACTGAACTGCGCCTACAGCGAGAGCATCAGTTACTGTCATCTTATCACCTGTCTTGTTTCCCTTAACGCATTTATCGGACAAGAACAGTAGTACAGCAGTAAACAGAAATGCTGCACCTTCGAAAATAATATCGTTGTCGCCTTCAAAACCGGTAAAGAAATCCTTAAATAAATAAACGGGAACAAGAAGAGCAGTTGATATTATCACCATAAACATCATGCGACGGTTTGCGTTCATATTTTTCCATGAAAATTTGCCTGTGAAAATATCCTTAATTGTAAGAAAAAACTCCTTTATCATTCCGATTATTGTCGGGAAAAATGCAATAAACACAGCCAAAAGAGTTCCGAGATGGAGTACAACAGAAATGATGAGACTATGTTCTCCTACGCTCATAAAGTGCTGTGCTACCGACAGATGTCCGGAACTTGAAACAGGAAGAAACTCAGTAAGGCCCTGAATTATTCCCTGAATTATTACACTTATGTATTCCATTTACTCTTGTTCCTTTCAGAAAATTGTGCAATGCACATAATAATATATGTACGGGCATACGCCCGAGATGTCTCATTTATAGCAATAGTATTTTTTTAAATAGTAAAATGGCTCGGTATTGATATCTTGTATATTGCTCTGCTTTACCTTATAAGAAAACACACAGGAATCTACTGCGTAAAATGCCATATCGTCCTGACAGTTAAATCCATCGAACACCTCATATTTATCAACTACGGTCTGAAACATCTGTTGTACCTCGCTTTGCAGTCATTCCTGTCCTCGGATGATATTCACGAAAAGCACTGACTTTAGCTGTAGCTCTGCTTCCTGTTCCGTTCTTCTTTGAGGTAGTCTTCTTTGCACTTTTTGTTGTGCTTCCTGCGCTCTTAGTATCCACAGTCTTTTTTTTACAGACAAACTTATCGCACTTATTTTCTTCTATAAGCGAATAAAGGCACTGCACGGCGTCACTAAGTCCGCCAAGGCTGTCAATAAGACCTTCTTTTACAGCGTTTTCACCGTCAAGAACCGACCCCACATCCATAACAAGCTCGTCTTTTTTCATCATAAGCTCTCTGAAGCGTTCAGGCTTTATTGAACTATTTTTGCTGACAAAACTAATAATACGCTCCTGCATACGTTCAAAATAAGAGAGAGTCTGAGGAATACCGAGCAATAATCCGTTCATTCTGACAGGATGAATTGTCATCGTAGCGGAAGGTACAATAAAACTCTTTTTAGCGCTGACCGCAAGCGGAACGCCAATTGAATGGCCTCCGCCGACTACAATAGAAACAGTTGGTTTTGACATACCTGCAATAAGCTCGGATATTGCAAGACCTGCCTCAACATCTCCGCCGACCGTATTCAAAATGATAAGAAGTCCCTCTATGCTCATATCCTGCTCTATTGCAACAAGTGCAGGCATAATATGTTCATACTTGGTGGTCTTGTTCTGTGGCGGAAGAATATAGTGGCCTTCAATCTGACCTATTACTGTCAGACAATGAATATTGTGTTCTGCGTTTACAGATGCAAAAACACCGTTATCATCTGATTGTCTCACCGAAATCTGTTCGTCTATCTCTTCTTCGGATTCACTGTTTGTAATTCTTTCCTTATCCATATCCTGCTCCTTTGTTGTTTTTCGGTAATATTTTTTACACAAGGAGCAAAATTATTCTGTGCTTCTTTTCAAGGAAAATATATTATATTTCCATTCGCCAAATCAGAAAAACAACAGTTTATCCGAAATGCTTATAAATAATCACAGCTAATGTAATTATAACATATTAACGCCTTTTTTGCAAGGCAAAAACAAAGCAAAAACACCCACAGGAAAAACCTGTAGGCGTTTTTGTCATATATTATCAGCCGTTTTTCTTCTTAGCTTCTATATCAGCAAGAGCAGCCTTTCTTGAAAGCCTTATCTTGCCCTGATTATCGATATCGAGAACTTTAACGATTATCTCGTCACCGATAGAAACAACATCTTCTACCTTTTCAACTCTTCTGTTTTCGAGTTCGGATATGTGAACCATACCATCCTTACCGGGAGCAATCTCAACGAAAGCGCCAAAATTCATAATACGAACAACCTTGCCCTTGTATATTGCACCGATTTCCGGAGGAGAAGTAATAGCCTTAATCATTGCTACGCAGTTATTTGCCTTTTCAAGATCCTGACCGCAGATGAATACATTACCTTCTTCATCAATATCGATCTTTACTTCAAAGTCAGCACAGAGCTTCTGGATAACCTTGCCGCCGGTACCGATAACCTCACGAATCTTGTCAACCGGTACTTTATAATTGAGCATCTTGGGAGCGTACTTATTGACAGTAGGACGAGGCTCAGGAATAGCCTTGAGCATTATTTCATCAAGGATATAATCTCTTGCCTTATGAGTTTTAGCAAAAGCGTCCTTTATAATCTCTGGAGTGAGACCGTCAATCTTAAGGTCCATCTGTATAGCTGTGATACCCTTATGTGTACCGCCAACCTTGAAGTCCATATCACCGAAGAAGTCCTCAAGTCCCTGGATATCTACCATAGTCATCCAGCGGTCGCCCTCTGTGATAAGGCCGCAGGATATACCTGCTACAGGAGCCTTTATCGGAACACCTGCATCCATAAGCGAAAGAGTTGAGCCACAGATAGAAGCCTGAGAAGTAGAACCGTTTGAAGAAAGAACCTCAGATACAAGTCTTATTGCATAGGGGAACTCTTCAACAGAAGGAATAACAGGTTCAAGTGCACGCTGTGCAAGAGCGCCGTGACCTATCTCTCTTCTTCCGGGGCCTCTGCTTGCCTTTGTTTCACCTACAGAGTATGCTGGGAAATTGTAGTGGTGCATATAGCGCTTTGTTTCTTCGTCATCTATACCGTCAAGTCTCTGGCTGTCGCTGACAGGACCTAATGTAGTAATAGTCATAACCTGAGTCTGTCCACGAGTAAACAGGCCGGAACCATGAACTCTGGGAAGAAGACCTACTTCTGCAGCAAGAGGACGCATTTCATCCATACCTCTGCCGTCAACACGCTTCTGCTCATCAAGAAGCCAGCGTCTTACTATAAACTTCTGTAACTTGTAGATGCACTCGTCTATCATAGCAGCCTTATCGGGATACTGCTCATCATACTCAGCATGAATAGCATCCTTAATGGGCTGTAAACGCTCTTCACGAATGTTCTTGTCGTC
>CAMEKR010000021.1 GCA_945921515.1 uncultured Clostridia bacterium | reverse complement strand
CTATATCTTTCATTACAAATTCCGCCATTGGAGATCGGCATATGTTGCCGTGGCATATAAAAAGAAGCTTATACATCAAAGATTTTCCTTTCAAAAGGCTTTGTTGTTCGGTGTTTTTTTGATTTGCACAATGTTTTTGTCTATTTACAGCTGATTTCACAGATAAGTAGTCAAATAGTAGTAAAATTCGGGGGATTTACTACTTTGGTATCGTAATAGTGGAAACCCGCATGACAGTACTTCTATGATTACATCTTCTTGATATCTGTTTTCATCTCAAACGGTGCAAGGCATATCTTGCCTCCGTCAAGCATGAATCGCTGTTCCTTGTTTGTGTTGTTGAAGATAAAGCGAGCCACGATACAGTCGCCTGTTCTGGTGGTTATCTCAACATTATCGGGAAGTCCGTCCACATACGGGATTCCCGTATCGACAAGAATATCCTTTACAATCCTGTTGTATAGATTCTTCTCGCAGACAGTCCCGATATAGTACACAGTTCCGCTGCCGTAGCGGTTGCGGGTGATGGCGGCCTTGCCCTTATAGAACTCGCTGTCGTATGTGGCTACTGTTTCAGCCGTTTGGGGCTGAATAATATCGCACCACTGTCGGCACTTAAATACACTGCCGTCCGAAAGCCTTATCGTTGCATTGTCATAGCCAATAGGATCGTATTCTTCAATATACGCACCGACAAGACCGCGATAAACGGTCGGCAGCTGCTGCATGATACACTTGTTGAACTTATCCTTAACGCCACTGCGATTAGTAAGAATCACTGTGCCGCCGTTTTCGGCAAACTCGAACAGATGCTTTACGGTGGCCTCGTTTGTGATATACATCTCGGGAGCGACCACAATCTTATAGCCCGTAAGCTCCTCACACTGATGTATGACGTCCACATTCAGACCATGCTTTGTAAACGCTGAATGCAGCAGCATAAGCTGCTCCATATAGTACATTCCGTTAGTCTGTGGCTGTATCTTAAAAGCGTATTCATCCTCGGGGGAATAAAGTATCGCAACGTCCGAATATATCTCGGTATCGCAGACTGCCTTGAGCACTTTTGCTTCTTTACAAAGCTCAGCGAATTCTGCAAATCTCCTGCCGGGGACATTTGAGTGGTCAATAAGACCGTGCCAGTGCATCTCAGCGCCGCCTGCGGCATTTCTCCACCTGAAATGCACTACTGTATCCGCACCGTGTGCAAACGCCTGCAGCGAATATCCCTTTATCATACCCGGGGAGGGTGTTCTTCCCATAGGTGCCCAGCAGCCGAGACCTCCGCTGAGCTGCTCCATTATCCAAAACTTACTGCGCT
Organism: uncultured Clostridia bacterium; assembly: GCA_945921515.1. Lineage (GTDB taxonomy): Bacteria > Bacillota > Clostridia > Oscillospirales > Ruminococcaceae > Ruminiclostridium_E. The sequence continues at coordinate 22,082 of CAMEKR010000021.1, read as the reverse complement.
TTACTCCTCTCATAAGGTCGAGGTGGAATGCGTGGGAATAGCACTCCTCCGCATTGTCGGGGAGCCTTGTTGTGGGATAGTTGTCGTAGGAAATGAAATCCAACTCCTTGAACTCGTCATAGAAGTTCGGCATATTCCTGCAGAACCACACATTGGTAGTTACAGGCGTATGCGGAAAACGCTTTCTGATAAGCTTTGCCTGCCAGTTTATATGCTCTATTACGCTGTCAGAGGCATAGCGATTGTAGTCCAGCATATACGAGGGATTCAGCCACGGGTCGGGATAGCTTCCAAAGGGCGGCTGTATCTGCTCCCAAGATGAGTATTCTCCGCTCCACATAACATTTCCGTAAGCCGCATTCACCGCCTCAATGGTGATGTATTTGTCTTTCAGCCAACTGCGGTATTTTTCTATGCAGGTCTCACAGAAGCAGAAATTCGCCTCAAGCTCGTTGTCTATCTGCCATGCAATTATTGAATCGTTATCCGCGTATCGCTTTGTCATGACATCAATAATGCGCTCAGCATAGTGCAGGAAATCTGTATTGTTGATACACCTGTGACCTCTGATACCTGTGCGGGTTTTATGTCCGTCCTTTTCAGTCTGAACAGCCTCGGGATATTTCTCGTAAAACCACATCGGAGGGCAGTTCGTTGGGGTGCACAGCACTATTTTTATACCACGCTCCGTCAGTATTCCGATAATGTCGTCCAGCCAGCCGAAATCAAAGCAGCCCTCCTGCGGCTCCAGTCTGCACCATGCAAACTCCGCAAGACGAACCACTTCAACCCCGGTCTGCTGCATAAGGTCTGCGTCAGACTCCCACAGTGATCTGTCCCAGTGTTCGGGATAATAATCAACACCTATTCTCATATGTGTCCCCTTTTCAGTTTTTGAATATCATTCTGCAGAAATTATAAAGATGCGGCTTAACGCTGGTGTGGTCATGTCCTGTTCCAGGAATCTCGTTCCAGATATGTTCGGTCTCGTTAATTGTCAGCATCTTGTGATAGGATTTCGGATATGTACCTACCACACCATCACGGTCTGAACAGCTTATCAGCAGCAGATACGGCGCATTGTCCTCAAATCTCATCTCCTCTGCCTGCATCTGACCGGGGTGGTCTGCCGATCCGGTAACGGGAGTAAGCCCAGGCGCAGGTGCAACCGCTCCTATATAACCGAACAGCTCGGGATGCTGAAAGCCAATAAAGAGGGATTCTCTGCCGCCCATTGAAAAGCCCGTTATCGCAGTATTCTCCCTGCCCTTTGCAACAGAGAATGTGCCTTCGATAAAGGGCATTAAATCGGTGGTAAGATCGTTGATAAAATTGTCATAGCAAAGCGAATTGGTAAGATTCATACCGTTACACCATTCAAGCTCCTTGCTGACGAAGATATACGGGCATACTACTATCATCTCCCGTGCTTCACCGCTTGCGTACAGGTTTGAAAGCATCTCGCTCAGACCAACAGTATCCTTCGCCATCCAGTCCTCATTTTCATAATAGCCGTGCAGTACATACAGTACGGGATATTCCTTTTCCTCAGAGTAATCGGGTGGAAGCAGCACATTCACTCTGCTTTCTCTTTCTGCGGTCCGGGAATAATAAGTGTATTTCCGAAAATCTGGGTATATAACGCCGTCCTGCCTGTCAAAAATTTCCTCGGGCGGCAATTCTGTCATAAGCTTCTCATAATTTTGCATAGATATCTCCTACTGCCCGGACACGATTTCAGATGCAGCAGCCTGCGTTATCTTATCGCCTGCTTTATAAGTGGCAAGATTGGGCAGCTCATCAATAGTGATAATCTTTTCGTGGTTGTAAACAATATTGAGCAATTTTTTATTGTTGCCTTTGATGTAGTCTGTATGCCAGATCATGAACCAGGACCACAGGCAGCCGTCCCTTTCAAACATCTCCACACGGGGAACATTGCCGCACTCATGGAATGTAAGGGGCTTGCCGCTGTCGGTGATATTCTGAAGTTTGTTCCATGCCTTGACATGGGTAGAATTATCATATGTGTCGGAGCCGATGATATCGCAGTAATCATCGCCGGGATACCAGCCGTCTTTCACCTCGCCCGAATAACCAAGCACCCATATCAGATTTGTAAGTCCGAATTTGTTGGTGTATCTGTCATACATCATCTGCCATAGGCGGATGAAATTCTTACCGCCGCCTTTGCCCCACCAGAACCAGCCGCCGTCGAACTCGTGAAAGGGTCTCCATAGTACGGGAACGCCGCTGTCACGCAGTTCCGCAAGAGCCGTAGCCGCCTTGTCCCAGTTGGCAATCATCGCCTCATGCTCGGGAGTTCCCTCGGTCAGTAGCTTATCAAAATCGGGAACATCGTCCTTTGACTCCTGATAACCGTAACCATTGATACCTGTATGCCAACAAATAGTAACCAGACCGCCTTTATCCCACCATGCCTTCGAGCGTTCCACAACGCCGTCAAAATCCGAGTTCATAAAATCAAGTCCTCGCATTGCAGGAAGCCTTCCCGTTGTTTCGAGGATATAATCCATCTCATAATCGGGAGAACTCATCCATGTGGACTCCTGCTGGCACGAGAACATATATGTGCCGAAATTGTCGCAGATAAGGTCATACACCCTCCGTGTGATTTCGTCCGCATTTTCGTTGGACAGCGTATATTTTGCAACATATTCCGGCTTGACAGGCACTTCCGTCTGCGAGTTATCACTTACAGTGGCGTTGAGCGTGCTGACAGTGCTTTCACCGCCCTGACTGCATCCGCCGAAAACAGACGCCATTATTGCTGCCGCTATACCGAAAGCCGCTATTTTGGAACAATTCATACCCAATCTCCTTTATTGAAATTATCGGACTTGTGTCTTAATAGAATGATATCACTTTTTTAAGTAGCTTTCAATCGTAAATTCTGAATATACTTTTGTATTTTGAACATTTGCTATATTAAACTACAACTATATAACCCCTCCGATGACACACAAAGGCTGCCGTTGCCGACAGCCCCCGATTGCAATTTATTACGAAACAACGCTGATACGCTTCTGAATATTGTTGCCTTTTTCTATCTCGTCAACCATTGCTATCGCATAATCCGCATAGCTTATAACGCTCTCGCATTTTTAGTTAAGCGTCAGCTCCTCGCCGCCGAGAATGTATTTTCCCGTTCTTTCGCCGTGTGCACGGAAACCTCCTGCGGGGCTGATATATGTCCATTTTTGCAGATATAATAATATATCATCAAAAGGTTGAATATTTCTTTTTTAAAACAGAATATAGCTGTAGATTATTTGTTTTTAAAGAAGCAAGATTAATTTTCAATATATTAGAAGTGATAATCATCTTCTAATTCTTGAAATAATTTATCGTATTTATCTTTTATCTCACTAAACTGCTCACTATTCAGAAGCGATAAAACGCCCTCATATGACTTTTGATACATTACATTTCCGTTGTTAAGTTCACGCTTGTAACCGGCTTCGGCGTGCTTCAAAAATTGATACGCTCTATCAAGATCCGTATACATATCACCTTCGGTTGAAAGCTCTCTTCCTAATGCATAACATAAACTTGGGTAGCTTTGTAATTCTCTTTTGTATGAAATAGCAAACTCACTTTCCCATTCTTCGTCAATAACAAAGCTTGCGGCCATACGATAGTAATAAATCGACATCTCTTTGTCTTTTATTCCCCACTTATCACTACCGTATATATCTCCTAATTTGTATGCTGCATCTACATTATTGCGTTTTACGGCTAACTTAAAATAAGCTACTGCTAATGAAAGATCGGCTTCTATTCCTCTGCCGTAAAGATAACAATATCCAAGATTAGAGATAGACTGAACATTTCCCATAGCAGCTGCCAGTCGATAATATTCAACACTTTCGGCATAGCTCTCAGGTCTATACAATTTTGCGCCTTTGTTATTTATGTAATTTGAATCGTACAAATCAATTGCAATACTATCTGTATTAGATAAAAGATTCTTTTTTGTATTCATAGTATCCTCCATTAATACCGGAATAATTAAAACAGTATTTTAATCAGAGCTATAAATAGCACAATTTTATTAACAAATTTCCAAATATAGTGTTTATTTGTAATTAAATTATACACCACTTCGTATTTATTGTCAACTTTTTATCCCCGTAATGGTGATATAGTTTTATCTGTTCTTTCGTTTCTTTTATCAAATATAGATTTAATACGCATAATTTAATAACAGAATTCTATAAATACTGTTGATTTTTGGAAATTATATGATAAAATGTTAATAAGAAATAAAATTCAAGTTTGTCTGATAGGAGAACAAAGTATGAATCCTGACGATATTACCGTTTTGCTTATTATTTGTCTGGTAGTTTTGCTTTGTATGAAGGGAATATTGGTTATTTCTTCGATACGCAAAACGCTGAAAGAAAAAAACGAAGAAATAAAATTAAGAGATGAGCTTTTCGCTGTTATTGCTAACAGTGTTAATGACATTTTCATTATGACAGAAAAGCAATATAACAATGTCAGTTATATAAGCCCGAATATTGAAACAATTCTCGGTATTTCCCATAAAGAAGCCTGTCGTGATGTATCGGTTATCGATAAAGCTGCTACAGAAGATAATTCACTGAGATTCAGCCAGCTTCCGAATAATATTAAAGTCGGTGAGCGATCAGAATGGAACTGTGAATACATAAACCAATACACAGGTAGATTAAAATGGTTTCATGTTACCGTGCTTTGCAAATCGATAAAAGGTAAAGAATATAATATAACAGTAATGTCAGAGAGAACGCAGGAAAGAAACAACGAACTTGTGCTTAAGGATGAGATTGACTGTGCTGAACGGGCAAACAAAGCAAAAAGCGTTTTTCTTTCCAATATGTCACACGATATCAGAACTCCGCTTAATGCAATAATCGGATATACAACTATAGCAAGCGAATGTATTGATAAAAAGGAAAAAGTTAGTGAATATCTTTCTAAAATACTTTCTTCGGGAAAACTGCTTTTAAGGCTTATTAATGACATTCTTGATATGAGTAGTATCGAAAGCGGAAAATTCTCATTAAACGAAACCGAAGTCGATTTATCGGAAGTTCTTCACGGGATCAAAACAATAGTATTCGGTGAAATATTAAGAAAAAATCTCGAATTCGATATTGATATCTCGGGGATAAAGTACGAGCAGGTCTATTGCGATAGAATGCGGCTTGAACAGCTGTTGCTGAATCTAATAACCAACGCCGTTAAATTTACTCACGAAAACGGAAAAATTTCGGTAGTAATAACCGAACACGAAACAGATGATAAAGGCGTTTCCGATTATGTAATCATTGTAAGTGATAACGGAATAGGAATGAGTGAAAGCTTTGTTAATAAAATGTTTGAGCCGTTTGAACGGGAAAGAACATCAACCGTTAGCAAAACTGAAGGCACAGGTCTCGGACTTGCGATATCAAAAAAGATAATAGATATGGCGGGCGGTAAGATAAATGTCAGGTCAAAGCAAGGGGAAGGAAGTAAATTAACGGCACATCTGCCCTTCAGAACAATAGAAGCAAGCAAAAAAGCGGCGTTCAATGATTTTGACGGTATTGTTTCGGTATTATGCAAAGGAGTTTCAAGAAGAAATACCGTGTCAGCCCTTACAAAACTCGGACAAGAGTTTGAGAGCTTTGATTCACTTGATGATTTGTACAAATCAATCTGTGATAAAATCAGCAAAGCTGATAGCAGAATTATCGCAGTAATTGATGCAGACGAAATATACGATGATGATATTTTGCAAAAAATTCTTGATAACGAAGAGGTTTCTGTAATAATAATCGGGAATGATTTCACAAAATACAAAGACAATCATATATCCGATAGGATAATTGAGATATGCGAAAAACCGGTTTTAACAAACGAATTAAGAGACGCATTGATTTGCGCTGTACGCAAAGGTGATGCAGAGCATAATATCGCTTCAGTAAACAGCGGTTATGATGCTTTGCGCGGCAAGAGGATTCTTATTGCTGATGACAGTATAATAAACTGCGAAATAGTGAAAATCATGCTTTCAAATTATGACATAACGGTAGATATGGCTGAGAACGGAAACGAAGCTATAGAAGCTATAAGGTCGGGTGAGCCGTGCTATGACCTTGTACTTATGGATATTGAGATGCCTGTAATGGATGGATGTGAGTGCGCACGAATAATTCGCGATATGGGTTTTGATAGTGAAAAGCTCCCGATAATAGCACTAACGGCAAACGTTTTCAGCGAAGACCTTATATCGACGGTTGAAAACGGTATGAACGAGTATATGACAAAACCGTTTGATATAAACGATCTGTTAAAGGTGCTTAATAAGTTCTTGAAATAATCACGGTAACCCAGAAAAATAACAAATGCGGCACTTTTTCATATAATGTAGTATTAATGCTTATGTGAAAGGTGTATCGTATGAAGTGTGAAAAAGAATTTACAGTCGCATTGGCAGGTAATCCAAATGTCGGTAAAAGCACTGTTTTCAACGCTTTGACAGGGCTAAAACAGCATACGGGTAACTGGGTTGGCAAAACCGTTGGAAATGCAAAAGGCAGTTTTGTTTTCAATAAGAGAAAGTATATAATCACCGATCTACCCGGTACATATTCATTATGTGCCCACTCTGAAGAAGAGGTATTGGCAAGCAATCATATATGCTTTGATGAGCCGGATGTTACGGTAATAGTATGTGATGCTTCCTGCCTTGAGAGAAATCTGAATCTGGTTTTTCAGGTTACAGAGATAACAAGTAAGGCTGTTATATGCGTAAATATGGTAGATGAAGCGCAAAAAAAGAATATTACTATTGATACCGATAAGCTGTCTAAAATACTCGGTATACCTGTCGTACCTACTTGTGCAAAAAGCAAAAAAGGTCTCAGAAATTTACTTGAGGCAATAGAATCCGTTGCAGAAAAAGGAACATACTCAAACGATAAAGCAATTGTTTATACAAGCAAAATAGAATCGGCTATCGCAAAACTGCTTCCCTTTGCACAAAAGATATGCGAGGATGAAAAAAAGCAAAGATTCATATGCATAAGATTTCTTCTTAATGATAAAGACATATTAAACGGTTTATGCGAAAAGTTCGGAATATGCGGCGATAATGAAGAGTTAAAGAAAATGATTGCTCTCGCCGATGAAATGCGTGTAGAACACGATTATACCGAAGAGATCATATCCTGCATTTTTATGAACGCCGAAGGAACAGCGGCAGAATGCGTCAGCAAAACATATGAACGCAAATTTGCAAGAGACAGAAAGATTGACAGGATACTTACGGGAAAACTGACAGGTATACCGATAATGCTGTTAATGCTTCTGGTAATATTGTGGATTACTATAGCAGGAGCTAATTATCCCTCTTCCCTTCTGTCGCAAATTTTCGCTTACCTTGAAAATGTGTTTTCAGACAGCTTGAAAGCGATATGTTCGCCCGATATACTGAATAGTGTTCTTGTTGAAGGCATTTTCAGAGTTCTTGCATGGGTAGTATCTGTGATGTTGCCTCCTATGGCGATATTCTTTCCGCTGTTCACTATTCTTGAAGATTACGGCGTTTTGCCGAGAATCGCATTCAACCTTGATAAAGCTTTCAAAAAGGCGGGCGCTTGCGGAAAACAGGCTTTGTGCTTATGTATGAGTCTTGGCTGTAACGCCTGCGGGATAACCGGCGCGAGAATTATTGACAGTAAGCGTGAACGACTGCTGGCAATAATCACTTCCTCGCTTATTCCCTGCAACGGAAAATTCCCGACTATAATAAGCGTTATCACAATGTTCGTAATAGGTTCATCAACAGGTCTAATTCCGGATATAGCAGGAGCGGCAATGCTTGCTTTGGTTATAGCAGTTTCTGTTGGTGCCGTTATGATAGTTTCAAGAGTATTGTCAAAAACTCTTCTTAAAGGTATGCCATCTTCTTTTACTCTTGAGCTTCCGCCGTATCGTACTCCGCAGTTTGGAAAAGTGCTGATCCGTGCGTTTCTTGACAGAACGCTGTTTGTGCTTGGCAGAGCTGTTATAGTTGCGGCGCCTGCAGGACTTATCATATGGCTTATGGCAAATGTGTATGCCGGAGATATCTCTTTGCTTGAACACTGTACGCAATTTCTCGATCCTTTCGGTAGACTGATGGGACTGGATGGCGTTATTCTGTTTGCGTTTATTCTTGGTTTTCCTGCAAATGAAATAGTGGTACCAATAATAATTATGGCTTATTCTCAAAGCTCGGCACTTACAGAAATTACCGAACTGTCTGCGCTGAAAGAATTGTTCATTGCTAACGGCTGGACTATGTCGACAGCAGTATGTATGATTATTTTTGTACTGTTCCATTTCCCTTGCTCAACTTCATGCATAACCGTATATAAGGAGACCGGAAGCATTAAATGGACAGCTGTAAGCTTTATAATACCCACAATAATCGGTATTATAATGTGCATATCAGCAAACGGGTTATTCGCTCTTTTAGAATACTGATCGAAAAAACAGAAACAGCACCAGAGATAATGGTGCTGTTTTCTGCTATGAAGCATTGTCTATATAATACTCTGCTTGCGCCGCATACATTCCTGCATATATTCCGTCTTTGATGTTGATAAGCTCGTCATGTGTGCCGTATTCCTTTATTGTATCATCTGCGAACACGGCTATTCTGTCACAGAACTTACAGCTTGACAGCCTGTGAGAAATATAAATTGCTGTTTTTCCACCCACAAGGTCGTTGAAGCGTTTATATATCTCATATTCTGCAATCGGATCAAGTGCCGCTGTAGGTTCGTCAAGAATCACTATCGGACTGTCACGGTAAAGCGCACGGCATATTGCGGTCTTCTGCTGTTGACCGCCTGAAAGCTCTGTTCCTTTTTCATCGTAGCTTTTGAAAATAGTCGTTTCAAATTTATTTTCAAGCTTCATTGCATCGTCATAGAGTCCTGCCATTTTCAGTGTGTTTTCAAGCTTTTTTTCATCTTCTTTTTCGTTTAATATAATGTTATCTTTAAGGCTGAACGCAAAAAGGCTGAAATCCTGGAACACTACAGCAAAAAGCTTTCTGTATTCGTCATCTGAGTATTCTTTTATATTAATCCCGTCTATTCGTATTTCACCTTCTAAGACATCATACATCCTGCACAGGAGCTTTATGAAAGTAGTTTTTCCTGCACCGTTAACGCCTACAACGGAAAGATGCTCACCTTGTCTTATAGTAAGATTCACATTACGAAGAACATATTTTTCACTTCTCGGATATCTGAAGCTTACATTCAAAAACTCTATTATGTGCTCACCATTGATCAATTTATTTGAGCCTTTTACCATAGCGTTGGGTATAGCGTCAAACTTAAGATATTCATAGGCATAGTCACAAGCCTTATGAATCTCGACAGATCCGTTTACTATAGCGTAAAGTCCCCAATAAAGCGAAGATGCGGAAGATACGCACATAGTAAAATCGCCTATAGTGATTATTTTGCCAAGCGCCAGTATGCCTATGTAAAGATAAGACAGCCCGTCACGGACACCGTTAATGATATCCGAAATCAGAACATATTTCAGCGAGTGCTTTGATACATCGGCAAATGCGTCAACTGTTTCATCGGCATAGTAATCCGCTTTACTGCACATCATTTCTTTGCTGTTAAACAGCCTTGTTTCTTTTCCGTTTTCGGGATCGGACATCTGAAAGAAGAAATATCCAAACATTCTGTTTATCTTTGAAAGCTTCTTGAAGTACTTTATTTCAATATCATTGCTCTTTTTCGTAAATATCGTTATCAGGATAAGAGATATTATCTGAATCGGCAATAAAAGCGGACAGGTTATAGCAATAATTGTTATTACACCGGCAACTTTAAGAATATTTGCGATTATATCAAAAAAATGATTCAGAATCCCTACTACTCCGCCGCTGTACCATCCCATACCATCTTTAGCTTTGTTCATCCGGTCAAGTGTGTCTGGGTTTTCGGTATGTTCAAAATCCATTTTCATTACTTTATCCGACAGCTGAACCTCGTAATACTCATTGAACCACTCGCCGTATACTTCCTTCATCTGATTGGCAACGGTATTCAGCAGACTTGTAAGCATAGAAACGCCTAAGATAAGCGCCGCACATATTATCACTACGGGAAGATGCTGTTCGACAGCACCGCCTTCGATTATGCTGACAAGCTCATCAACAAGGTATTTTGATGAGATAATATTGACCATAGTCTGCATAAAAGCTGTGAGTGTAAGTATAGCATATGCAATAAAAATCTGCGGTTTATTTTTCAAAGCAGTTTTCAGCATAAATTTTAGGGTAGGTATAGTTTTGCGTTCTTTTTTAATTCTCTTACGCATTTACTGCCACCTCTTCTCTGCCGTCTATATAATACTGAGCCTGAACGCTGAACATATTTGAGTATTCGCCGCCCGTTTTCATAAGTTCGCTGTGAGTACCGTATTCAATAATACTTCCGTCTTTAAACATTGCCACTTTATCGCAGAACTGGGTTGAACTTAATCTGTGGCTGATATATACTGCTGTTTTGTTACCGATAAACTTGTCGAAATCGCCGTACAGCTTACTTTCTGCCAGTGCGTCAAGTGCGGCAGTAGGTTCGTCAAGAACAACAACAGGTGCATTCTTATAAAGCGCTCTTGCAAGAGCAAGTTTTTGTTTTTCGCCGCCGGACAAATCGGTACCATCATCATAAATAACTTTAAGCATTTCGGTATCAATGCCTTTATCAAGCTCTTTCAGCTTTTCTTCAAGTCCGGATGCAATAACGCACTGTTCGGCTCTTTGCTTATCTGTTTGTTCTTCAGAGTGCATAGATACATTCATACAAAGAGGAAAAGCAAACAGATTTACTTCCTGAAAAGCCGGAGAAAATATGGAATAATAGCTGTTTTTATTGTATTCTTTTATATTAACTCCGTTGAGAAGTATCTCGCCCTCGGTAGGTTCATACAGACGCATAAGAAGTTTTATAAAAGTGGACTTTCCTGCACCGTTAAGACCTACTACAGCTAATCTTTCGCCGGCTTTAAGCGTAAGATTTACATTTTTTAGAGCGTAGTTCTCAGCTTTTGGATATTTAAAAGACACATTTCTGAAGGTGAACTCGTACCTGCTGCATACCGGTACTTCTTTTCCGTCGGAATGGTTCTCTCCTCTGTTTATATCCATAAAGCTTCTGAAATCGTCATATTCACGGCTTTTGGCAAATAAATCCGATACCGCATTAAGTAGATTGTTGATATACTTAAAGAAAGTCATAGATGACGCAAGATATAAAGTGAAATTACCGATGCTAACATTTCCGTTAACTACGCTTAAAATGAGCCAAGCATATACTGCCGCTTGTATTGCTGTCCATATTACAGTATTTGCTATAGAGGCGAAGAGCCATATTTTTGAATTCATCTTCTGCGCTTCATAGCGTTCTTTGTTAAGAGTTTTGAATTTGTCTGTCAGCCATTCTCTCAGCCCGAACATTCTAATATCTTTAGCGGCAGAAAAATCACTTGTAGTATATACGAGATAATTGTGCTTTCTCCACCAGGGCGCAAGAGGGTCCCATACTTTTTCTTTGGCTTTTTTATTTGTTCTGTTACTGATAAAGAACTGTACAACAGCACAGATAGTCATAGCTATAACTATGAAGATATTCATAGTACCGAGAATTAAGATGCCTGTCACAATGATCGGAATTATCATAATGAGATTTACAATCGATCTCATCATCCCCTCAACGCCTACATTATTACTGTTGCAGGCATTATTGGCCTTCTGATAGCAGTCCATTATGTCCTTATCTTCAAGGCATTCGTAGTTTACAGACATTATTTTTCTGTTTTTCAGTTTTATTTGTCTGAATCTTGCTCCGATATAAAGATAATATTTGCTTTTGTAAAAACTGTTCAGCATAGTAGACAGAATTTGTATAACGGCAAAGCCTGCCATTATCAGTATAAGCGCTGAAATCTGTCGGTTATCATTTATCATATCAATTACAAACTTTGATATAAATGACCACAGATATTGCATAACAGGCGCACAAATAAAGCCGATCATTATAAGAGGGATAAACTTCTTTGAATATTCTGTCATAGCTTTAATAGCGTGAATGCTGTTGCTTATGACTCCGTATTCCTTATGGTAAGGATTAGCTTTTTCTTTATTTTTCTTCTTTTTCATTGTTTCTCCACTTTATAAAGCTTAAATCTTTTCTGTTGAACAGCGGAAAGTCACGGATGTTTACGCTGTTCTGATAACCGCAAGGCTGATTTAACATTGCATAAGCTCCGGTTAATAGTATCAATGCTTCCGGAGTAAGCCCCCGTAAACCGTATACTTTTTCGGTTTTGTTATCGGGTGTTATGACGGAGTAATCAGATATCAGTAGATTCGGTCCGTTTATTTTGAGAAGATAATTAAGAGCTGTCTCAATTTTTTCTTTAGGATATCCGAGCAGTTCTGAAATAGTAGCAGCGCTTGACACCTCTCCGAGATTAAGCGACATAAGATACATAAGCACCTTTAAATTGACTTTATCTGAAAGAAACCCAAACAGCTCCGTCAGCTTATCTATATCGGAAAATATCTTTGTGTATCCCTCTTCAGGCTCTTTTAGAAATGTGAAAAAACGATAATCTGAATTAAGCCGCATATAAGTAATGCCTTCGTTACAAAAAAACTGAGTAGAATAGGTACCGGTTGCATTTTTGAAATCGGGAATCGGATAGTAACTTTTGCACTCTATCCAGGATGTCAGCTGTGCAGCCCATAGCAAGTCCTGTAAGCTATCTATCCATTCTTTCGTGGAATTTACATTGGATTCAATCACGCTATGAAAATGACTTACAGTCTGCTGTTCAAAAGATTGAGACTGCTCCCCCCCTGCCATAAAGGCTGTCGATAGATACGCCGAAGAAATCCGCTATTACCGGCAAAAGGTCTCCGTCGGGATAACTTCCGTTTTCCCATTTTGAAACAGCCTGAGCAGAAATTCCAAGATGAACAGCAAGCTGTTCTTGTGTGATTCCCTTCTGCTTCCTTAATTTTTGAATTTGTCTTGAAAAAACCGTGTTCATAACTATTTCCTCCTTACTGCCATCCAGTATATCACAAATAACAGTTGAGAACAATAGCTATTTTTAATGTAAAATCAAGCGTTGGTAGAGCAATAATGTAAAATCAACGAAAAATAGAAAAATTAAAAGCGGCAAAGTAAAACACCTTGCCGCTAATAAATTTCTTTTAGATTAGTTAAAAAGCGAAGTAATCGGGAGAGGAAGAACCGGTAACCGGTGCAAATCCAACAATAGGACCTATCTCATCGGGACCATCAGCCTCAAACACTGTACCGTACTTATCGTTGGTTGAGATGTCAAAAAACTTTCCGACTACGCCTTCTTTAATGATTGCGCCATTAGAAAGATATATCTTTCCATCGACATTCTTAATTTCTTTGAGTACTTCACCGTTGTACTCTGTGATATCCTTTGAAAATGCGTTGTTCAAAAATAACATACCTTTGCTTCCTTTCGCTTAAATTATTTTACATGAGAGATTTCAGTTCTCTTGCAATTCTTGCTACAGGCAGTCCGACAACATTATAAAAGTCACCGTTTATACGCTTAACAAACAAAGCTCCCTTTTCTTGTATTCCGTAAGCGCCTGCTTTGTCCATAGGTTCGCCGCTTGCAATATACCGCATGATCTCATTTTCACCGAGCGTATAAAACTCTACCTCGGTTTGTTCATAAAAACTTATTTTCTTATCGGGAGTGATAATACAAACTCCCGTAAGTACCGTATGTGTTTTACCGGAAAGAGCTTTCAGCATATTAAAAGCTTCGGTTTCATCTTTCGGTTTTCCCATTATGTTATTGCCGAGCGCTACTACAGTATCAGCGCCTATAACAATATCGTTCGGATGTGATTCTGATATTTCTTCCGCTTTTTGCTGTGAGAGCATAAGAACAGCGTCGCCGGGAGCTGTGCCGGATGGAACATTCTCGTCCTTCACCGCAGGGACTGTTAAAAAACTATATCCCGTTAATTTTAAAAGCTCGTTTCTTCTCGGAGATTTACTTGCCAGAATCAGCATTGTTGTACTTTTCTCCGTAGACCTCGTCGTAGTTTGCTATGCACTCTTTGATTATTTCAACTGCGGCCTTGTGTCCCATTACTTCGTTAACTGCTGTCTCTTTTCCTTCGAGCTGCTTATATACTCTGAAGAAATGAAGCATTTCGTCAAAAATATGAGAAGGCAAACCTTCAATGCTCCTATATGAGTTGTAATTGGGATCTTCAAACGGAATGGCAATAATCTTCTGATCCATCTTTCCGTTATCTATCATATTTATAACTCCGATAGGATAGCACTGCACAAGCACCATCGGAACGAGCGGTTCATTACACAAAACGAGCACATCAAGCGGATCTCCGTCATCTGCAAGAGTTTTTGGTATAAAGCCGTAATTAGCGGGATAGTGAGTAGAAGTATAAAGGATTCTGTCAAGGATGAGTACGCCTGATTTTTTATCAAGCTCGTATTTGGACTTACTTCCCTTTGAAATTTCTATTACAGACAAAAAGTCATTTGGTGTTACTCTGTCTTTGTCAATATCGTGCCAGATGTTCATATTTTTACCTTTCTTTTGTGATAAAACAATTAATATATTCATTATACATCGAAGAAAGCGATTTTTCAAGTAATTTTTTTAAAAAACGAACAATTTATATGAAATTTTTTTGGTTTTTCTTTTTATATTGACTTTTTAAGCCGCTTGATAGTAGTTACAGCAATGATTGAAACAAGTATTCCGCTTGCTACCCAGATGATAGGCTCGGAAATACAAACGCCTAAGTATCCGCATACGGGAATAATGGCAACAACGGTAACGATTTTCCAGACCATTTCTACAAGACTTGCGCCAATCGGAACAACGCTGTTTCCGAGTCCCTGGAGCGTACATCTGAGGGAAAGCAAGGTGGTAAGTGCGTAATAAAAAGGAATGTTGATTTTAAGATAATTAACAGCCGTATCAATAATCACCCTGTTGTCTGCCGGGGCAATCAGCATAACGAGTTGTTCTCCAAACAGATAAGCCGCAAGAACTGCAATTGTTGACCAGATATATCCGACAAGCAGACCGTATTTTATACTTTTCTTGATTCGGTCAATTCGTCCTGCTCCGAGATTCTGGCTGACAAAAGTAACAAGAGTTGCGCTTATTGCAGAGAAAGGCATAATAGTAAAGCTGAAAATTTTTCTTGCCGCAGTATGAGCCGATATTATTTCTGTACCGAGACCGTTTATACCGTTTTGCAGTACTATTGAGCCTATATCTACAATTGAATACATGAGCGCCATTCCAAGTCCGCTTGAAAGTAAATATTTTATTTCACTGCCTGTGAGGATAAAATCGCCTTTTGAAAGCTTCAGGAACGGACATTTCTTAATCATATATATCAGGCATACAACCGCCGAAATAAACTGAGCTAATACCGTTGCTAATGCCGCACCCTCGACTCCCATACCGAAACCGAATATGAACAGAAAATCGAGTCCTACATTAAGCAAAGAGGATATTACAAGAATAATCAGAGGAATAACGCTGTCACCGAGCGCACGAAGAATATTTGCTTCAAGATTATAAAGAAGCGTTACCGCAAGCCCCGCCGCAACTATCGTAAGATACCGCTTTGCTTCATCGAAGATCTCAATCGGCGTATTGAGTGCGGTAAGCAGCGGATCGACAAATACTATACAAAGCAGCATTATAAGTATAGCTACTAAAGCGGAATATGTGATCATTCCGGCTACGCTTCTGCGTACTTTGTTCACATCATTACTGCCAAAATGTCTTGCTACCGGTATTGCAAATCCGGTGCAAAGGCCATTAATAATGTTGAACATCAGCGAAACAACTGCTGTCGTCGAGCCGACGGCTGATAAAGATTGCTCGCCTAAATGCTTACCCACTATAATTACATCAACAAGGTTATACGCCTGCTGAAACAGATTGCCTAACAATATGGGAAGGCTGAACACAAGCATTAATTTAATTATGCTTCCTTTTGTAAGATCTCTCATATATTAATTCCTTGATATAAAGTTTTCTTTTTACGCAAAACAGTATATCACATCCTGATTTCAGTTTCAAGCAAAAAAATCCTTGTTATTTGGCTTTTGTTATGTTAAAATTATATAGTCAGTATACGCATTTGTTATATTGGCAAAATTATGAGAAATGAGGAAAAAATGGAACCTAAAGATTATATAGTGACCGAGATAAGCGGTGAATATGCTACGCTTACCGATATAGTTACAAATGAGACTCTCTTTATTGCTTTGGCGCTTTTGCCGTTCGGAACAGATATCGGAACAAAACTGCATTATGAAATGCTTGAATATACGATAGAAGGCTGACAATAGTATGAAACTTATGTTACTTGTTGTTGCTTGCTATACGATATGCAGTTTAAGCGACAAATACTCTGTGGCAAAGCTGAAGTTTGACGGCAATTCATTCACTTTTCTTATGGCAGCTCCCACTGCACTCTTATTACTTCCTTTGATGCCGTTTTCTGACCTGCATATCGAATTATGCTGGCAATCTGCGCTTGCCGCCGTTCTTATTGCAGTATCAAAGCTGCTTGAGTTTAAGATGTCAGCCCTTGTTCTTACCGAAATGTCGGCGTTTGAGCTGAAAGCGTGGCTCGGAATATGCTTGTTTGCGTCATATGCAACCGATATAATTACCGCTGTTGATGTATTCAGTCCGTTCAGACTTATAGCCATAGCGGTAACTGCCGTGGGATTATTTATGATAGCACGCTCCGAGAAAGAGCATATAAATTATAAGGAAATTATAATTCCGCTGTTTTTCTATCTGCTTGCAAAGTTCGGCTACGGATTTATAATAAAGGCTTCTGAGCCGTACATTTCTTCTTATTTTGTATTACTCTTTGGTCTTGTTATTCTTGCTGTTGTTCTTATCCCGTTTGTTCATCCTATTAAGCTCGTAAAAGAAAAGCCTAAAGGCTGTGCTTTTGTAGCGCTTACTAAAATACCTAACGCATTGGGTCTTGTGCTTGAAAATGCCGTAATTGCAACCAGTATGACAAATTATTCTTTTATTCAGCCGATGATAATGGTAGTTCTGTTCTTTATCGGGCTTATAAGAAAAGAAAGCACAAAGCTGCTTAATGTGATAGGAAGTATTGTTTGTATTGCAGGAATAGTGGTTTTCCAACTGCTTGGAATAAAAAGCTGAAAAGTAACAAAGGCTTTCGCAAATGCGAAAGCCTTCAGACTATCGATAAACCCACGCACCGCAAAATCACAGTTTTTTTGCAAGTAGTTGGATTTATCTACAAGGTAATTATTATAAAATTTTCGGAGAGCCTCAAATCGGCTCTCCGAAAGTGTTTTTGCTTACTTTGTCAAGAGTCACCTACCGTACCTCTGTACGCCGACGGTGACTCTTTCCTCGTCTGCGTGTGTTTCTCAAAGTCTGCCAGCTTGTCGAAAAATACTTTTTCGACAAGCTGAAGGCTTTCGCAAATGCGAAAGCCTTTAACTTTACTATTAATCTGCCGGTACAATGTAATATATACGCTCTTCGGGTTTTGCATATCCGAGCTTATCCCGAGCAATTGTCTCGATATATTCTATCTTGTACTCTTCCAATGAATATCTGCCAAGCAATTTATTCTCGTTTTCTACCTCTTCAACTTGCGATGTGAGGTTGCTCAGCTCCTCATTCTTTTCGGCGATCTCGACCTGAATCGAAATGAAATTGTAAACACAAAGGACCAATGCAACTACCAGCAAAGGAGCAAGAATCAGCATGACTTTATTGAATTTTTTTGATTTTGGCTTCAATCCTTCCGCCATACCGGATTTCATTCCTTTCATCTGTAATATAGTTATTATATAACATTTCACCATCGTTTTTCAAGTGTGGTGAAGCTTTATTGATTTTATCGGAGATATTTTTATGAATTCTTACAAAAAAGCCTGCTATATTATGTGCAACAGTTACAACAACTTTTTTTAACGGAGAGCATATTACCTTAAAAATACGCAGCAAAAATTTCTTTAATGCAGTAAATAAAAATATGCAAATAATCTTAACGAGTCTGCCTACGGTAAGAAAATACACCGCCGCGCCGAAAACAGCAGACAAAAGATATAATAATCTGAAATAACCGCTTCCAATCTTCATAGAAAGACCAAACAGAATAAGTCCGCAAAAGGAAAGATATATTATATCTTCCGCACCTATAAAAAAGTTTTTATGAGGAATAACTATCCTTATTATTCTGAAAAACTCATATCCGACAGACAGAAAAACGCCGCATAACAAAAAACAGCCGAATTGCCATAGTAAAGATGTTTCAACATTCATATCCTTACACCTACCTGAATATACGGGATATGAAATTATCGGCACATTTCTCTTTATTATCGCCAAAAGTGATTGAACGGATAAATCCGTTTATCATAACGATGTCTTTTTCGCTGAAAGCGCTGTTTATTTCAAGCTGTTTACCTTTTATCTTTATATCGCCCATTACCGAAAACAGCGTTATATTCTCCTCGTCATATTCTATTATTTCAATAATGCCGCCGACAGTAAGCGTACGCCTGTCGATAAGAGTAAGCTGTTGCTTGATATTCTGCATAAAGGCACCTCCGAATAAAACTGTAATAATAAATATTATTCGGTGGATGTCCCGATTATGTCTTACACTACTTCGTACAGATCCGATGCACCGTCTTTTCCTACAACCTCAACAACTTTGAGAACTTTTATTTTAAGCGGAGTTTTGCCCATATTGATTTCTATGGTGTCACCTACCTTAACATCATAAGACGCTCTGGCAGGCTTTCCGTTAACGCATACTTTTTCAGCGTCGCAAGCCTCATTTGCAACGGTTCTTCTTTTTATAAGACGAGAAACCTTGAGATATTTATCGAGTCTCATAACAATCCTTTCCGTTAAATTAAAAACGGAGGCGGTATTTAACCACCTCCGCTGATAATCATGATTATTACTTAGAAACTGCTTCCTTTAAAGCGCTGCCTGCCTTGAATGCGGGAACCTTAGAAGCTGCAATCTTAATCTTCTTCTTGGTCTGGGGGTTAACACCTTCACGAGCTGCACGCTCACGAACTTCGAATGTACCGAAGCCAACGAGCTGTATCTTTTCGCCCTTAGCGAGAGTTTCTGTGATGCTGTCTACTACAGCAGAGATAGCCTTTTCTGCGTCCTTCTTTGTGATGTCAGCCTTTTCAGCTACCATTGTAACTAATTCTGCCTTTGTCATTTGAAAAATCCTCCAAAAAAATTATTATAAAGCTTAAGAGCTTATGGATGTAATACGGTCAACCGACGATTGCTTTACGGTTAATCAGAACTAAAAAAAAGTGCTTTAACTTGCTCATCTGACAGATTATCAAGCGTTTTGCCTTGCGACACTGTATCACGCTCAAGCTCTCTAAAACGCATTATAAACTTATTTATTGCAAAAGTCAAGGCTTTTTCCGAATCTTTTTTAATAATTCTTGATAAATTACAACAGGAGAGTAAAAGTTCTCCAAATTTAGCTTCTGTTTCTTGTTCGTTTTTGTCGGATATTGCCAATTCGAGCTCAGTCAGCTTTTTCTTCACAATTTCGAGCGAAATATCAGCATCGGTAATTTCAACTCCTGCATTTGCCGCTCGTTTGCATACCTTCTGACCTCTCATAAGAGCAGGCAGTACCATAGGAACGCTGTCCAGAGTATCGGCAACTGTTTCCTGATTCTTTGACTTTTTCTTCAGCTTATCCCAGTTTTTGAGCACATCATCCGAATTTGATACTTTTACATCACCAAACACATGAGGGTGACGATATATCATTTTCTTTGCGACATCATCGCAGATATCGTCAAAGCAGAAACGCCCTCTCTCATCTTCTATCTGACAATGGAATACCGCCTGGAACAACAAATCGCCGAGTTCTTCTTTTAGCATAGCGTCATCATCGGCGTCAATAGCTTCCATAACTTCATAAGCTTCCTCAAGCACATTCATACGGATAGATTTATGATCTTGCTCTCTGTCCCAAACACAGCCGTTCTCGCTTCTGAGTATCCTTGTCACTTCGAGAAGATCGTTGATATCGTACTTATCTTTAAACTGAAAATCCAAAATATACACTTCCTAATCTGAAATTATGTAAAAACACATCTATAATAATAACTCAAAAGCGGAAGAATATCAAGCAAATTTCAGAATTTTTCGGCAATTTGTTTTTTCAAAAATATTTTTATTTGGTTTCTGCATAAAACTGCCATAAAAACAGCATATACGATTCCACCGGAAATAATTGAAACGGCAAGTCTTGGTATATCGGATAAATAGCTTTTCATTAAATTGTTCATGATAAAAGCGATATATGCACAGATTATACCTGATATCAGAGGTGCAGACATCTTTTTGAGAACTTTAAAATCTATTCCTGTTACTGTTTCGAGCGCAAAATAACCACCGAGCGCCGTAAAAGCATACATAGCTACCGTTGAGATTGCCGCACCGCTGATATTTATTTCGGGTACAGACAGCGAAAAGACATTGACTATAAGTTTAACGGCACAACCGGGAAGCATAATCTTTACAGGCAAATCAGCTCTTCCTATAACCTGAAATACCGATATAAATGTTGAAGTCAGCGTCAGGAAAACCCCGCCGAGCCCAAGAATAAACAGCGGAATAATGCTTATTGATACTTCCTGTTGCCTTCCAGAGAATAAAATGTTCAGAATTTCACCGCTTAGTGCCGATATTCCGAGATATAAAGGAAAGCCTATAGTAAAATTAGAAATTAAAACTATTGAAACTTTGTTTTTGAATTCTTTTTTATTGCCGAGCGACCATGTAGCTGCTATCTGCGGAAGTGCACTTCTGCCAAACATTGCAGTAAATGCCGGTATCAGCATGAACATTGTCCATGCAAGGCCTGTGTAGCTTCCGTACATAAAGTTTGCGAGCTTCACTTCTCCGCCCTGAGTGCTTATTATCCCACTGAACTTCTCCATAAAAAAAGCCGGATTTTTGTTTAATGCAAAATTAAGACATCTCGGTATAGTAATCAGGTCAATGAACGATGCAAGATTTACCACAATAGCGGCTGCCGCAACAGGTATGCAATCTTTAATCAATCTTTTTGCAATTACTCCTGTCTTTTCGGTTTCTTTGTTACCTATATTTATGTTTATTATTTTACGGCAGAATCGTTTTCTTATCATAAGGCAGATAAGAGCGCATAGCTCGCTGAGAGTTACAGCCATAATTGCGCCTGCAGCAGCATAAGGCAATACAGTGTCCAGCGCCTGTAATTCGTCTGTAACCTTTTTGCCCATTATTATTCCATTTAACGAGTATTGCTCCATGCCGTAGTTAATTATAAAATACGATGCAGAAAGCCCTATTATTGCTCTGCAGACCGATTCTAGCACCTGAGATACTGCTGACGGAACCATCGTACAACAGCCTTCATAATATCCTTTTAACACAGAAGAAAGACAGCACAGGCAAACAGACGGCGAAATCATAATAATAGACAACAGGCTTTGCGGAGATTGAGCCGCTATATCCGAAAAGGGCTTTGCAAATAGAATAATAAGAGCAGTTCCCGCACCGCCTATAGTACCAAATACGGCAAGTGCTGTCTTAAGCACCTTTTGAGCATTTGCGTATTTTTCTGATGCGACATTATCTGCAACCGTCTTTATTATCACAGTTGGTATAGCGGCGGCAGTCATTGCAAAAACAGGCGAATATATACTGTAGGCTGTTGAGTAATATCCCATTCCTATACCGCCGAGGATATTTGTCAGCGGTATTTTAAATAATGCGCCTACTACTTTGCTGATTACCATTGATATAAACAAAATTGCGGTATTTTTTGCGTAGCTGTTAGTTTTCAAAAAATCATTCCCTTCGTTTAATTCTATTACCGACCGGACATGATTATGAATAGTCTC
>CAMEKR010000020.1 GCA_945921515.1 uncultured Clostridia bacterium | reverse complement strand
TTTTTTATGTTTAAGTCAATTATAAAAGCAAAAACTGCCGATTTCTCGACAGTTTTCGCTTTGTGTTTACGCTTTTACATTGAGAATGTGACCTGTTACGCCTGCAGGCGGAATCTCTGCGCTGTTAATGAGGTTAACAACACCTGCTCCGCTTGATTCGACTGAGTCAATGCTTTTTGCGAGCATTGCTGTAGACACACTCTGCGCAAGGTTTGCCTGCGACATACCCATAGACACACTTGCAATGTATGAAGTAAGATCCATAAAAAGACCTCCTTTATACAAACTATTATCACTCGTTGATAATAGTTTTTTCCTTTATTTCCTTCTCGACCATATCACAGAAGTCATTTACAGACATTGCACCAATATCGCCTCTCTTGCGGCAACGGATCGAAACATTCTGCGTTTCAACTTCCTTATCGCCGATAACCAGCATATACGGAATCTTCTGAAGCTGAGCTTCACGAATCTTGAAGCCGATCTTCTCGCTTCTGCTGTCAATATCAACTCTTATGCCACGGCTCTTGAGTTCAGCGGCTACTTTATCGGTAAAATCGTTATGGCGGTCGGCAATAGGCATAAGCTCAACCTGAACAGGCGACAGCCATATCGGGAACGCACCTGCAAAATGTTCGGTAAGGATTCCTATAAATCTTTCGATAGAACCAAATACAACACGGTGAATCATAATAGGTCTGTGCTTTTCACCGTCTGCACCTGTATATTCAAGCTCAAAACGCATCGGAAGCTGGAAGTCGAGCTGAATAGTTCCGCACTGCCATGTTCTTCCAAGTGAGTCTTCAAGGTGGAAGTCTATCTTAGGTCCGTAGAAAGCACCGTCGCCCTCGTTGACAACATAATCAAGTCCAAGACCGTCAAGAGCTTTCTTAAGACCGTCTGTCGCCATATCCCAGTCTTCCTGACTTCCCATACTGTCCTCGGGCTGAGTAGACAGTTCAACATGATATTTGAAGCCGAAAAGCTTATATACTTCGTCAATGAGCCTTACTACGCCTTTTATCTCATCGGTAATCTGATCGGGAGTCATAAAGATATGAGCGTCGTCCTGAGTAAAGCATCTTACACGCATAAGTCCGTGTAATGCACCCGACTTCTCGTGACGGTGAACAAGACCGAGCTCACCCATTCTCATAGGAAGATCTCTGTATGAACGAGGCTTTGACTTGTATACGAGTATACCGCCGGGACAGTTCATCGGCTTGATGGCAAATTCTGTCTCGTCAATAACTGTGGTATACATATTCTCTTTATAGTGATCCCAGTGTCCGGATGTCTCCCAAAGCTGGCGGTTGAGCATCATGGGCGTTGATATCTCGACATATCCTTCACGGGTATGAATCTGGCGCCAATAGTCGATAAGAGTATTCTTTAATATCATTCCTTTAGGAAGGAAGAACGGGAAACCGGGGCCTTCATCCATAATTGTGAACAGCTCAAGCTCCTTGCCGAGCTTTCTGTGGTCACGCTTTTTCGCTTCTTCAATCATTGCAAGATAAGCATCTAAGTCGGAAGCCTTCGGGAATGCGGTAGCATAAATACGAGAGAGCATCTTGTTCTTCTCGCTGCCTCTCCAATATGCACCTGTACAGCTGGTAAGCTTGAATGCCTTAACATATCCGGTTGACATTAAGTGAGGACCGGCGCAAAGGTCGGTGAATTCACCCTGCTTGTAGAAAGAAATCGGCTCATTTTTACCTGCGTGTTCTTCGCAAAGCTCTACCTTGTAAGGTTCATCTATATCTTTAAGATACTTGATTGCGTCGACAGGATCCATCTCAAACTGCTCAAGAACCAAATCTTCTTTTACTATCTTCTTCATCTCAACTTCAATAGCTGCGAGGTCTTCGGGCATAAAAGGGGTTTCTTTATCGAAATCGTAATAAAAACCGTTATCTATAGAAGGACCGATAGCAAGCTTTACATCGGGGTAAAGCCTTTTTACTGCCTGTGCCATAATATGAGAAGCTGTATGGCGGAAAGCCTTCTTGCCGTCCTCATCATCAAATGTAAGAATTTCAAGTGTGCTATCGCTGTCAATAACGGTACGAAGATCTTTTATTTCACCGTTAATGCGTGCAACACAAGCAGCCTTTGCTAAACGAGGGCTTATTTCTTTTGCAACATCATACGCAGAACAAGCATTTTCAAGCTCTTTGACGCTGCCGTCTTTAAGTGTAACTTTTATCATTGTTTTTCCTCCTTAAGCCGCCATACGAGAGCGGTCTTTTGATAGTGCATAAAAGCATAAAAATATTATATCACCGTAAGGTTAAAATGTCAAACAATTTAATGAATAATGTCGATATTCGCTTTCCTGCTTTGAGAATGCTGGAATTTTCTTTCTATACGATATAACTTACCGTCTTTTATAAATCTTGCTCCCGTCTGTCTGAAATGAAAATCTACGCCTGCCTCAATGCATTGGCGCCTGATATCAAGCACCCAGTCATAGTTGCAAACACGGGCTTCATTACCGGATTCTCCGCCGACAGTAACCTCTTTTATCATAGATTTATCAAGATATCTGCTAAGGTCAATCGATTCAAGCAGAGGCTCACAGATTATAGATTTTTGCTTAATAGGAGCTTCTAAAAAAATAGGAAGTCTGAAATCTGCCGCTTTCTGATTTTCGCAGGTACAGCAAATATGAACATTATCATATCCATCTCCCCAATCATCAGGGATACACTCAGCAAATCTATGAATTCTTTTGGTAATTATAAAAAATGTGACATCACGGCGCTGTTTTATCATCTGCCAGCACTCGCCTCTCCACTTGTCTGCCTCGTCAAGAAAAAAGTCGGATGTGAAGCAGGTATATATAATTCTTCCGGGCGGATTCATCTTGTAATTGCCGTATTTATAACGCTCGGCAGGAGCATAAAACGATTTGTTTTTCACTACTGCCGTGCTGTCGATATCATATTTTGCGTCATGCCTGTAGACATAACAATTCTGACACCCTGCGCTGATTTTTCTGCATCCGTGCCATGGATTCCAAGTATCGTTCATATATTTAGGATTAAACGAACATCACACAATATCAAGAATCATTGTGTTTAACTTTTCGCTGAATCTGTCATCAAGAGTAACCGGTGTTTCTGTGCCGTCTGACATACGCTTGAGCTTTGCGGATTTTGTCTGCATTTCATCTCCGCCTATAACCATGCAATAGGTTGCGCCTATTTTATTGGCATATTTCATCTGCGCCTTGAAACTGCGTCCGGAAATATCATACTCTGCCCAGAAGCCTTCTTCTCTCAGTTTCTGTACAAGCTCCATTGCGTATGTGTTTGATTCATCATCAAACGAAGCTATATACAGGTCACACTTCTTCTCGGGTTCGAACTCAAGCTTCTGATTATCCATAACCATTATTATTCTCTCAAGTCCCATTGCAAAGCCAAGTCCGGGAGTAGAATTACCGCCAATCTCTTCAACAAGTCCGTTATATCTGCCACCTGCGCATACTGCGCCTTGCGAGCCGATCTCATTTGAAATGAACTCAAATACTGTATTGGTATAGTAGTCAAGTCCACGCACGATAAGCGGATTGATTGTATATTTCACACCAAGCACATCAAGACGCTTCTTTACGCTTTCAAAGTGCTGTTTGCAATCATCGCACAGATAGTCCAGTATCATAGGAGCATCTTTTTTGAAGCTGCTGCATATCTCGCTCTTGCAATCAAGAAGTCTCATAGGGTTGCGTTCAAGTCTTTCAAGACAAGTTCCGCAAAGCTGTTCTTTATACTGTGAATAATACTCCTTAAGTGCCTTGTGATACTTTGCACGGCATTTGGGACAGCCTATGCTGTTTATTTCAAGGCTGATATTCTTAACTCCGAGGCTTTTTATTATATCGTTTGCAAGTGAAATAACTTCTGCATCTGCCGCCGGTGCAGCAGTTCCGAAATATTCAATACCAACCTGGTTGAATTCACGCAGGCGTCCGCTCTGCGGAGCTTCATATCTGAAACAGCGTGTAAAATAGTATGTTTTAAGCGGAAGCGCATCGTTAAGCAGACCATTCTCAATAGCGGCCCTTACTGCTCCTGCTGTACCCTCGGGTTTAAGCGTTATGCTTCTACCCTTCTTATCGTTGAATGTGTACATCTCTTTTTGTACAACATCGGTAGTTCCGCCTACACCACGCTGGAAAAGCTCTGTATGTTCAAAAGTAGGTGTGCGTATCTCCTTACAGCCGTAAGCTTCTGCAACATTTTTCGCTACTTTTTCAACCGTGTGCCACTTATATATATCTTTCGGCAGCTTATCTTCCGTACCTCTCGGTCTTTTGGTTACTAACTCCATTTTCTTTTTGTTCCTTTCGATTATTTACATAAAAAAGGCGTACCGAAATAAGTACGCCTGCAAATTTGTTATCCTCTGACGATTTCACGCCAGTCAAGATCGCCGCGTTCAAGCGCATGTATCATTGCCTCTGCTGTCGCTATATTGGTAGCAAGAGGAATGTTGTGAACATCACAAAGACGCAAAAGGTTCATTTCGTTAGGCTCATACGGCTTAGCGTTAAGCGGATCTCTGAAGAAAATAAGTACATCTATCTCATTACACGAGATTCTTGCGCATATCTGCTGATCGCCGCCCTGTGAGCCGCTGAGATATCTTTGAATATGAAGCCCCGTTGCTTCTGAAACAAGTTTTCCGGTAGTACCGGTAGCACATAGATTATGTCGGCTTAGTATACCGCAATAAGCAATGCAGAACTGAACCATCAGTTCTTTTTTTGAATCATGAGCAATAAGTGCAATATTCATATTAAACCTCTTTTTCTTTTCTGAATCTTTCCGCTATGCATCAATTGATATTTATTGTAAGCGGTATATCTTCCCCAAGTATTCTCTTTGCAATTGCGGCGTAAGCTTTTGCGCCGGGACAAGATGGCGGTAACGGCATGCCCTTTGCGCCGCAAACCTTAATGTTGTTATCTTCCGGAACAACACCTAACAGCTGTATTCCGACAGAATCCATAACTTCATCAAGGTCGTAAAGTATCTCTTCATCCTTAAAGTTCTGGCTGACTTTATTAATGATAAGTCTCTGATTTGTACAGTTCTTGACATATAAGAAGTCGGAAAGTATTGCTCCGTCTCTTACGCATACTGTATCGGGAGTAGTTACCATAAGTATCAATTCAGCGGCTTTGATAACGCTGAACACCGAGCTTCCGACACCTGCGGTATCGATGATGATGTAATCAAAATGCTGACGCATCTCTTCGCAAACACCCATGATCTTTTCGGGATTGATATCTATAAACGGGTTTCTCGTAGCACAAACCAGATAAAGATTCTCAACTGTTTCAACTTTTGTGGTAGCTGTAAGAATATCAATCTTACCTTCAAGATACTCACCGATATCGTGTTTAACTTTATCCTTAATGCCAAGCATAATGTCCAAACATCTTAAACCAAAGTCGAGTTCAACCAGGAGTGTTCTTTTTCCTAAAGCTGCTAAACCGCGAGCAACATTTGCCGATGTAGTGGATTTTCCCGTACCGCCTTTTCCTGCGGTTACTGCTATAATCTGTGACATAAAATCGCTCTCCTTGCCTCAACAAGCATTAAAATACGCTTATCTTTATTCTAATTGTTATAATTGTAACATAAAACCGACAATAAATAAAGACTTTTAAATGAAAAAAATCATTTTTTGTTAAATCAATATGAAAATATCACCATTTTTTTGTGCATTTCGTATAATATTTAATTACTTTCGGTACTTTGCTGCTTATCGGCTTCGCCTCTTGCAGGACGGCCGGGTGTGTTTGTGCTTTGACCGCCCCACGGAAGAATAATATCACCTTTTTCGTTTGTAACAGGTTTGTAGTTGTCATAGAAATATGATTCAATTATATTTCTTATCATAAGTCTTGAGAACTCTCCCTTTTCAAGTACAATTCCGAAGCATATCTGAGGGTCTTCCGCAGGATAATATCCGAGTATAGTCGAGTTGAAGGTATCTTCTGTTACCTGAGGTGTACCCGTTTTAATTGCTACGCCGTAAGGAAGATCGGCAAGCTGTGTTATACCCGAGCCCATTGGCCACTGGACATCATCTGCTACCATTATCATACCTTCACGGACTACCTCGAAAATGTGTTTGTCTGCATCGATTGTATACGCTACAGTTGGTTCGGTTTTTGAAATAGTCTCGGTGCCGTCGTAGTTCATGATACTGTCAACAAGGTAAGGACGATAACGGGTTCCGTCATTAGCAAGAGTAAGCGCTATCACAGCGAGATTAAGCGGTGTGACCGTTGTTTCAAGCTGACCAATACCTGCCTGTATCGTTGAACCGGGAGTCCATGTGCCGCCAAGAGCTTCTATATATTCAGGGGTGCTCATATGACCCGTTGCACCGCCTATTTCTAACTCAAGGTCCTGACCGATGCCAAACCAACCTGCAACCTTTGCAAGATAATCTATTCCCATCTGTCTTGCCATATCGTAGAAATATATGTTGCAGGAATATCTTAGTGCGGTTTTTACATTGACATCTCCTACAAAGCCCATTATACATCCGGGTTGATAGTCGCTGTAATAGGTATAGATGCCGCCGCAGTAAATCTCTGTATTTTCATTTGCAAGTCCCGAAACCAGCGAAGCGGTAGCCGTTATGGTCTTAAAAGCCGAACCGGGACGGTACAGACCATATATACATCTGTTATAGGTCGGATTAGGTTCAACAGGATTATTAATTAAATCAATATAGTTATTTATATCATAGTTCGGGTAGTTTGCCATTGCAAGAACGGCACCTGTTTTTGCGTCCAGTACTACTACTCCGCCCGCATCGACTTTGTTGCCTCGATTCGGATCGTTATTATAATGAAGCCATTTTATATGATTTTCAAGTATAGCCTGAACATCATTCTGAAACTCACTGTCAATAGTCAGTTTTACAGAGTTTCCTGCTATTGCCTGCTTGGATATTTCATCAGACACAACCATACCCGATAAATCTCTGGTTATTGAACGCACACCGTTCTGACCTCTCAGAACGCTTTCCATTGCGCTTTCAATGCCCCATTTACCGGTAGTATCGTTAAGGCTGTAGCCTTTATCGGAAAGCTCTTCATATTCTTCGGCTGAAATCGCACCTATACGCCCTACAACCTGAGGAATAAAGTCTTTTCCGTCGTACTGTCTTATCGACTCCTCGATAATATCTATGCCTTTGAGCATAAAGCTCTGTTCTTTAAGTTCGATAATAGTCTGTACAGAAACATCCTCCGCCATTGTGTAACGGTTCTGATAAGAAAAATCACGAATCAGCATCTCATAACGGATTCCGGCGATTATTCTTCGCATCTCCTGTCCGTAAGTATCGGCAATTTTAAACTTCTCGTACAGCGCATTCATACAGTTGTCAGCTGTTGCATATACGCCGAGATCAAGTTTTGCCTTTAGTGTATCTATTTCATCCTCATCACCGGTAAACTTGTAAGGAGTGGTTTTACTGATAGGCAGGGACTCTATCCATTCTTCGTTATTATTCTGAAGGATTTTTACAGTCTTAGCTATAACATCGTTTTCTGTCCCGGATTCGAAAAATGCTTTCTGTATTATTACCTTGTATACAAGTCTGTTTGTATTTATAAGTTTTCCATCATTTGTGAAAATCTGACCTCTTGCCGCCTGAATGGTCTGATTTGCTGTATAGGTGTTTTGCGTCTGCTCTTTATAATATTCGCCGTCAACTATCTGTATCTGAAGAAGCTGCAGCGTGCAGGCAAACGATAATAGGACAACCATAACAACAAATATTATAGTTCTGATTTGTCTTGTAATTTTATTCAACAGTTGCCTCCGTTAAGATCTTATATCCTCGTCACCCTCATCTGCGTCTTTAAGCGACGACAGAATATTATCCAAAGAATTTGTAATGTTTGTTTTCTTGTTAATCAATCTGACAAGATAATATGTCGGCACCGATATGACCACCGACGCTATCACAGCGGGAAGCATATAACCCAGAAGGACTATGTCAATATCGGGATTTCTCCATATAATATACTTGAAAAGGAGTTCCGCCGCCTCTACGATTATTATTACCGCAATATTCATCCATAGATAATTAACAATATTCCTGTGGATAAGATTCACGGTAAGAAGGGTAACAAAAAGACAACATGGCATAAGCCAAATCGATGTAAAACCAAAAAGTGAGCCCATAGCAAGATCCTGCATCATTCCTGCAAATGCCGCAAAAACTACTCCGCATAGCTCGCTTTCATAAAAAGACACCGCTACAGCTAAAGTTATCACCGCAAACGGCTGCCAATCGGCAAACGGCATAGTAAGCTGAAATGCATACGAAAGCACCAGCAGAAGCGCATATAACACCCACTTGACAACACTTCTGAAAAGCTCTCTTCTTGTCATGGGCGAGCGATTAATAATTCTGAATTTCATTAGTCTACAACTCCCTGCCCTTTGAACGAGGTGATAACTACGCAATCTGTAACGGTTCTGACATCTACCGCAGGCTTTATTACTGCGTGAACCGATAGACCGTTTTCGTCATCATATACTTTGCTGACTGTTCCTACAAGAAGATTTCCCGGGAAAACTACACCGGCAACGGATTTAACTATCTCTCCGTCTTTGATATCGCTATCCTTTGTTATATAGCTCATCAGGCAGTTGCCTTCGTTGGCGTTTTTAATATCGTTATCAAGTATACCGGTGACCTTGCTTTCAAAAGTCATAACACCGACATTTATTTCATCGGAAAGAATCGTAGCAACCTTTGCGTAATTCGGTGCAATTTCGCATACCATACCGATAAGTCCGTTTGAAGTCATAACCGGGTCGTAAAGCGAAATGCCGTCATCCGATCCCCTGTCTATTGTAAAGCCTGCATAAGCGTCATTTGTATTTCTTGAAATAATGTTGCATGGAGGAGAAAACTCAAAATCAGCGTTTTCTTCTTTTATCTTAAGTATCTGTTTAAGCTGGTCGTTTTCATTTTTAACATTTTCAAGATCGATTATCTGCTTATATTGTTCGTTCAGCTTATTTCTCAGTTCTTCATTTTCCGTTTTGTATCTGTCGGCATTGGTAAATTTGTCTATCGTATCCTCAACCCACTGCGATACAGCATTTGAAGCAATAACAAAAGGCTTTGTTATAGTTGATATTACAGTTTCGGGTACAGTTGAAAAGCCGCCCGATACAGCAGCGTAGATAACTACACCCAGCACGACAGCAAAAATGCATATTATTATTTTGAACTTAAATCCTTTGAAAAAATCGCGCATACCGTACCTTTCACCAAAAACGAAAGAGAGTTCATATATACATTATGACTAACCGCACAAAACGATTAGTCATAAAGATGCATCTTTATTTATTCCAAAATTAATATCTTGTGTCATCGTCTGTGAGAACGTCAACCAGCTTATCAATGTTCTCAAGAACCTTGCCCGTACCGTCTGCAACACAGTCAAGAGGTCTCTCGGCAACCTTTACGGGCATTCCCGTTTCAGCATGAATGAGAAGATCAAGACCTTTAAGAAGAGCTCCGCCGCCTGCAAGCATTATACCCTGGTCGATAATATCGGCGGCAAGCTCGGGAGGAGTCTTTTCAAGAGTAACCTTTATAGCTTCAATAACATGGCTCAAAGGCTCAGAAAGAGCTTCTCTTATCTCCTCGGATGTTACGGTGATATTCTCTGGCAATCCATTAAGAAGGTTTCTGCCCTTGATATCCATAGAAGGCTCATTGTCGCTGTATGGATATGCAGAACCTATAGCTATCTTGATATTCTCCGCTGTTCTTTCACCGATAAGAAGATTGTATTTTTTCTTTATATAGTTGATAATAGATGAATCAAATTCATCACCCGCAACCCTTACAGAGCGTGAGGTAACGATACCGCCGAGTGAAATAACAGCTACTTCGCTTGTACCGCCGCCGATATCAACAATCATGCTTCCTGTAGGCTCGGCAACGGGAAGACCTGCTCCTATAGCCGCCGCCATAGGTTCTTCTATAATAGAAACACGCTTTGCTCCGGCGTTCTGAGTAGCTTCTTTAACGGCTCTGCGCTCTACAGCGGTTACTCCAGAAGGAATACAGATAATTACTCTTACTCTTGAGCCTGCAAAAGCTCTGCCCTTGAGTGCTTTTCTGATAAATTCCTGAAGCATACTGGTCGTCATATCAAAATCGGCAATAACGCCGTCTTTAAGCGGTCTTACCGCAACAATAGAGCCGGGTGTACGGCCTATGACATCTTTAGCTTCCTGTCCGACATAGCGAACTCTGTCCATCTTAACATCAACAGCAACAACGCTTGGCTCTCTTATTATAATGCCTTTTCCTCTCATATAAACAAGCGTATTAGCTGTACCAAGATCGATTCCAATATCTTTTGAAAACATTAAAAAATCCTCCGCTGAGTTCTAATTTCAATCCGATAAATATTATACCACTTTTTAAAAAAGCATACAACAAAATTACGAAATTAATAATTCATAAAATATCGCCGAATTTCAGCAAATATTTATGCAAAATGCATTACATATTTCCTGTAGAGCCGAAACCGCCTTTGCCTCGCTGTGTATCGTCAAGTTCATCGCACAAAACAAATCGGCAGTTATCGATAGGCATGATAACAAGCTGTGCTATCCTTTCGCCGTTTTGGATTACATACGGTTCGTTTCCGTGATTAATCATAGGAACTTTGAGCTCTCCGCGATAATCGCTGTCTATGACACCGACACAATTGGAAAGCGAAACACCGTGCTTTGAAGAAAGACCGCTTCTTGGGAATACAAACCCTCCGTAACCTGCGGGAATAGCTAAAGCAAAGCCGGTATCAATCAGTTTTCTTTCTCCTGGGTTCAGCTTAATATCATTGTCGATGCAGGCATATATATCAGCACCGGCGCTTAATTCTGTGGCTCTCTCCGGCAGCTTTGCGTTATCGTTCAGCTTTTTTACTTTTATGAACATTATTGCACTCCTCTGTAATAAAGTCCTCTTGTCAGCTTTCCATCAGGCTTGATATCATTTAGGTACATATCAAGCACAGCTTGTGTATCTGCTTCATCGGTAAATCTGAGTATTATAAAATCAAAGTTCTTTATATCTTTTTTCCTGTCGCTTAGATAAAGCTTATCGGGATTTAGTATTTCTACTGTGTTACTGCCGCATATACACGGCATAAAGTTTCCCTGTCTGTCGGCTATCTTATGCGGACAATCTTTTCTTTTGGCTATACCGCAAGGCTTATCGTCATTGATTGGGCATCGTCTTGTTATCATAAGCGGAAGCCTTCCGTAACCGATTATTCCGGTTTTGATATCGCTTGCATCGCATATTTCTGACGCATCGTTCATAGTTAGCTCAAAAGAAAGAGTTGCATCTTCTATTCCCATTTTTTCGTATTCCGAAGCAGAATAGCTGTTAGTTATATTAAGCCTGAATGTACCGTGTGCTTTCATACCGAGCTTTTCAGCTATTGATATATGTGACAGCGTATGCACCGCCATATGTTCATATCCGAGCTTTTTAAGCTCGGAAAGCTCGTTTATAACGCTTTGTTCGCAGTCGGCAAGAAATACAGGCGGAACAACAATTATTCTGAATTTATCGGGTGTATCCGCTCCGAGTAATTCCATAGGAGCGTAGATAAAAGAATACTCGTCTTCTGAAAGAACCTGCTCAAGCTGAGCGGAAGAACTGACCTCGCATCTTATCTCGGGGCGGATTTTTTTGGCTGTTTTTCTCTTTTCAGGAATAAACGATGAAATTTTATAGTTATTTGAATTATATTCGAGAATTTTTTCGCTAAGGCAGTCGCAAGCCTTTCTTCTTAGCTCGTTAAGCTGTGCGGCAGATACCGACAGTCCGCCGTCAACATTTACGGTGACATTTCCCGGGTAATAAACCGTGCCGCCGAGTTTACTGCACTGCCCTATAAGGTATTCTTCGGTCACTTCCCTGTTCACAGCCTTTTCGGGAATATCTCCCACCGCAAAAGAGCTTAAATTGCAGGCAGACAGCTTATAGGTAACAGGTCTGTCCTTACGCACATCTACCGTTATATCGGCAGAAAACCGCCTGAAAGGCTTATGATAATACTGCTTCATAGCCGAAAGTACTTTTGGTGCGGCGGCTGTAACATCGTCTTTTGTGCGTATCCCCTGCATATTTCTGAAATCATCATTGAAATATCCATCGGTAAAACCGCTTCGTGAAAATACATTCTTCAGCGATTCAATATCCGGTTTACCGCCTTCAAGAACGGTACGGCAGGCATTAACTGCGCCTGCGACATATTCGGGGCGTTTCATACGCCCTTCTATTTTAAACGAAGAAACACCTATTTTTTTAAGTTCGGGCAGTTTTTCAATAAGTGACATATCTTTAAGCGACAGCACATTCTGCCTGTTAAAGCAGTTGAAATTCAGTCTGCACGGCTGTGCGCACAGTCCTCTGTTTCCGCTTCTGCCGCCAAGCACACTGCTCATATAGCATTGACCGCTGATACAAACACAAAGCGCACCGTGAACAAATATTTCCGTTTCGATATCACAGCTGTCTATAATGTTCTTTATCTGCTGTAAAGAAAGCTCTCTGCCCAGCACAACCCTTGAAAAGCCGAGCTGTTTTGCCTTAATTGCTCCTTCTGCAGAATTGACTGTCATCTGTGTTGAAGCGTGAAGCGGCATCTCCGGTACTATCTGACGGGCAATATGAGCAACACCCAAATCCTGTACGATAAAGCCGTCTACATCAGCTTTAGCACAGTTTTCAATCGCTTTTGCAAGCAGGGAAATCTCTTTGTCAAATACCAGCGTGTTAAGTGTAACATATACCTTTAAGCCGCTGTAATGGCAGAATTTTACCGCTTCGCAAAGCTTATCATAGCTGAAGTTTTCGGCATTTTTTCTTGCCGAGAACGATTCTTCACCTAAATAAACTGCATCGGCGCCTGAATTAACAGCCGCCGTTAAACTTTCTATCCCTCCGCAAGGAGCTAATATTTCACTCATAAAGTCATCTGTCCGTCGTTCACGATCTCGTTCATCTGTGCGCTGAGTTCCGCATATTTCTTTCTGAGCGCTGACAGCTCATCATTCAGGTCCTTGACTTCTGCGTTACGCTTGTTTGCATACTCGTCAAAGGTTTTTTCGTAAGTATCCACAGTATTCTGCAGTTTATCAATTTGTGCGAGTAAAAGCTGATTGTTTCCGCTTTTTTCAACCGACTTTTCATGGTCGGTCTTTAACTTTTCCCATGCGCCTTCTATACGACGATTCTTTTCGGAAAGCTCGTCTATAGTGGTCTTTAGGGTTTCGTTCTCTTTTTTAAGCCGCTGCTCCGCTTCAATATCTATCGCAGATAACTGACGCTTTGCTTCTGAAAGCTCAGCCTGAGTTTCGCTCAGAGCGTTTTTGAGGGAAGCAACCTCTTGTGATGAAGCGCTTAGCTGTTTTTCAAACTCTTTAGTCTTATTATCAGCATCGGAAAGCTTCGCCTGAATCTCCTGAGAAAGCCTCTGAGCAGTCTCTACTATTTTTCTGCTGTCATAGGTCTCATCGGCAAAATCAAGTGCGGCAAGCATTGCTATATCGGTAAGCGACATAGATGACGCCATTGAGCTTAGTTTGTCCATTTTCTTCTGAAGAATCTCGGCAGCTGCATACATTCTGTCGGGATCTTCGGATTTTAAGTAAAAATCATGACCGCATATAGATATTTTTACTTTTTCCATATTGCCTCCGAATTTATTTGTAAAACTTATTTTTAGTTATCAGTATTGCAACTATTACTGCAAGCACAACCGAAATCGTAACCGGGAACCATGTATATGGAAGCGGAAGATCGTAACAGTTCATACCGTAAAAGCTGAACACCATCGTAGGAACGGACATTACTATCGTAATGACTGTCAGGACCTTCATGACGATATTCAGGTTGTTTGATATAACGCTTGCAAAAGCGTCCATAGTACCGGAAAGGATGTTTGAATAGATATTGCTCATCTCAATAGCCTGCTTAACTTCGATAAGTACATCTTCAAGCAGTTCCTGATCCTCTTCATATAGCTTTATAACTCTGCCTCGCAATATCTTTTCAAGCACAGTTTCGGTAGATTTAAGAGATGTCGAAAAATACACGAGTGACTTTTCAAGACCGAGCAGCTGAATAAGCTCCTTGTTCTTCATAGATCTCTGAAGTTGCTGTTCGTTATAGTTTGACAGCTTGTCTATCTGTTTTAAGTATAACAGATACTTGCCCGCTATTCTCAGCAGCACATTAAAGACAAACCTTGTCTTGAACTGCGTCTGTATGCCTTTTACTATGCCTTTTGTGAATTCATCGATTATGATATTTTCTTTAAGGCAGATAGTTACTACATGACTTTCTGTGATAATGATACCCATAGGCATAGTGTAATAGCTTATCGTGTCGTCCTTATCCTTAACTTTCTCGGCAACCGGATAGTCAAGAATTATAAGTGTCTGTCCGTCGTCGCTTTCGATACGGGATGATTCTTCCTCATCGAGTGCGGAACGGATAAAGTCACGGTCGATATTCAGTTCGTCCTGAAGAATGGATATCTCTGTCTCTGTGGGTGCTACAGCAGAAACCCAGCATCCCGGCTCAAGTGCCGAAAGCTCGACGATAGTATTTTCAACCGTCTTGTAAAAATTCAGCATATTGTACCTCATTTCCGGCACAGAAAGCCGTTATGCGACGACTCCTGCGCACTTTATAGATTTGTTGTTTCGTTTCCCACAAGGGTCCGCAGTCATCGTCTTTCACCTCTTTCAACTGAATTTAAAATAAACCTTAACTATTTTATCACACTTTTTACTGTTTGACAACAGTTTTCGCCTCATTTGACGAATTTTTTTCTTTATCTTTACGCTCAGCTTGTATCCTGCTGTAAATACAGCCGCAATAGTTCTGCCTGTACAGACCGTATTGCTTTGAAAGCTCAATAGAACGCTTATATCCGCCTCTTTTTTTAAAATCGGAGAACAAATAAGGAACCCCGAACTCATCACTGAGAGAAGCACCTATCTCATTTAGTTTAGCGGCATTTTTATGCGGACTTACAGACAGCGTGGTGCAGAAATATTCATAATTATGATCTTTTGCAAGCTGTGCTGTTGAGCGCATTCTCTGCTCATAGCACAAAAAGCATCGCTCGCCTCCTTCAAGGCAATCTTCAAAGCCTTTTGACATATTGAAGAAGACCTCGGGCGAATAATCTCCGTCTATCATCTTCACAGGATATCTGAACGGCTTTTCTTTAATAAGGCGCATAAGCTCATTTTTGCGCTTTTCGTATTCGCTGTCTTCGGTAATATTCGGGTTATAGAAGTATACGGTAACATTAAAAAATTCCGTCAGATATTCAAGAACATAACTGCTACACGGCGCACAGCAGGCATGAAGCAAAAGCGAAGGCACATGGTCAAGCGACTTGATGATTCTTTCTGTTTCAAGCTGATAGTTAATCATCGGCTTTTACCAGCTTCTCTTCGGCAATCTGCTTTAGCTCATCGATTGAGCCTTCTTTGATATCCTTACTGCTTATTATGAACAGATAACCGTCATGCGTTACGATATACGCTTTATCAGAATTAAAATCGGCCGAAGCAACAGCCGTCCAATCGGCTATAGCTTTAGCGACTTCGTTCTTTTTAAGTACAATACTGCTTGCTGTTATCTCAATGGCGTCATAGCCGTTTTTTGAGTTTATATCATATATTTCTTTAGTGTATTTATTTACAGCAAACATTAATATGCCTGCCGCACCTGCAATAAGCAAAACCGAGATAACCGTAGCAAAAATAAACCAAAGCATCTGCGTAACTATTGCTGTTATCACGCCGACTGACGCAATTAAAATCATAAATATTAGATAGCAGATAACATATATCTTTGTTGTTTTATTTTT
Source organism: uncultured Clostridia bacterium (assembly GCA_945921515.1). Classification (GTDB taxonomy): domain Bacteria; phylum Bacillota; class Clostridia; order Oscillospirales; family Ruminococcaceae; genus Ruminiclostridium_E. Next base: position 7,638 of record CAMEKR010000020.1, on the reverse strand, counting down.
ACTGAAAATGTTGTATTTGACAAACTCACCGACATTTTCTTTGGTATAAGATAATAACGATTTGATCATTTTATCAGATTCCTTTCATTGTAAGCGAAATACGCTTTTTGGCAGGGTCGATATCAAGCACTTTAACCTTGACGATATCTCCTACTTTTACCGCTTCAAGCGGATGCTTTATGAATTTGTCGCAAATCTGCGAAATATGAACAAGTCCGTCCTGATGTACGCCAATATCGACAAATGCACCGAAATCTATAACATTTCTTACCGTTCCGTCAAGTATCATACCGGGCTTAAGACTGTTTATATCGGCTATATCGGTTCTGAGAAGCGGCGGAGGAAGCTCATCTCTGGGGTCTCTGCCGGGTTTTGCAAGCTCGGAAACTATATCTGTAAGCGTCATTTCGCCTATACCGAGTTCATCGGACAGCTTTTTAATTCCGATTTCTTTGGTCTTTTCCTTAATTGACGGAATACCGCCCGATATATTTTCAAGACTAAAGCCGCATTTAAGAAGTAAAGCTTCTGCCGCTTTATAACTTTCGGGATGTACGGAAGTATTGTCAAGCGGACATTTTCCGCCGTGAATACGCATAAAACCGGCGCATTGCTCAAAAGCCTTCTTACCGAGCTTTGATACTTTCAGAAGTTCTTTTCGGTCGGTAAAAGCACCGTTTTCCTCACGATATGTAACTATATTCTTTGCAACCGAAGCGTTTATACCCGAAACATATCCGAGCAATGAAACAGAAGCTGTATTAAGATCTACGCCTACGCTGTTTACGCTATCCTCGACCACTCCGCCCAGAGCCGCAGAGAGCTTTGCAGGAGGCATATCGTGTTGGTACTGACCAACGCCTATCGCTTTGGGATCGATTTTAACAAGTTCTGCAAGAGGATCCTGAAGCCGTCTTGCAATAGAAACCGCACTTCTTAGAGAAACATCATAATCGGGGAATTCTTCAGCGGCAAGCTTGCTTGCGGAGTATACGCTCGCACCAGCCTCAGATACAACCATATAGCTTACTTTTCTGTCAACGCTCTTAATAACATCGGCAATGAACTCTTCACTTTCGTGGCTTGCAGTTCCGTTTCCGACAGCAATTATATCAACCTTGTGCTTTTCTATCAGGTTCTTTATTGTTTCGCCTGCGCCCTTGATATCCTTTTTGGGAGGTGTCGGATATACAACAGCGGTATCGAGCACCTTTCCTGTCGAATCTACAACGGCTACTTTACAGCCAGTTCTGTAACCGGGATCGAATCCTATAGCAACGCTGTTTCTTACAGGCGGCTGCATAAGAAGCTGACGCAGATTATCCGAAAAGGTATGTATCGAGCTGTCGCACGACCTCTCGGTAAGGTCGTTTCTGAGCCTTCTTTCAAGAGAAGGATGCAAAAGCCTTTTATAGCTGTCTTCACACGCTGTGCGGACAAGCCTGCCGCATTCGTTATCGGACTTTACATATGCTTTGGTGATATACTTTAATATCCGCTGTTCATCGGGTTCGATTGATACTTTTAACGCCTGTTCACGCTCTCCTCTGTCAAGAGCGAGTAATCTGTGCGGAGGTATCGTAGAAGCAAGCTCCCTGTAGCTATAATAGTTTCTGTACACGGTATCGGCATTTTCATCTGTAGCTACCGAAACTATGTATGCGTATCCCGAATATTCTGCATATAGTTTCTTACGCAAATCGGCGTCATCGGAGATAATTTCGGATATTATGTCCAAAGCTCCGTTTACTGCATCATCGGAAGTGGAAACGCCTTTTTCTTCGTCGATAAATCGTTTTGCTTCATTGCTGACGGAAAGATTCTTCTGCGACAGAATTATGTCGGCAAGGGGGCTGAGTCCTTTTTCTATGGCGACGCCTGCACGGGTTTTACGCTTTGGTTTAAACGGGCGGTATATATCTTCAACTTCGGCAAGCGTTTTTGCTTTTTCAAGGTCTGCTGTTATTTTCTCGTTCAGATTTCCTCCGCTTTCGATAAGCTGGAGCACTTCAGCTTTGCGTGATTCAAGATTACGAAGATAAGAAAGCCTTTCGCTCAGCTCACGCAGAAGCTGATCGTCAAGCCCACCCGTCATCTCTTTTCTGTACCTTGATATAAAAGGAATGGTATTGCCTTCATCGATAAGTTTGACGGTATTGTTGACCTGATTGCTTCTTATATTGAATTCATCTGCAAGTTGCTTTAAAATATCCATTTATTTTCTCCGTTCAGAATAATTTTCCCACGATTTCAAAAACAGGACCGTGCTGCCATAAAAAAGTACTAAGCTGAATCTCAAATCCCTCTCCCTGATTGCAGGCAAAATCTACCGGTTTCATTTTAGGCAGACCGTAGCCGGAGAGAAGGTTCATAATTACGCCGGAATGGGTGATAACAGCAGCCGAAGTAACTTCATTCGCCATCATATCCTTGAATATCTCTTCAAGACCGTCAAGGCATCTTATAGTAAAATGACCGAAGCTCTCTCCGCCCGGAGCTGCCGCTTCATAACCGCCTTTAAGCCACTCGATATAATCCTTGTCAGCGCTCAGTTGTTCATGAGTCTTGCCCTCATATTCGCCGAAATCCATTTCAGCAATGCCGTCAATACGCTTTAATAAGCGTTCGGGATAAATAATATCGGCAGTTTCAAGGCAGCGTTTAAGCGGACTTGAATATACTTTCTGCACTTGCGGATAAACATCGAGAGCGACAAGAGAAGATATAGCGTCTACTCCTTCTTCACAAAGAGGAAGGTCGGTAGTGCCGATATATTTACCTTCAAGATTACCGCTTGTGATACCATGACGGATTAGATATAATCTGTAATTTCTCATTTTTTAGCTTCCTTTCGGCAATAGAATTAATGATAATAGAGCAAAAAACGTAGGTTTTGGGCTTATTATCGGATTATTAGATAAAAAAGTATATACTTTTTTGTATAAAATCACGCTTTACATTCGGAAATAACTCCGTTATAATATACTTTGTGAATATTGTCAGAATAAGTGAGGTCAAACAATGAACACCGATTTCCCGCGGATATTGTCCCTGCTCCGTAAAGAGCGTGGGCTGTCACAAAAGCAGGTTGCACAGGATCTGGGCATAGCGCAGGCACTGCTCTCCCATTATGAAAAAGGAAAGCGTGAGTGCGGTCTTAGCTTTCTTATAAAAGCGGCAGACTACTACAATGTATCCACCGACTATCTGCTCGGACGTTCTCCTGTATCAAACGGAGGAATTATAACCGAGAGTGATATCCCCGCGGGAAACTCCGACTCGAAGGCTGATTCAAGAAACGGTGATCTGTTGCTTGTTCTGAATAAAAAACTGATAACTAACAGCATCGAGGTAATTTTCTCTCTGCTTCAGAAAATCAAGTCGTCAAAGCTCAGCAAGTCCATATCATCAATGCTTATGCTGTCGGTATATAAAGCTTTCAGAATTACTTATTCATCCAACAGCAAGAATGACGAACAACTTTTCGGCATATCTCAGACAAATGCACTTCAGCTGATTGACTCGGCTATCTGCCTTGAAGTTGGTGCTGCAGTTGCGTCAAATGAGAGCAATACACAAGCCGCACCTTCAATAACCACAAATTCAATCGAAGAAGATTATGACAAGCAAGGCACAGCCCTTCTGAGCTTAATCAAAAATACAGAAAAGCGTATCGAACGAATAAACACCGACTGAGAAAGAGATAACCATGAAAAAACTGATTACAATTATAGCCGTAACAGCTGCCATAGCAACCGCATTTGTAATAGTTTTCAATAAGCTTTACATAAATGCTGTTTCTGCTTTAGATAAGTCAGCGTAATGATTTGAAGAAATCTGTCATCAATGATGAACATTCATCGATAAGTATCCTGCTTCTGACCATAGGTTTATGGTTAAACGGCAATTCAAATATGTTTATGAGCGAGGCGCAAGCCCCGCCTTTTTCATCAAATGCGCCATATACAAGCCGTTTTAGCCGTGAGTTTATTACAGCACCTGCGCACATCGGACAAGGCTCAAGCGTGACATAAAGCGTACAATCGTTAAGCCTCCATGAGCCAAGTGCTTTTGCCGCCTGCTCAATAGCTACTATCTCTGCGTGCGCAATCGGAGAATTGTCTGTTTCACGGCGGTTATAGCCCCTGCCTATTATTTTACCGTCATTGTCAACAACGATAGCTCCGACAGGACATTCACCGAGCTGAGCCGCCTTTTTTGCAAGCTCAATACAGACGGTCATATATTCTTCATCGGCAGTCAAGGCTATCACTCCATTTTCGCTCATATTCAATTTATTATACAACATTTCTTTGCCAAAATCAACATATCATAATAACAAGCAACATAGTTTTTGGAATTTTGTAAATCACTTTTATATCGATTTTGATCGGATTCTATCAAAATTTATCAAAAAACGAATATCTACCCTTTCACAAGGAATAATATGTTTGCAAACGCAAATATAGCTTATTTCAGAAAGGAATGACAATATAAAATGAAAGCAACAGGAATTGTAAGAAGGATAGACGATCTTGGAAGAGTCGTAATACCGAAAGAAATAAGGCGTACCATGAGAATCAGAGAAGGCACTCCGCTTGAGATTTATACAAGCGTAGACGGAGAAGTAATTTTCAAAAAATATTCTCCCGTGGGTGAAATCTCCGGTACCGCCGGTCAATATGCCGATGTGCTGTATAAAGTCGGCGGTATGCCTACCGTAATATGCGACAGAGATCATGTAGTTGCGGCTTCGGGCATACAGAAAAAAGAAGTTCTTGAACGAAGGCTGTCAAGCTCGCTTGAAGACCTTATCGAGCAAAGAAAATCGCTGTTCAGGACTGCCGACGGAGTGAAGATGAATCCTATAGAGGGCGTTGACAGATTTGCAGTAGCCTGCGCACCGATTATGGTAGACGGAGATGTAAACGGTGCGGTAATAATGCTGTCGGATAAGGACAACTCTACGGTAAACGAAAAGACGAAAGCACTTGTAGAAGCCGCCGCAATGTATTTTGGCAAACAGATGGAAGATATCTGACGAAAATTAATACACCTATACAGAAAAAAGCTATGCACCTTAATTAAGCGTTATAATTAAGGTGCATAAAACTATACCTATTATCTGCCCCAAAAATCAGGCGAACATTTCCTCGTCAAATCTTACTGCGTATTCGTTCCAAAATGTCATTTCGCTTTGACTCACATTTTCGGCTCAACTAAACATTCAAGGCAGTAATAATAATTTGCTGTTCCGTTGTCATCTCCGGGTTTCGTTTGGCTTCAGAACTATTTTTTTACAGAATATTTATTTCTCGGCGCATACATCCTTCTGATCTTACGATAACGCTTTTTGAGTTTGCGCTTCTTCGTTTTTTTCTTTTCGTACACACCAATTGCTTCTTTGTATACATCAAGTAGATCGTTAGCAAGGCGGATTGCACCGGATGTCTTTATAGATTCACGGGTGCGTGCTCCGAACTCGTGAAGCTCATCCTTCGGCATATCTCGGAGCTTTTTAAGTAGCTCGTACATTTCTTCGGCGTTAGTGAAATTATATCCGTTTACGCCGTCTACGACCTGTCCTTCATTAAGCTCGTCCTTTAGACTAAGAACGGGAAGGTGCATAGCCATGCCCTCAAGCATAGATATAGAACAGGTATCCGAGAGCGAGGCTGTGATATAAGCGTCACAGCAAGCATAATATTCAGGAAGCTCGGGATGCTCTACTCTGCCTGCAAATTTGACCATATTCGATATACCGAGTGATTCCGCTTCTTTGCAATGCTGTTCGTGGAGAGGTCCGTCACCGAGAATAAACAGTTTTATTTTATCTTCGTACTTTACATGAGCCGCCCAGTATTCGAGCAGAAGAGTAACATTCTTTTCTTTTCCGAGTCTGCCGCAGAAACAGAAAACCATGTCTTCATCGTCAAAACCGAATTTTCTGCGAAGCTCAAGAGCAGACTGCTTATCAACACATTTGGGATCAAAAACATCAAGCTCTACCGAGTTTGGTATAACATGAACCTTTTTCTTTACACCGCAGGCTCTGAAATACTCGGAAACCTTAGCGGAAGGGCCTGTAATAGCGGAAGCAGTCGAAGCGAGTATCTTTGCGTATAAATGACTTGCAGAGGTAACAACCTTTCCGAAAGCTTGAGTTTTTGCAACATAATAAACATAATCATCATACATAGTATGAAGCGTGTATACAAGCGGCACTTTGAGAGAGCGTGCTATAAGAACGCCCGATATACCAACTCCGAACTCATTATGGATATGTATGATATCCGGGGCAAAATTTCTAAGTTTATCAAGACGCTCCTTGCTGATTGGAGGTGCGATATCATAATTATATATTTTCTTGAGCTTAACTGCGGGACAGTACATGACATCATCGGCAATAACATGATTGTTAACGCGTGAGTCGGCGGTAACTACCATAACTGTATGCCCGAGTGCCTCAAGACCTTCTTTAAGAGTTTTTACATGAGTAACAACACCATTTATGCTGGGAAGATATGTTTCTGTAAAAAGAGCTATTCTCATTGGTACTCCCCTTTCAAAAAAGATAAGAGAATTATATTTCCCGATTTCGATTAAGAATCTAAATTATATTTTACACTATTACGAAAAAAATAGCAAGTTTTTATGCTTGAAAAATAATTATAAAAATTTCGAAAAGCTATTGACAAGTGGGAAAAATAAGTGTATAATATATCAAGGTTAATCGCCGAAAACAACACCATGCCGCTGTGGTGGAATAGGCAGACACAAGGGACTTAAAATCCCTCGGTAGCAATACCGTATCGGTTCAAGTCCGATCAGCGGCACCATAAATATTTTAAATTTCAGCCACGCAGAAATACCCAAGTGGTGAAGGGGCTCCCCTGCTAAGGGAGTAGGTCGGGAAACCGGCGCGAGGGTTCAAATCCCTCTTTCTGCGCCAAACAAAAACCGTAGTCTTGTTATAAGGCTACGGTTTTTCTTTATATATACTTCTATTGCAAATGGGATGTTTAATGAATATCGTTAGATGTATCATGAGTTATTATACCAAAAAGGAGTATTTACGGTTTTTCATATTTGTCAAAAAGTATCGTGATTATAAACAAATTTCAATACATAAATTTGGTTATAGTTACAAAATTAAAATTTTTCGTCATTTTCTGCTAACAAAACCGTGCTAAATTGAATATATATAATGTAAGCTGTGTTTGTGAAAACGCTCAGCTATGTTTTGTCGGCATTTTTCCCGTCGAAAAACCTCCCAACCCCGACAGTATAGTTGAGTACAAATAACAGTTTATAAGCCGTGTAAAGTTCCCTTGCTTTACACGGCTTAATTCTATATATGGAGTCTTTTAATAATCTTGTATACAACAGAGTTTTCAAGCACAAGCGGAGATTTATGAGCAAAGAATACTATTCCGTTAGCAGGAGCCAATATTTCTTCTGTAACTGTGCCTTCAAACGGGTGGAGAATCTCTGCCATTGGTTCGCCCTGCTCTACTTCATCGCCCGGTTGCTTTATCCTGCGATATATACCGCCGGATTTTGCATGTACGGACATAAGATGTTCTTCTTCAAGTGTAGTTGCCATATATCCGCCGTGACTCTGATATTTTATCACGC